>DATAIH010000204.1:0-1964 GCA_036262755.1 Candidatus Acidiferrum sp.
ATACTAATGAATGACCTGCCAAACCAGTAACGGCGGGCAATTCCTAGGCCCGACTTTCGCACAAGCGAGGTCTCTTGCTTCACGCCACCCGCCCTGCGCTTGGGTTTGACTCACTTCGATCCATAGATGAAAGAAGTGCCGGCATCCAGCGGTCGAGTTCGAAGATCCGGACTGCTTTTCGCTGTTCGGCGGTAAGCGTTGGCGCCAGCAACACGGTGCCACGACGCCCCCGCACCTTCGTGTGAACCTGCACCATGGTGGCTGCGATCCCCGCCAGTGTCTTCATGGTGCTCAGGGCGGAGTTTCGTGTCCCCAGTGCCTGGCGCGCTAGGCTCGCCAGCGTTAAACCGATCACTGTCGCGAACGTGTGCAATCGCAACGAACTGTCAGCCCACTGGTGAGAAGGTCCCCAGGGCACCAAACCTCCCTTCTTGGCCCGCCGGAATAGTTCTTCGATGTTCCACTGCCCGCGGAAGGCGTGTATGATGCGGCCTGTGCTCCAGGCATGGCGGTCGGTACACAGCACACGTCGGCCCAGTCGTGTGCGCTCCAGCAGGCGTCGGCGCGTTGCATCTACGTGCCACTGAAGCGAAACTTTCCCACCACGCTCGGTCACCGTGGCCACCACGAAATCCGCCAGATGCTCCCGTTGCAGTGCCTTCTTAACACGGTCTTCCAGTGCTTCGCGTTGGATGCGGCCGTCCGCCGCTCGCTGCTCCAGCTTGCGCAGTTGTTCCCTGGCTTTGCGCAACGCCACGGCGATTCCCCGCTTTTGTCCCCGCAGCAATTCCTGACTCTCCACCACCACCAGCGTGCGGTTGAGGTTTCCTCCCTCCGCGCGCAACCGCGCCGCACGCACGTCGCCCAGTTTTCCTCCTACGGGCTTCATCGCCCCTCGCCGCGCCGCCTCCTCGAGGGCCAATTGAGACGCGCTGTGACTCAACGGCAGCGAGATCAAGCTGTAGTAACCCTCGACATCCAGATCCAGTTCCAGTTGTTCGCTCCACGAACCACCATCCCGCACCAGCGTACGACTCGCTCGCTGGCTGCGCTGCTTCCCATTGTCCAAGGCGTCGTGCAACTTACCCAGAGCATCCAGGCAGGATCCCAGCACCGCTTGATCCGATCCGTTCCCGGGATAGGTGCGGTGCAGCAGCGGCACGTGCCCCGTTTCGCTGACCAGCGCCGCCAGCCCTACCACGCGCAGGTCGCTTCGCTTGCTCTTAGCGTGCCCGCGCCGCGCCAAGTCTCCTATAGTGGTGGTGGCGATGTGTGTGTCAAAGTTGGTGGTGTCGAACGCCAGCACATCGGTCGACAACTCAAACCGCCTTACAATCGCTCGTGCAATCTCGATTTGAGCCCTCTCCAGTTGCTCATCACTAACCTGTGCCGCCTCCCGGTGAAATGCCTGCCCGGTGAATGCGGAGGCCGCCAGGCAGGAGACGCGTGGCAAGCACGATTCGAGAAAAGTTGCCAAATGGCGTTTGGCCGACGGCGCACAGGCACGCTGTACCGCCACGGCGAGGACCATTTCGCCTACCGTCGGCCCCTTCGTGGATACGCTCGGCGCACACGCCTGATCGATGAGCCTGACCAAATCGAGTTGCTCGGCAACCCATACTAGCGCGCCCACGTCACCAACCCGTTGGGTACCGGTGGTGTGCACCGATCCCAAATCGGCAACCGGCGGCGGATCTGCTGGACCGAGGACGGCTTGCCGCGCGAAGGGCCGCTGCCGAGCGGGATCCCACACCGACTGTGACGCGATTCTGTAGCGTCGCCCGCCGATTACTCTTTCAAAAATGTTCATTTCTTTCATCTAGACATTTTTGGAAGATCCTGTCAAGCGAAAAGCGTGCCAGCAAGGCCCGCAGGCTCCTTTGGCCCAGATTATATTGTCAGATTTGCGAAAGTCGGGCTAGATCTTAAGGATGATCCCCAATCGATCGCCGAATACCGCGAGC
>DATAIH010000205.1:0-8056 GCA_036262755.1 Candidatus Acidiferrum sp.
GAAGAACATTTCTCCCGGCCGGTAGGTTTTCTCTTCTTGCCCGGAAACCTTGGTGACCACGTTTCCTTCGAGCACATAGGCCAACACAAACCCCGCGTGGTGATGCACTTTGCCCACCCTACCTGCGGGTAATCCACCGTGCTGACAGTCACTTCCCAGTCGTCCATCGCGATGTTCGGCAAGTCATGCTTAAACACGAGATCCACTCCGGCGCGCTCGGCGGACTGAGTTGCCTGCGAGCGCGCATGAGCCTCAGCTTGGGCTGCCCGCTGCACTTGAGAACCTGACCCTGGCGGAGGCCCGTTCCGTCCGGGAGGCGGCTGACCCGTCATTCCGCTTCGTGCCTGGGCCTCGGCCGCGCCCAGTTCACACAACAAGGCAATCGCTCCCACAAGGGTATCTCTTCGTGTCATGGTCATGATGGGCCGATTATACTCTCGGCCCGCCTTGGTAGCAGCCGACGTTTTGCCCTGAGTAACAACGAAGCGGTGGGTCGGCTCTGCTCTCGGCTAGGAGCGCGATATTCCGTGCGCTTTTGTAGCGTTGGCTTCCAGCCCGCGGGCCTCTTGGATTCACAGCGCAAAGGAAGAACCCAACCGGACCACCGCGCGGCGGAGGCGGCAATGCGGAGCCGCAATGAGAGAAGCAGATGCCGAGAGGAAGCCACGGCGGGAAACTCATGGCATTTTGTTTCCATACCTACTTTTTTGAATAAGGGAGGAATACGGCGAGGCGTTCGGCGGTTTCTACGGCGAACAGCTTGCGACCTCAACAAAGGAGCAAAGTAATGCCCATTTACCAGACCGGGGGATATCGCGTGAAACCGTCCGCTGTGGAAAAAGTCGAGCAGGCGATCAAAGTGTTTGTCCGCTACGTGCAAGAGAATGAGCCGGGAACAAAGATGTATCTGGCGTGGCGGGAAAAGAACGACCCCACACGCTTTTTGCACTTGTTTATTTTTGAGGATGAGGCCGCGCAAATGCGCCACGGAGAATCCGCTGCGGTGAAGCAGTTTGAGTCCGTATATTCGCCCGAGTTGGCGGATGGCGACGTGGTGTTCACCGATTACGAGATGATTCTGGGCAAGCCGGCCGAGGAGCAGTGGATGAAGGCGCCGAGCGCCGCCAAAACGGCTACGACGAGGAGCAAAAAGTCGCCGACGAACAAGAAGCGTTCGCGACGGTAGGAGGCGCTTCGTTCGTTTTTGCCCCCTCGATGAAGGGTGAAGAGGGGTAGTTGTGCTCCGTGTCGCAAACCGCGGTCACGGGCCAGCGGTCACGAGCAAGGACTCAAGATTTTATTTCGTCACGTCGCTGCCTCGGTCCAATGGGAATAGCGTGGGCTCAGCCGCAGGTTGATCGGCGATTTCGTTGAGTTCTGGATAATGCTGGCGGAGCGGCTCGGGTACTTTGACTTTTCTCTGCTTGAGGATACTGATGAGCTGGAGCGCGTTAACGACGGCTTTGCCTTGGAAGTGGTTGTTCGTGATGACAAACGAGCGCTGGGTGTGCTCGCTGACTTTGCGGACGCGCGCGATCCAAGGCTGAAGCTCCTCCTGCGGGTAGAGATAGTTGTAGCGCGCGGTTGATGGAACATTTTCGTCGTCGGTAAACCAGGTATCGTGGCGGCGGCCGTGCAGACGGACGTAGCCGACCGGCGAAGTCGCTTGTGCTGACGGAGCGAGCGAGCGCCCGATGATGGGCTGGTCGATATTGCAAATCCCAGCGCCGTGTTCGTGCAGCAGCACGAGCGTTTCATGAGCGTTCCAGGTGTCGTGACGCACTTCGACGACCAGCGGATAATCGCGAAACCGCAGCAGCACCGCGGAGAGATATGCCATGTTCTCCTTGGTGCGATGGAAGGAAAAAGGGAATTGCAGGAGCACGGCGCCGAGCTTGGCGGCGGCGCGCAAGACATCGAAGCCGGCGCGGACGGCGCGCTCGTCCCCAGCGGCCGAGCCGGAGGTGGTGAAAGCGATGTCGTGCGTGAAGCGCTGCCAGAGTTTCGCGGCGAAGACGAAGTTGCGATTGCCGGAAACGAGATCGACCCACTGCTTGGCCGTCTCTGGTTTGAGCGGCTGGTAAAACGAAGTATTGATCTCGATGGTGTCGAAAAATTCGGAGAGATACGCGGCTTCGTGGAAGCCGCGGGGCCGGCGCGAAGGATAAACGTACCCGGCCCAGTCCGGATACGACCATCCCGCGGGGCCGATGCGTAACAGATGCCGCGAGGCGTTGTTCGGCGCCGCCTCCGCCTCGGGCGCTCGACGACCCTCAAGAGCTTCGGGGCCGCTGTTCGCCTCGGCAGGCACGCTCGGTGCAAACACCGTTGCGGGCAGTGGGGTTTTACGTTTCCTCGGCGCCATGGCTGCTCCGCGAGTCATTATATAGATGCACGTTTGCCCTACTAGCCCGGCTATAGGTGGTTGCGCCGCGAGCAGAGTAGTAAGAAGGGCAGAGAAGTGTCAACGTTCAGCTTGCGCCGCCTGCGGTCTTTGCCGGCGATTCCGTTTGGTGATATCAGCGCGCTGGGCGCTGGCACCGCGCGTGACACAAAGCCGGAGGCGAGGCGACGGACGCCGTTGCCCCGGCGGTAACAGGCTGCTATCCTGTGCGTAATGCGGTCCAACTTGCGAAACCCCGTTCGCCTGCCCCTTCCGAAGAAGTTCTACAGGTGCAAACATGAAACTCTCCATCAATTACAAGCATGTCGAATCGCACAAGCCGGTGGAAGTTGAAGTCGAGCGCCGCGTTGCCAAGCTGCAGAAACTGCTGAAGAGCTACTCCCCCGACCTGGTCCAACTGCATGGCGGGTTTTCCGTGAACCCCCGCACGCAGGAACTTTCCTGCGCCCTGACGCTTTCGCTGCCGTCGGGGACCCTGCGCGCCACCGGCGAAGCCGCCGCGGTGCGCACAAGCTGCAAGAAGGCATTCAGCGACCTGGAAGCTCAGGTGAAAAAGCACCAAGCGAAACTGCGCAAGGATTACGAGTGGAAGCGTAAGGGCCGCCCCAGCACTCGCCAAGTCGTTCTGACCTGACGCTCGACCGCGCGCCAGTCAAGGGGTTGACTTTGCGCAACTGACGAGCGGACGGCTCGGCGACGAATCAGAAAGAGACGCCGTCCGTACAAAGGCTGCCGCTTGCGGCCAGCCGCTGCCCTCGCTGACTCGTTCGGTTCCGCGCCGATTTCGGTAATCGACTCGATCTCCGCCCGTTTTGCGTGCCATCGGCTTTCGATGTTCGAGAAGCCTGTGGAAAAAAGCGGCCCCCCGGACTCTTCGACGCGCCCGTTCCCGAAACAGTTTGCGTGTCCTGCGCCGCGGCACTCGGCTTAGTGCAACGACCCGTTGCTTTCCGCGAGTAGAGTTTGTCGCGTCTGCCGAAATTCAATAACTTTCACCGAGGCGTGCACTTCCTAGTGCCTTGCGACATCGCGGGGGGCCACGCGGGAAGCAATCGGGTGTGTTTACCTGATTCATTTTGAGGGCAATCCCACAGATTCACCGGGGGTTGGGCAGCCTTGCTCGGGTGGAGCGAACTGGCCATTGGCGCTGTCCGAAAATGTGAAGTCATGTTTTCCGCCCCTTGAATTTTCCATTTCGGGTATTGACCTGACGCGCGCCTAGGTGTAAGAGTGCCTTGCTTCGCCGGGTCCCTTTCAGACCCCCGGCGGGGGCGGACCAAAAGACGGGGCCGCCCTTTTTTGGTTGTCCGAGCAAGTGGATGTATTCCGAGTAAAACCAAATCTGCATGCATCGCGAATGCGAGTGTTGGCTGAAGCCGTGTGAGGAGGGGGCGATGATTCGCAACAGAGGTATTTCATTTGTAGTGTTGCTGGCCGGAGTGCTGGCGCTTTGCCGAGTTTTGTGCGCGCCGGGAAGCTTGCTGGCGCAATCGGACCTCGGAAGGATTTCGGGATTCGTGAAGGATCCGTCCGGGGCGACGGTTCCGAACGCCAAGGTCACCGTGCGAAGCAACAGCGCCGCGGTGGAGCGGCAAGCGACCACGAACGAATCGGGCTACTACGTCATTTCCAACGTGCCACCGGGGCTATATGCCCTGACCGTGGAGGCGCAAGGGTTCCAGAAGTTTGAGAGCACGAATAATAAGCTGGATCCCGCGGCGGACCTGGTGGTTGATGCATCATTGGCGGTGGGGGCGGCGACGCAAACGGTTGAGGTGACGGGATCGGCAATGCAGCTGCAGACCGAATCGGCGTCGGTGCAGAAATTGGTCACGCGAGAACAGATTGACTCGCTGGAGCTGAATGGGAGAAACCCGATTTGGCTGGCGGCGTTGGTGCCGGGAGCCAAAGGCACGACACTGGCAAACCTCAACTTTGGCTTTACGCAGGGGCCCGCGAACTTCAACGGATCACGCAATCCGGAAAACCTGATTACGTTTGACGGGGCTCCCGCGACGCGGACGCGCTCGAACGGGACGAGCTTAGGCGCGGCGGACGTTGATTCGACGCAAGAAGTGCAGATCCTGACGACGGATTACGCCGCCGAATACGGCCGTACGTCTGGGGCGCAAATCCGCTTCACATCCAAGACAGGCACGAGCCAGTTTCACGGGGCGGCGTATGAATACCTGCGCAACACGGCGCTGAACGCGAACACCTGGACGCGCAATGCCAACCCGCTAACGACTCATGTCACCGCGCCCTTCAACTACAATCAATTTGGATTTAACGTTGGCGGGCCTGTTTATATCCCGGGCAAATTCAATACGAACAAGAGCAAAGTTTTCTTTTATGCAGGAGAGGAGTGGCTGAAATACCACTTCGTGGAATCTGGTTCGTCCGTTGGATCGGCAGGTTTGCTACTGGTTCCGTCGGTGGCGATGCGCGAAGGCGATTTCAGCGAATTGCTGGGTCCCAATCTCTTTTACTCCACGCCTAAAGTCGTCAACGATCCAACGACAGGGACGCAATTCGTGGCGTCATCGAGTTCGGCGAATCCCAATTACAGTCCGGCTTGCCCGGCCTCGAAAGGGACTTGCCCCAACGTCATTCCCATGAACCGGCTCAGCCCGGATGGAATTGGCATCCTCAACATGTGGCCAGTGCCAAACACTACTCTTGGTGGCGGCAATTGGTTTGACGCCAAGCTGCATACGATCGACCAGCGGAAAGATTCGGGAGGCATGGATTTCAATCTTACCGACAAGCAGCGACTGGCCTTCCGCGCCACGCATTATTACTATCTCGAGTACCAGCCGCTCGATGGGAATACGGACCGGACCCCGAAGTTTTTCGATCGGCCCAACTATACCGCCTCGCTCAATCATGTCTGGGCCATCAGCCCCACAAAGGTGAACGAAGTCCTGATAACCGCCAGCCAAGACATTGTGCACATTCCGATAGACACAAAGAACTTTTTTGATCGAACGCAAGCGTGCGCCGGGTCGCCGGTACCTTGCGGCATGTACAATTACATCTTTCCCGTGGGCGAGAAGCGAGTCCCTAACCGCATCCCGACAGTCAATATGTCGAACGTTTCCGGGCTGAGTGGCGGGCCGTATCCTTCCCACTCCTCGGGGCCGATCTATGACCTGTCGGACAGCTTCACTTGGATCAAAAACAACCACACCCTGAAGTTTGGAGCCTTGTTCGAGCGCGCAGGGGAAAACGACAACGATGAGATCAACGTGCAGGCCTGCAACACTTGCACGAACAACCAGAACGGCCAGTTTTCGTTTACAGATGGGAGGGCAGGGGGAACTGGAGTGGCCCTCGCCAACGCCGCGCTGGGGCTTTATGACACGTATTCGGAAATCGGGCATCGTGCATACACCATCTTTCGCGGCAACATGTATGAAGGCTTTGCCGAGGATTCGTGGAAGTTCCGACAGAATCTGACAATCAACTACGGCCTCCGCTACACGGTTATCGTGCCCTATCACGCATTGTGGGGGAACATGATCGTGTTTGATCCGAGTTTGTACGATCAGTCAAAAGCGGTGACGGTTGATCCGAAGACGGGCTTGGTCGTCGGCACGGTGGACCCGAAGACTGGCCTTGTTCTTGGAACCGGAGCGGACACGCTGAACGGCATGGTCATTCCGGGCAGCGGATTCCCGAGCGATGCGACAAACCATTTTCCCGAAGCGAATTCAAGCCTCTTTGATTTCAGCCGGTTGTTTCACAACGTTCCCGACCGTTATTCCGACATCCAATGGGGCGACCTTCAGCCGCGACTCGGAGTCGCTTATCAGCTTAACAATAAGACGGTGGTGCGGGCCGGGGCGGGACGTTTCGTTACGCGCCTAGGCGTGAGCGATTCGGTTTTCCTGGGAGGAAATCCGCCTTTTCAGCCGAACGTCAGCGTTTCTAACGGCGTCGTTGATGCCCTGGGCCCGGGGATTGGCGGTAACACCGCCTTGGTGGTGACCTCGCAGAGCAAAGCCTTTAAGAACCCGGAGGCTTGGGCTTGGAATTTCACCGTCGAGCGCGAGCTTTTTTGGAAATCAATGCTAAGCGTTGGCTATGTGGCGCGGCGTGGACTCCATCTGCAGCGCGAAGCGGACATCAATCAGCCAACAACTGCAACGGTCGCAGCGAATCCCGGCGTGAATCTCAATGCGCTGCGGCCTTATAAGGGCTTCGGCTCCATACGTGAAACGGACAACGTAGCGAACTCGATGTATAACTCGTTGCAGATCGCCTGGAACCGCCGCTATTCCAACGGGCTCTTGTTTGGCGTTTCCTACACTCTTTCGAAGAGCATGGACAATGGGTCGAACCAGCGAGACGTTGTACCGGACACTTACGATGTAAGTGCGTTGTGGGGGCCGTCGGAATTCGACGCACGGCACATCGTGGTGCTTAACTACCTTTATGACCTTCCGCTTTTTAAGAATCATACAACGATATCCGGCAAGTTGCTCGGCGGCTGGCAAATCAGCGGTGTGACACAGTTCCAGACAGGCAACCCGTGCGGCGTTGCCCAGTCCAAGGACTTGGCAGGCGTGGGTTTGGACTCGAACTTCGGCTGCGGCGTGAACGGCCAGTATTGGGGGGTCAATGGAACCCCCAGTATCATTGGAACGTTCGGCTCGAGCGGCCAATGGTTCGCCACAAAAGACTCTAGTGGCAACCCAATCTTCACTGCCCCTGCGGCAGGGACATTCACTACGCAGCGTGTTCGCGACCTGATCTATCAACCTGGATTCGAGAACTGGAACCTTGGATTGTTCAAGGCGTTTCCGATTGACGAGCAAAGAGGTTTTCAGTTCCGCGCGGAAGCCTTCAATTTCATCAACCACCCGAATTGGGGAGGAGGAAGCGGCGGCGGCGTGAACTTCAACCCGACGAGCTCAACCTTCGGAAAAGTGACGACCAAAGGCGGCGGAGTCGGCGGCGGCGAGCGGAACTTGCAGCTTTCGCTGCGGTTTTACTTCTGAGTGCCAGAATTGCAGTAGAACTTCGGTAGCCAGAACACTTTAATTTGAAACGACTACGATGAGGGCGCAGCCTCCGCTCATCTGCCTGTGGCAGATTGAGGATGAGGATGCGCCCTTACAGTTTTGTTCAACAACACATGCTTACAAGGAATCTACGGTAGAACGACGCGACGAAAGTTTTTGATTTAGCCCCAAGAGAAAACGTCGCAGGCATTTGGTATTTGTATTTGGACAGAAGCAAGCCTGCTGATAAAATCAGAGGATTGAGCAACTGGCTCGATGGCGACTGTGCGCCGGTCCGTAGTCTTCCCTGATAGTACGGTTGCTGTTTGAGTGGGCTCTTAGATTAGGGGCGTAGCTCAGTGGTAGAGCAGCGGCCTTTTAAATCGCTTCTGACCCGCATAAACATTGGCGTTTTTAGTGCTTTCAAGAACTTAGCTGTCCACGGTTGCCGACCGTTCCCCACCATTCCTCACGGTTCAATACAAGAACAATGCAAGCCGCAGGCACGATGGATCAGGCTCACGGCAAGTCGGTAGTGCGAGGAACGTCGGAACGTTCCCAGTAGACCGCGGCCCCGCACCAAGAACAATTTCCCAACGATAGAATTTTGGCATGTACTACTTCATCGTTCTGTTGCTCTTGCGAG
>DATAIH010000206.1:0-13229 GCA_036262755.1 Candidatus Acidiferrum sp.
TGCAGCTTGGGCAGGAGGCTGGCACGCTGGTCACGCGAAGGCGTGGAGGAAGCTGCAGAAAGAAGCATGCTCGTGAAAAGAACAAGTGTGCGCTTCATCGGATTCGACCGTAGGATCGAGGATACCGCGAAAAAGTCCGCGCGGAGCCTCTGTTGAAAATCGAATTCTACTTTTCCCCAGCTTTCAAGCGGCGATCGAAGAAATTGCCGGTGGCCTGGTACCCCGCCACCCAGCTGCGGTTGAGAAGAAAATCGTGAATTTCGTCGGGAAAGATGAGCTCTTCAATTTCGACACCCCTCTCGCGGAGACGCGCGGTGAGATCAACGGTTTGCGTGAAATAAACGTTACGGTCATCGTCACCGTGAATGAACAAGACCGGAGAGTTCCAGGTGTTCACCGCGGTGACCGGGGAAGAGTCGTGCGCCAATTTCGTAAGCTCCGCAGGGATGTTCTTTCCGTCCCAGTTGTCGGTGGGCCAATCGTGCACGCCGTGGAAGTCCACGCCGGCGGCAAAAAGGTCGGAGTTGCGGCCTAGGCCAAGTGCGGTGAGGTAGCCACCGTAGCTTCCCCCCCACAGGCCGATGCGCTTGGGATCGACCTCCGGCCGGCTTTGCAAGAATCTCCCGGCGGCGACGACGTCCTGGTATTCGCTCGCGCCACGACCGGCGCGCCCGGGCGCTTCGCGGAAGGCGCGGCCATAACCAATGCCGCTCCGATAATTCAACGCGAGAACGATATAGCCGCGGCTCGCGAGATATTGATTCATAGCGTAGGAATTCGAGTAGTAGAACATGTAGTGCCAGCCGAGAAGCATCTGGCGAATTGGCCCGCCATGAAGAAAAATCAGCGCGGGACACTTTTCGCGGGATTTCAGACCCGCGGGGACAAAAAGTTGGCCATGCAGTTCGAGGCCATCGGTGGATTTGAAGACGACCTGCTCAGGGGTGACCAGACTTTTCGAGGGAAAGTCTCGGGGCCAAGTGTCTTGGGCAAGCGCGGTGGGCGACTGGCTGGTTGCTAGCGTGGCCGCGAAGGGCCGGGCAGGACTGGTGGCTTGCGAACCGAGGTACGTCACGGTACGGCCATCGTGGAGGACCACCGGGTTCCATTCTATTCCGTTCCCGGAAGTGAGTTGCGCCGGGCTGCCACCGGCCATGGCTACGCTCCAGACGTGGCGGCGATCGACGTCGCCGCAATTGGAGTTGAATAGAACCGTCTTTTGGTCGGGAGTGAAGGACCACTGCTCCACTTCGCAATTGCCGGGCGTCAGCAGCCTGGGCGTGCCACCGCCGGCCGAGAGCGCGTACAAATGCTGCCAGCCATCTTCTTCCGAGGCCATCAACAGTTGATCGTCGGCAGCCCAGTTCAGCACGCCGCCGCCGGTATCATCGGCCATGTAGGGAAATGAGCCCTGGGGCGTTCGGCTGCTATGCCATATCGGTTTTGCGGAGCCCGTGGCGGCATCGGCAATCCAGATGGCCCAGGGGTTCGGCGTATCCGGGGCGATGAAAAAGCCTTGCGGGGCGTCGCGCTCCTGCGCCGGCCGGCGCACAAACGCGATGCGTTTGCCGTCGAGGGACCAGACAAAGTCGCTGTCGGAATCCACCGTCGGCGCAAGGAAAGAAATGGATTTCGTCGCCACATCGTACAACGCGACAAAGCTGTGGTCGCCGCGCACCGAGACAAACGCGAGTTCGCCGCCATCCGGCGACCAGCGCGGATCAAAATTACGTCCGCGCACGACAAGTTGCTGGGGCTTCTCCGAGCCCTCGAGCGGCGCGAGCCAGATTTGCGCGTCTTTCACGTAGGCAATGGTTCCGCGCGAAGAAGCCTGGGGTGAGTGGCCCGCGTCGATGCGCTTCGGCTCGCCGCCCTCCCAGGGTACCGTCCAGACCGCTTGTTCCGCACCGGCCGGATTGCTGGTGGGATTGGGCACCTGTCCCGCCGAGTTCTTATCGCCCCCGCGGACATACAGGAGCGCCTTTCCACCGGAGGAAAAGCTCAGAGCAGAAATTTCCTGGCCGTCATCCTCGTTGTATTTTGTGAGCTGCCGAGCGGCAAATCCTGGCGCTTCGGCGACCCAGACATTTCGCCTGCCCTGCTGATCAAAAACCCAAGCCACGCGATTGCTGCCCTTCGCCGCCGTCAAGTCCGATGGAAAAGGCGCACTCAGGACCTGTTCGAGCGTGAACGGCTTCTGCGCTCTTGTGCTCGCGCAAAAGACAAAGGCAAGCAGGGCCACCGCCAGGGCAGAACGCTTCATTCGTATCCTCCTTTAATCCTAGTGACTGCCGCACACGGCACAGAAAAGCGAGAATGCGCAAAAACTCAATTTACGACTTGCGGTTCTGGAGTATTCTCTACCCTCAGACGGAGTTCATCGAGGGGCCCGGAGACTTTCAGGACATGCCTTTTGGCGGAAGCTTTTTTTGGTTTTGCTTTGGCGGGCACCCGGGGCTGCATAGAAACACTCAAATCCGCGTCCCACCCAAAACTCAGCGTACCTTCGACGGAAGTTTGCTCAAGAGCCGCAGTCAGCTCGAGCCATTGCAAGACGATGCCGCGATTGTGGATTAGAAAGGCGCATTCGCCCGCGGGCCATCGGGAAGTCCCCGAGTGAGCAGCGCCGTCTGCGATGCTGGCCGGCAAGTCCAAGCCGTTGAGCTCGACTTGTTTCAGATTCACTAAGCCGCTCCCATCCAGATTCCGGAGCAATTCTTCGCGCCCAACCCCTGCGGTCTTCAATTGCAGGTTTCCGGAAGCGGTGCCGCTCAAACGGTCCGTCAGCCGCTCCGTTCCCGGCAATTTCGCAAGATTGACGTGTTCTAGCTCGGCTCTGATTTCGTAACTCGGGCGTGGCAAGAAACTGGCATTGATTTCTGCCCGGACCCGGCCACCTGCCCATTCCGCGTCGGAATTCCGCACGTCCAGTTTCAAATCCCGCAGCGAGCCCTGGGCCACAACATTCTCTAGTTTCAGCTTTTCAACCGTCAAGCGAGCGATGCGCAGGCGGCCCTCGGCGGTGACGCGCCGCACCAGTTCGCTGGCGGGCGCTGCCGCACTAACTTCTCCCAAAAAGGAATACAGCAACCGCTCGAGCCAGTTCGGCCGCGCGCGTGGCCCCACCCAGCGATCCAGCTCAGCGGCATTCAAGTGGTCCACGTTCAGATCGAATTTCCAATTGGGGGCGGTATCTTGATCGGTCTTAGGCCCTTCTTCTATCGCTCCCGCCCAATTCCCGCCGAAGCCCGCAACTCTCAGCAGACGGGCCGCGCGCCGCCCTTGGTTCCAGCCCAAGCTCGCTTCCGCTAGACTCAGTGGCTGGTTCAAGCCCGCAACGGTGAGCGAGCCCTCGTTTATCGTGACCGACCCATTCCAGCGCCCGTGGAAGGGCTCCTTCCAAGCCCACTGGGTCACCACGCTGGCCTCACCGGTCAATTCCCATCCGTGATTGATCTGCCGGCCCAGGGAAGCCGCAAACTTCAGAAAATCTTCGACCTTGGAAATATTTCCCTCGATGCTGATGCCTCCGTAGTCGGTCTTCAAATCCTGCGTAAAGGTCAGATCCGCGGCATTCTCGACCGCCGGCGCGGCGCGGCGCCGCTTCGGCGCGATGACTTCGCGAGGATCACCACCGAGTGCCACACGCACGGGGCCGATGGCAATGCGCGACCGCTCGCGGCCGCCGTTGACGCGACCAATTCGCAGGGGCTCGGCTAATCCCGGAACCTTCACCGTGCCGCCGTTGCTCGAGAGGGCCGCAGATTCGATGGAGAGCGGCCAGCCATGCAGAATCATGCCTCCGGTAAAATACTGGTCGGCAGTGACACCTTCGGCGACGTCGGGATGAAAGGCGCGATACCAGGCCAGCAAGTCCGAAGCCTGAACACCCATCGAGTCCAGGCGCAATTCCATAGGGGTTGCGCTTTTCGAGGCATAGCGGAACTTTCCGCGCAGGTTCGAGCGCAATCCTTCGACCGAGAATTGATCGGCAACGAAAATCCCTGTTGCGACGTTCCATCGTCCGCTCGCGTCCACATGCAAGCCGGGATTGTCGGCCCGCTCGCTCAAATCCCAGCGGTGAATTCTCCCCGCGCGTGCCTCGACGGAATAGGTCCAATCGCCCGGGGCGTCGTCAGAAGACGCAGTGCTCTTCGCCGTGGCATCGAAGGTAAACAGACCACGGGCGCCGTAATCCTGACCGTGGAGAAGGCGGAAGACATCGGCGAGAGAAGCCTCGCCCCAGCGCAAGGTGATTTCCGCAGGCTGTAAGCGCGTGGAGGTCCCGGCCAGGTCCCCGTGCACGCGAATGATTCCGGTCGATTGTAGGAGAACCCCGCTGCGCCATGGCTGGGCTTCGAGTTGAAGTTCCCAACGGCCAGGAGAGACTTGTTCGACGCTGCCGGAAACTCCCGTGAAGGCGAAAGCAAGTTTCTCCTCTTGATTCTTGAAATCGATGCGCCCCTCGTCGAATTCGATCCTTTGAAGGTGGTTCACCGGAGGGACCGGGGAGGGCGGCCCGTAAATGGATGGTCCTTGCGGGGAAGCGTTCTTCGCCCGAGGAAGCCAGCGCTCGAGGTTCCATCGCCCCTCAAAGTTGCGCACCAAAGTGAGGCTTGGCCTGCTGAAGGACAAGGTGCCAAATTCGAAATGGCCACCGAGCAGGCCCGTCCATCGCAAGCCGGCGCTCAGATGCTCAGCGCGAAGGAAATATTCGTAGCCGAATCCGGGGTCTTCGCCCACCGTAACTCCGTCGGCGTAGAGTTGCGGGCTTGGGAAGATGCGAGCAGCAAAAGTGCTTACCTCCACAGGCCGTCCGAAAGCCCGTTCGAGATGCGCGGTGAGGTAGGCGTGCACGCGGTGCGTCCGCACCAGGAAGGAGACGGCCACCTGCAAGGCAACAACCGCCAAGACGGTGGCCAGGCCCGCCTTCCACCATTTTCTGAGTTTGCCCATGCGGTTCGGAAGTTTAAGGAACTCTAGCCCAAAAAGGTAGCGCCCGGCACGACGGCAAAAGCCGGTCTGTCGCTAATGCACGGTATGAAGCATGCGGCTCCATCGGGTGCGCGAAGGCAGGTGCGCGAGCGTATCGAATACCCCTTCCAGCCTCGACCAAAACGTGCTTTCCCCGGTGTAATCGCTGCTCTTCGCCTCGACCGACCAATAGATCAAGAAAGGCCGCCCCATAATGGCGCTGCGGTCCACGAAGCCCCAGAAACGGCTATCCCAGCTCTGATCGCGATTATCCCCCATGGCGAAATACTTCCCTGGCGGCACAACAATCTCGCCGCCCTTCACAAATTTTCTCATTTCCTGGGCCCATTCCGACTGAAGTTGTGACGCAATCATCTGACTTGGCGGCGGCGGAAAGTTGTAGTTCAACGGATCATAACGGGCCAAGGGGTCGTGGACGACGTAAGGCTCGTTCAACATCTTGCCGTTGACGTAGACCGTCTGATCCACGACCTTCACACGGTCTCCCGGTAAGCCAATCACGCGCTTCACAAAATGCTGGTGCTCCTGATAAGGGAACTTGAAAACGATGATGTCGCCGCGCTGGAGCGAGCGGTACGGCAGGAATTTGTCATACCAGGCGCCGGTGCCGCCAAAAATAAACTTGTTGACCAACAAGTGGTCCCCGATCAGCAGCGTCCCTTCCATCGATGCAGAAGGAATCTTGAAGGCCTGCACGATGAAGGTGGTGCCGAACAGAGCCAGAATCACGGTGACCAGCAGCGACTCCAGATACTCGGAAAAAGTAGTCTCTTCCCGGCGCGCGCGGCGCTGTTCGGGCTTAGCCGCCGGCGTTTGTTCCTCGATGGGAGCCAGTGTTTGCTCGGGCATTCCGTCTCAGCCTTTCACTCCTGTCCGTTCGAGTTGTTCCAGGGCGCTGCGAGCAGCCTGCTGCTCCGCCTCTTTTTTCGTGCTGCCCTCGCCCCTCGCCATGCATTCCCCGCTAATCCAGACTTCGATCTGGAATGTTTTTTGATGATCCGGCCCGCTTTCTCCAGCCAGGCGATACTCTGCCGGCGCCTGCCCTCGCCCTTGCAGGAATTCTTGTAGCGCCGATTTGCGGTCCGATTCAGCGATGCGCTCACCGCGTTCTTCAAGCGCCTGCTCGAACAGAACCCGCTGCAACAATGCCCTGGCGGCACTGAGCCCGGAATCCAGATAAACGGCTGCCACCACGGCTTCGAAGGCATCGGCGAGCAGCGTTTGCTTCTCACGCCCGCCGGTTTTTTCTTCCCCTCGTCCCAAGCGGAGGTGCTCTCCTAGGCGCAAGCGCCGGGCGGCCGCCTCCAGCGCACTTGCGTTCACGATGCGCGCCCGGCTTTTGGAAAGCTGGCCCTCGGACCACTCCGGAAAAGCGGCGAGGAGATATTCGCTGGCGAGCAGTTCGAGGACCGCGTCGCCGAGGAATTCCAGTCGTTCGTTGTCGGACGGAGGTGTGGAATCCCCGGGTGCATCCCCACTGGCTCCGCGTAACTCGGGGATCGCCGAACTGTGGATCAATGCTCGATCGAGCAGCTCTCGATTCGAGAACTTGTAACCGAGGCGTTCCTCCAACGCCGCGTCGGCATTCCGCATCGCCTGCTGCATAATTCGGTCACGCCGGCCTGCTTACTTTGGCGCGCTCAGCTCCGTAGTACTCTTCTTCTTGGTGTCGTCCGCCTGCGATTTGCAAACGGCCTGCAACTGGCCCGGCAGGGCCGCACACTTATTGAAAGCGGTGACGGCGTCGTCGAAATGCGAGGTGCTTTTGTTGGCCATCCCGAGCAGGTAGTAGTTGACGGGGTCGGGATTCGGATCCACTTTCACCGCTTCAGCGAGCTCGGTGACGGCCTCGGCGTTTTTCCCCCGCCGAATATAGACCAGCCCCAGACCGCTGTGGGCCATGGCCAGGTCCTGATTTTTCGCCGAGGCAAACGCTTCATCCGTCATGTTCGCCGGCTTTGGAAGCGTGGGAGCGATCTCGATCGCCTGTTTTGAGTACTGTTCCGCTTTGGCGAGCAACTGGGTTGCTTCTGCCTGCGGAGTCGTCGAATTGATTCTGCGCGGAAGCGTCTGCGCCATGAGCGCGAGCGTGGACACGTCATTGGGCATCAGCGCAATTTCCTTTTCCCCGTATTCCTCCATTTTCTGCACTTGGCCGTCTTGCAAGTAAGCAAACACCAACGGCGCGTACACGCCGGGCTTGTAGCGCGTCTCGGGGTATTTCTGGAGAAAAGCCTCGCCCGTTTGGATCTTTTGTTTTACGTCGCTTATCGGAACAGCTTGGAATGCCTTGAAGGCCGCATCTTCTTCGGCGTTCACCGGAGGCGGCGCGCTGTCCAAAGACAGCGGGGCGACGTCCGGCGTCTTGGATTTGTCGGTAGACTGGGCCGGCGGCTGGCTCTGGCTGCCCTGGCCGCTTTGCGAGCCCTGGCTGCCCTGCGCCATCGCCAGACCGCAAGAGCCGATCAAGAATCCAGCTAGGGTCACTGCTTCCAACCAAAGATTCGATTTCCTGCTCATACCATTTCTCCTATTCGGTCTTGTTCCCTATCCGCTTAAGGGTACCATTCGGCAATCGCAAACCTACCTCGCGACACTCTGCTGGCCAGCGATCTCTACACTTCCTTTACAAATGGACTGCAGGTTCCCGGACAATTCGCACTTCGTCGAAGTGTCACGTCCGGTGTCCCGCTCATGGGGCAGCGCCCGCCATCCCGCGCGAGCCGCCGCCGGAAGAGGAGTTTGCGCACGGCAAGCCGCTCCCGCGCAAAGCATCCCTGCTCCAACGAGCGCACATCCGAAGCCAACCGGTCCCTCATGTTTCGTTGTCCCTTGTCATCTCCCGCCGCAGAAGCCTATGAAAATCTGTCTATGGCTGCGACGTGGGCTTGTCGTTTGCAGATGCGGCGAGTTCCTTTTGTGCTGCCCGCTTGGCTTCCTCCGGCCCGCCCTCGACAGCCAGAGCCGATTCGTACTCGGCCTTCGCCTCGGTGGCGTGCCCTTCATAATCATAAAGCCGCGCCAGGTAAACGTGCGACCAGGCCAGCACTCGGGGGTCGCCCGTGGCCGCGTGGTCTCCGCTGGTTAATCGGCCAAAGACTTGCTTGGCCCGGGCGGCATCGTGATTCATGTACGCGACCACGCCCATGCCAAACCAGGCGCGCGGCTGGTCGGGATACTTGGTCAAAACCCTCTGAAACGCCGCTTCGGCGGCGCGAGGGTTCTTTGCGGCTATCTGCCGCTCGCCTTCGGTAAGCGCAGAGATGGTTTCGGCGTCGTTGGGTACGGTTGTCGGCAACGCCTTTTTCGGGCGCGCCACGGCTTCCACCGCCGCACTGTCGGTCTCGGTCGCATCGGCCGGGGCGAAGGTTATCCCGGCTATGCGTTTGGCTTCCGCTTTTTCGTCGATGCTCCTGACCAAATCGGGGAAATACCGTTTCATCGAGGGTTCCGAATTTTCAAAACCGGCCAACGCGGTGAAAAGGGGCCTTACCAAAACGTACCCGTCAGCGTCATTGCGGCGCAACGCCGCTTCCCGTTCTCCCGGTGACATCCGCTTCATTCGCAATTCCACGGCGCGTACGATGCACTCCGCGAAGTAGGACGGAAAGTCATCCTTCAGGTCGTCAACGAGCCGCGGGGCTTTCGCCGCCGTGCCGTAGAGCGGCCCTTTCACGGCGACCACATGGGGATACATGAGCGGGAGCGGGTCCAGCATAAAATGCAGGAATGCGTGTCGCACCACGTCCAGAGGTATGTCTTCGCCTCCACTGAGCACCAGTGCATAATGGTCGCCAAAATTCCTCACGTTGGTAATTCGCCCGACGAGCGGCTCGACAACGATGTTGAACTTCCGCGGGCTGTTAGGATCGAGAATCTCCCGGAGATATCCGCTCGAGGTGTACACGATTTGCGTTAACGGTTCTTGCAGGCGCTGGATTTCACGGCTGTAAATCGGCTGCACTTGCCCCCAGAGCTCGCCAATCTTCTGTTCCTGATAGTAACTCGAAAGAAGTTCGCTGAATCCCAGAAGGGCGATCACATCGGGCGGCAATTCGTCACGCCGCAGGATTGGCTGAAACGCAGGAGCGGGCCCGGACACCAGCCCAAACCACAAGTATCGGGAGAGTGTTGCTCCCGGGTCGCGCAATTCGTGCTGCCGATAGAACTGGCGAATCGCATCCACGGCCGGCCCGCTCTGCTGGCGCAACCGCTCGCGCATCTGGGCACGGAAGGGGGACCAATTGTCCGAGCTGATGTTGGATTCAAAGCCCGAAGCGAGCAGCGCGCACATGGTCGTGAACATAGCTTCGCTGCCATCCACGGTCACGGTGGTTTCCTCGGGAGCCCGCGCGCGCGAGGCGGCCGCCGGTGCCTGCACTTGGGGCCGCGCCTGCGCGCGTGATGGCGATGGGGCTGGCTTGGTGCCCTGCGCCGCCCCTTGCCAGGCCAAGGTCGCACAGAGTCCCAGAAGTGCCGTTAGTCGTCCTAGTTTTCTCATTCCGGCTGCCGCAGCCCTCACTCGGGCGAGTCGCTTTCTGTATTTCTGCCTTTGGCGTTTCTCAACATGGAAGGGAACGTCGGGGAGCGGTCCATGTCCTCTCGCAATGCTGCGGCATCACTTCAATCTACCGTCGCGCTCACTTTCCGTCAAGGAAGCGCATTGATTCGAATGGCGCTTGGCAGCAAAAGTCTTTCGAGCTAGTCTGGATGCTACGGACAAGGCCTTTGGCCGCGTTCTGCTGACTTTTCCCGTTTCATCGGGTTGCAACGCTTACCCCCATAAATCGCATCTTCTTAGACTAGAAACTCGCGCAAGACAGGATGGCTCTGGAAGAATGGCTCGGCTTCGAAGGCACGCACTCCTTCTTATCTCGGGGCTTCCCATGGTATTGGCTGCCGTTCCCGGCACCCCGTGCGCCCAGCTTGTTCGCGAGAGCAAGGCCGCCCCAGCCGGGCAAAATCGCTTGAAAACGCAAACTCCTTTGGGGAAGCAGCGCGTCTCGCAAGAGCTACAGCTTACCGGCGACGCGTCCTGGGTGGATACGGGCATCGACGTGCAGCCGGGCGAGCATGTGGTCATCACTGCAACCGGCAAGCTGCGCTACTCCGACGCCAAAGAAGACAATGGGCCTGACGGTCTTGCCCGAAGCTTTCGTGATCTCCTGCGCATCCTGCCTTTTAACGAAGCGGGACGGGGCGCGCTGATCGGGCGCATCGGCGACCAAGACGTGGCGCAGCCTTTCCTGGTTGGCTCGCACGGCGATGTGGTTGCGCCCGTTGGCGGGCGCTTGGCGCTCGGAATCAACCAGACAAACGACGATACCGGCAGCGGCACCTATGTTGCCGAGATTGCGGTGTACGCCCCGGAAGGCAGCAAGGCGCACAACGTGGCCAAGCAGGTCAGCTCCGTCCGCGGCATCGATAGCGCTCTGTTCTCCAAAATCCCGCGGCGCGTCGCGGACAAGGACGGCCATCCGGGTGACATGGTCAATTTTCTGATTCTTGGCTCGGAAGCCGCCATGCAACAGGTTTTCACCACCGCTGGCTGGGTAAAAGTGGATGCGGACGTCCAAGACGCGATCCTCCACGGCCTCCTTGAAAGCATTTCGAAAGAGTCCTACGTGACCATGCCCATGAGCCAGCTGTATCTGTTTGGCCGTCCGCAGGACTACGGCTGGGCGCACGCCGAACCCATCAGCGTCGTAAAGACCCGCAATCATCTGCGCGTCTGGAAAGCTCCGTTTCAAGTTAATGGAGAGACGCTCTGGGTGGGCGCTGCGACTCATGATATCGGAATAGAACGGGACGAGCGCAACAATGGAATTACCCACAAGATCGATCCGGATATCGACCTTGAGCGCGACTATGTGCAGAAGACGCTTGCTTCCACCGGCCTGGTTGGTGAAATCACCTACTTCCTTCCCGACAATCCCATGAAGGACGCCAAAACGGCCACCGGCGGCAGCTTTCATTCGGACGGCAAGGTCCTGCTGATGAAACTCAGCGAATCCGCGGTCACGCAATAGATCCCCAAGCAGCGCCCTAACAGGATCCCTTTGACGCGCTTCGCTCGGGAATTGCGCCGCAGCGTGCTCGTCATCGTCTATTTTCCAGGTTCCAGCTGTAGCTCGATAACGCGGTCCACTTCTTCGGGCTGCGCTTCCCCTAGCTTCAGGACCCATCCTCCCTTGACTGCGCTGAACTCGACGCTGCTCCCATCGCGCAACAGCTTTGCCGAACGTATTGCGTGCGGGATGCCCGCCAGCGCGAGCACCGGCTGGTTCCAGTCCAGCACGTGCACGTAAACGGTCGATCCCCGCTCGGTCGTTACGCCCCAGGGCCCTGCAGCCACCGGCCCCCTCCGCGTTCCATAGATGGACTCGCCGTATTGTTTGGTCCACTTTCCCATTTCCTTGAGACGCTCAACAAACTCGGGCTGAATCTCTCCATTCGGCATCGGGCCGACGTTCAAAAGGAAATTCGCATTCATTCCCGCGGCGCGCACGAGATAGCGGATCAAATCCGCCGTGCTCTTGTAATGATCGTCGGTGATATTAAATCCCCAGGAGTTGTTCATCGTTTCGGCCGTTTCCAGCGGGAGAGCGCTCACGCCTTGTTCCGCATTGAAGCCCGTGCTGTGCCCGCCGGGCAAATCCTTCTCAAACATCTGAAAATCCTCGCCGGGAAAGGGATTCTTGTGATGATTGCTGCCAACGAGCGCCTGTGGCTGGAGTTGATGGATCATTCCGTAGGTCCGCACCAGATGCCAATCCGCACCGGGCTTATCCCACATTCCGTCGAACCACACGCCGCCGATTTCTCCATAATTCGTCAGTAGCTCGCGCAACTGCCCGTCCATGAAGTTCAGATACGCATCCCAGTTCCCGGAGTCGGGCCGCCCGGTGCGATGCCCTGTCGCTCCGCGTGGGAAATAATCCTCGGAATGCCAATCCAGTTGCGAGTAGTAGAAAAAGAGCTTAATCCCCTGCCGGTGACACTCGGCCGCGAGCATGCCGATCACATCTTTTCCGTAGGGCGTGCGCGCCGCAACGTTCCAGTCCGTCAGCTTCGAATCGAACATCGCGAATCCGTCGTGATGTTTCGACGTGATGGTGATGTATTTCATCCCCGCTGTTTTTGCCAGCGCCACCCACGCCGCCGGATCAAACTTGATCGGGTTGAAGAAATTCGGGAGCTTTGCGTAGTCGGTGCGATTGACCGGCCGGGTTTCCATCACCCATTCTCCGTCAGCCAGCACGCTGTACACGCCCCAGTGAATGAACAAGCCAAATCTTGCGTCCTCGAACCAGGTGCGGGCCTTCCGGTTTTCCGGCGTAGGTGTGTAAGTCACTTGCGCGCTCGCCCGAGAAGACCCAGCCAGCACTACACCGAGGACCGCCGCGCAGCAAACCGGTCGTAGCCGGAAATACCGATTCATCGAGCACCTCCGCAAAGCATGGTTGCGACTCTTTCTCCGGAGATCGAGATTTTAGCCGAGGCACGAAAGGATGGAAGAAATTTCTGAGGCCCCTGCATTCCTTTGCGTCTCGCTCTTGTGGGCAAATATCCAACGACTCATAAGGCTCTCGTTTCACCGTCGAGGAGTGTTATGCTCTCCTCGTTTTTTCATGGAAGTGGACTTTTGAGAAGGATTGCTATTGGCGTGCTGATGTTTACAGGTGGTCTCAGCATCCTGCTGATCACCTCTGGTGCTCGGCAAACTCCAGGCGAGCGAGAATCAAGGACAACCGCGGAGCGCCAGCAAGACTGGCCAGTCTATGGGGGTTCCCCAGAGAACACTCACTATTCCGCCCTGGCGCAAATCAATCGCGAAAATGTCAAGCAATTGACGGTGGCCTGGAGCTACGACACGGGCGAGGAAGGCGGCCTCGAAAGCAGTCCCATCATTGTCGGGGGAGTGCTTTACGGGCTCACGCCAACGCAAAAAGTTTTCGCTTTGGAGGCCGCCACCGGGAAGCAGCTGTGGAAATTCGACTCCGGTGTCGTCGGGTCACAACCGGATCGCGGCCTCGCTTACTGGAGCGACGGTAAAGACAGGCGGATTCTCGTTGGCGTGATGAATTTCCTCCACGCTCTGGACGCCTCGACCGGCAAACCAGAGCCCCGCTTCGGAACCGAGGGACGCATCGATCTCCGCGAAAATTTGGGGCGCACTCCGGCAAGCGCCCAATCGATTGATCTGACTAGCCCGGGAACCGTCTACAAGGACC
>DATAIH010000207.1:0-37286 GCA_036262755.1 Candidatus Acidiferrum sp.
AAGAGGCCCAGCAAGGACGCGATCGCGTCGTTATTCTCAGCTATGGGCTCTGGCAGCGCGCCTTCGGTGGCGATCCGCAGATTGTCGGCAAGGAAGTCATCGTTGATGGCCGAAGCTGCCAGATCGTCGGCGTCATGCCAAGCGGCTTCGACTATCCGTCACCGTCCGAACTTTGGATGCCGCAGGTGTTTGTCCCTGCCGACTTTGGGCCGGATAATCGCGGCAATCACGGGTATGAAGTGCTCGCTCGCTTGAAGCCCGGGGCATCGCTCGCGCAAGCGCGGCAAGATATGGCCGCGCTTTCCAAATCGATCATCGAGCAGAATCGCCAATACCCGTATCAGCGGTTCGGCTTTGCGCTGATCCTGCACCCATTGCTCGAAGAAACGGTAGGGGACGTGAAAACGTCGCTTTGGGTCCTCATGGGCGCCGTGGGTTTCGTTCTGCTGCTCGTCTGCGCGAACGTTGCCGGCCTACTCCTGGTGCGCAGCACGGCGCGACAAAAGGAAATTGCCATCCGCGTGGCACTCGGTGCGGGGACCAAGCGCATCATCCGCCAGTTGCTCAGCGAAAGCTTGATTCTTTCTTTGTTCGGCGGACTCGTGGGCCTGCTGTTGACGCCGATTCTGTTGCAACTGATCGTATCGCTCAGTGCTACGGCCCTGCCTCGCGTCGTGTCCACCCAAATTGACTTGGGTGCCCTGCTGTTCACTTTTCTCGTGGCTGTAGGCACAGGAATCTTGTTTGGCCTGGCGCCGGCGTTGCAAGCCAGCCGCGGAGTTCACCACGAGACCCTTAAAGAAGGTGGACGCAGCGCCAGCGAGGGCCGCACCTCGCAGCGCTTGCGGCAGCTTTTCGTGGTTGCAGAAGCCGCGTTGGCGGTCGTGCTTCTCGCGGGCTCAGGCTTGCTGCTGAGAAGCTTCGCGAAGATATTGGCCGTCGATCCCGGCTTCCGCCCGGAAGGCGTCTTGACGATGCAAGTGTCGCTACCCGGCGCGACGTATGCAAAACCGGAGCAACAAAGGGCCTTTTTCCAGGAACTCGTCAGTCGTGTGCAACCGTTGCCCGGTGTCGAAGCCGCAGGCGCGATCTCCGAACTTCCCTTGAGCGGCGCGGGCAGCTCGGGGACCGCCACCGTCGATTCCCCCGCCGTCGCTCCGGACAAGGCTTCTCCGGAAACGGACTACCGCGCGGTGACGCCCGGCTACTTCCAGGCGATGGGAGTCTCCTTGATTTCCGGCCGTTATTTCGACGAGCGCGATGCCGACACCGCTCCTCCCGTCGGCATTATCGACGAGACGATGGCGAGCACCTATTGGCCGAATGAAGACCCCATCGGCAAGCGCATCAAACTCGGGGGTGGGCAATCGAAGCAGCCTTGGATGACCATCGTCGGCGTAGTTCGTCACGTGCACTATCGGACTCTGGAAGCGCGTTCGCGCGTCCAGCTCTATTGGCCTCTGGCGCAAAGGCCGACGGGTTTCATGTCCCTTGCGATCCGCACCTCCGCTGCCGACCCTATGAGCCTGGCTCCTTCCGTCGAGCGCCTGGTGCTCGGCATTGATCCTCAACAGCCCGTGGATCACGTGCTCACCATGGAAGAAGTGATGGCCGATTCGCTGGCGCGACGCCGCCTCACGTTGACGCTTCTGGGGGTTTTTGCGGGTGGCGCGATGTTGCTAGCGGCCTTGGGCATTTACGGCGTTACCGCATATATGGTGACACAGCGGCAACAGGAAATCGGCTTGCGCATGGCGCTGGGTGCCTCGCGCGCCGCTGTTCTCGGACTCGTCGTGCGGCAAGGCATGTCGCTGTTGGCGGCAGGGCTCGCGGCCGGACTCGTGCTCTCGCTTGCTTTGATGTGGGTCCTTAGCAGTTTGCTTTATGCTGTGCGGCCCTACGATCCCGTATCTCTTGCGGCGGCTGCGGCGGCGCTGGCGCTTGTGGCGTTGCTTGCCTGCAGCGTTCCCGCATGGCGGGCCGCGCGCGTGGATCCGCTCGTGGCGTTGCGCTACGAGTAAAGCGGCGTCCCGCTGAACGCAACAAAAAGGCATTTGAGATAAACTTTATTTATACATTCGAATGAAGACCACTACCGAGCAAAACTATCGAGTACTTCTGGCAGATGATCAGGCGGACATCCGCGACTCTCTTCGCTTGCTTCTTAAGGCCCAGGGCTACGAAACCCAGGGAGTGGCCTCCCCTAGCGAGGCCATCAACGCCATAGAGGCGCGCGAATTCGACGCTGTCCTCATGGATCTCAATTACGCGCGGGACACCACTTCGGGCCAGGAGGGACTCGACCTGCTCACCCGCATTCAAGTGCTCGACAGCACCGTGCCCGTGGTGGTCATGACCGCGTGGAGCAGCATCGAATTGGCGGTCGAGGCCATGCGCCGTGGCGCCCGCGATTTCATCGCAAAGCCCTGGGAGAATAACCGCTTGCTCTCCATCCTGCGGACGCAAATCGACCTGCGCCAGGCTTTGCGGCAGGCCTCTCGCCTCGAGGCCGAAAACCGCCTCTTGCGCGCGGAATCCCGCCCTACCTTCCTGGCCAATTCCCCGGCAATGGCTCCGGTCATGGAACTGATTGCGCAAATTGGCCCTTCCGATGCCAACGTCTTAATTACCGGAGAACACGGCACGGGTAAGGAAGTGGTGGCCCGAACGCTCCATGCGTTGTCGACGCGCGCGACCAAGCCGATGGTCACGGTCAACGCTGGAGGGCTTTCCGAAGGGGTCTTCGAGAGTGAGCTCTTCGGGCACGTGAAAGGCGCGTTCACCGATGCGCGCGCTGATCGCGTCGGGCGATTCGAGCTCGCTGACGGCAGCACATTGTTTCTGGACGAAATTGCCAACGTTCCTTTGAATCTGCAGGCGAAGCTCTTGCGCGTGCTGGAAACCGGAGATCTGGAGCGCGTTGGCTCCTCGACCACCCGCCGCGTGAACGTGCGGGTCCTGGCGGCAACCAATGCGGACGTCAATGCGGAAGCCGCTGCCGGCCGCTTTCGGCAGGACCTGCTCTTCCGTCTGAATACTATTGAGATTCACTTGCCTCCGCTGCGCGACCGCCGCGAAGACATCGATCTCCTGGCGCATCATTTCCTTCGCGGCTACGCGCAACGCTATCGCAAAAACATCTCCACCTTCGATCCCGCCGCGCTCAAAGCTCTTCATGAACATTCCTGGCCCGGCAACGTGCGCGAACTGGACCATGCAGTGGAAAGGGGCGTGCTCCTTTCACCCGGGCCCGCGGTGCGTGCCGCCGATCTTGGCTTGCGTCCGCAAGCCACCGGCGGCGTTGCCAAGCTCGAGGAGATGAGTCTCGACGAAGTCGAGAAGTATCTCATTCAGCGCACTCTTGCGCGCCACGAAGGAAATGTCAGCCAAGCTGCCAAAGCTCTCGGACTGAGCCGTAGCGCCATGTACCGGCGGCTGCAAAAGCACCGACTGGAATGACGCGACTCACGTATGAGCGCCGGATCCAACTCCTAGCGCTGGCCGCTGGCCTTCCAGGGTCGCTGGTTGCCGTAATTCTGCTGTGGACCGGAGATTTCTCTTCAGGTACCGCCTGGACGCTGACCTTCTTTATCGTTGTTTTTTGGACGGGTTTCGCGCTTTCCGCAAAGCATCGCGTCATCTTCTCTCTGCAAACCCTATCCAATCTCCTGGCCGCCCTTCGCGAGGAGGATTTTTCCATGCGGGCTCGCGAGGCCCACATTGACGATGCCATGGGCGAGGTCATGGTGGAAGTCAACGCCCTCAGCGAAACGCTGCGCGAGCAGCGTTTGGGCGCGCTGGAGGCCACCGCGCTTCTGCGAACCGTGATGGAGGAAATCGACCTCGCCATTTTCACGTTCGACCAGGATAAGAAACTCCGCCTCGTGAATCGCGCAGGCGTTCGCTTGTTGGGCCGCCCGCTCGAGCGGCTTCTGGGATTCACCGCCGAAGAGCTGGGGCTCGGCGCATGCCTCGATGGCGAACCTGTTCGCATGATGGAGTTAGCCTTCCTTGGCAGTTCCGGGCGCTGGGGACTCCGACGCGGCTCTTTTCGCGAGGGAGGCTGGCCCCACCAGTTGGTGGTTCTGAGCGACTTGAGCCGCACGCTTCGCGACGAAGAGCGCAAAGCGTGGCAACGGCTGATTCGTGTTCTTGGCCATGAATTGAACAACTCGCTCGCCCCCATTCAATCGGTCGCGCAAAGTCTCGAGAGTGGCCTTGTTGCCGCAACGAAATCCTCCGGAGTGCGTGGGGATTCGCTCGGCGCGATTCTGGATGACTTGCGGCAAGGCCTGGGCATCATTCGCTCTCGCACCGAGGCTCTCGGCCGTTTCATGACCGCTTACTCGCAACTGGCGCGCTTGCCGCAACCCAAATTGTTGCCGGTAAATGTCTCGGAATGGGTCGGCAGCACCGTGAAACTCGAGACCCGCGTAAAAGTAAGTCTCGGAAAGGGGCCGGAGGCGGTCATCTCCGCCGATCGCGATCAATTGGAGCAGTTACTGATCAATTTGATCCGCAATGCTGCGGATGCCGCTTTGGAAACGATGGGGGGCGTTCAGGTTGGCTGGGTGCGAAGGCGTGGCCGGGTGGAGTTGTGGGTCGTCGACGACGGTCCGGGCCTGCCAAACACGGCAAATCTGTTTGTGCCTTTCTTCACCACCAAGCCGGGAGGATCCGGCATCGGCCTGGTTCTGAGCCGCCAGATCGCCGAAGCTCATGGCGGGGAATTGACGCTCAGGAACCGTTCCGATGCGCGAGGGTGCGAGGCTAGGCTGGTGCTGCCCATCTAATGGCGTTCAAAGGATGCCAGCCGGAGGGAAGGTCCGAGAAGCTGGGTTCCTGACCAGAACCTCGGGATGAACCCCGCAAGCGACATCGACCGACTGGGAGTTTACATACCGCGGCTCCGCTCGATCGCCCGGTCGAAAAACCAAAGGACAAGCGTGACACCGGCGAGCACCTTGGCCACGCGATCCTCGAGAGTGAGCGTGAAGGCTACCATCGTTAGGAAGAAACCCCACATAAAAGCTTCGCCGCGAAACGCCTGACCCCACCGGGGCTTGAGCCCCGCCGCTGGAATGCGCGCGCCGAGCGACGGAACTATCTTTGGCACCCGCCGGCAGAATTCCCGGAAACGTTCTCCTTGCTGTTTTTCGAGTTCCGCTTCTTCGCGCCCGATCAGTCGGAGAATGCGGACCGCCGCTCCCACGGCGAGTACCACGAACCCGGAGCGGCTGGCCAGAAGGCCCCATCCCACTGACATCAGAAAAGTACCGAGATAGAGTGGGTTGCGGACATAGCGGTATGGCCCATCAGCCACCAGCGTTTCTGTGTGCAACGCCGTAGCATGGACCACCTCCGAGCGAAGGTAGGCCGCCGCCCAAGTTCGGACCGTGGCCGCCAAGCCGAGCAGTAGCGCGGCGAGGCCAAAAACGATCCGCGCGATGAAATCGCCGCGGGGATTATTCCAGTGAACGAAGGCCCACACGATGTTAATGCGGTCGACGGAATAGAGCTGGAATGCAATCCAGAAATGAATAAGATTGAGAATCGAACGGTGGCGAAATTCGAATTCGGTAGCCTTCACGGAAGTGTTCGCACTTCCCGAAACATCACCCGAACTAGGACCGATCGCGGGCTGCGCCGGTGCTCGCCCGGCAGATGAGCTCGGGCTGGACCACGATTTCTCTTGGGTAGTCGGCTTCCGGTGGGGCCGCAATGCGCCGGAGCAGGGTGCTGGCCGCCAACGTTCCCATCTCCCGCAGCGGCTGCCTGACGGTCGTGAGCGCCGGATTTTGAAACGCCGCGCTTTGAATGTCGTCGAAGCCCACCACCGAGACATCCTGCGGAATCTGGCGGCCCGCTTCTCGCAATGCCTGAATCGCGCCGATCGCGGAGATATCGTTGAACGCAAAAAGAGCGGTGAAAGGTTCTCCCGAAGCGATCAATGTTCTTGTAACCTGGTAGCCGAGTTCCGGTGACGACGATTCCCCTTCCAGTTGGCCAACCAAACAATCCTGAATGGTCACGCCCAATCCTTGCGCGGCCGTGCGTACCGATTCCCAGCGAATGGCCGTGTCCGAGCTAAACGCCTGTCCTTTGATGAACGCCATCCGACGGTGCCCGAGCTTTGTCAGATGCTCCATCGCCAACGCCGCTGCCCGCGCGTGATCCAGCACAATGTTGGTGACGCCGGCCACTTCGCGATGGCCCGAGACGGCAACCAGCGGCACCTGCGCCGCGCCTGTGACTGCCGTGTCGACGGCTATCAGTCCCTCTACCGCGCGCTGCTGCAGGAGCAGCGGATACTCTTCGATCAGCTCATCGCGGTGTCGGTGGCTCACTACAAAATAGAAGTAGCCCTCTTGCAGCAGATGATCCTCAATCCCAGACATCACCAGCGCCGCATACCCTTCGCTGATTTCCGGCACGACCACGCCGATCGTGTAGCTTCGCTGTTGACGGAGAGACCGCGCCAGGTGATTGGGACGGTAGTTGAGCTCCCGCGCCGCTTTGCGGATCAGTTCTTGGGTGTGATGGGGAATCGACTTGGCACCCGGGGCGCGGTTGATGACCAGGGAAACAGCTGCCTGCGAGAGTCCCAGGTGTTCTGCGAGGGATTTGAGACTGACGGTCTGCCCGGAGGGTATTCGAGCGTGCAAGGTCGTGCCTGATTTGGGCCGGGGCATTGGTATATCGTGCGCAGTAGTTTCCCACATTCCGTCGACCAGCTACAAGCGCAAATCGCGCCTTTGCCCCATAAAGGCACGTGTCCCGTCTTCCGTGCCACATCGCTTGTAACAGCCAATAAATCGGTTTAGTATGCTATTGCGTCACCATGAATGAGAGGCTCGGTGCGCAAGTCGGACCGCCAGTTCACGGCCGGGCGTCGAATTCACTGGGATTTTGCATGGCCAAGGAAGCGGTTATCACTCGGCTCGCTCTAGGAGTGTCCCGGTCGATTTGACGGAGATCGATTTCCAAAAGATAGCGCGCAAAAGTTTCTGGGCCCCTTTCTCCTGACAAGGAGCGTCTGAAACGTGACCTCTCTGCTGTATCGCCCAGTCGTCCTAGCCTTGGTTTTGCTGCTTCTTTCATCAGCACCCTCACCGGCACCGTCCCGGGAAAAGGCTCCCCGATCCGCCCCGGCCCGCACAAGTCCTTCCGATACCAGCACCGAGAAAAGAATCGACGAACTCGTTCGCAAAATGACGCTGGAGGAGAAAGTCGGCCAGTTGGTGCAATACTCCGCGGGCCAGCCCACCGGCCCCGGCACCGGCCGCACCGACTACGACGACATGATCCGCAAGGGAGAAGTCGGCGCACTGCTTAATATCACCACAGCTCATCAGGTCAATGTCTTTCAGCATATCGCCGTGGAACAGTCGCGGTTGCACATCCCTCTTCTCTTTGGTCTGGACGTCATTCATGGCTTCAGAACGGAGTTTCCAATTCCTCTAGGACTGGCTTCCACCTGGGATCCCGACTTAGTGGAACAAACTGCTCGTGCTGCCGCGCGTGAAGCTTCCTCTAGCGGTATTCGCTGGGTTTTTTCTCCGATGGTCGATATCGCGCGCGACGCGCGCTGGGGCAGAATGGCGGAAGGCGCCGGCGAGGATCCTTATCTTGGCGAGGTGATGGCTCGCGCGTATGTGCGCGGTTACCAGGGAACGCGTTTGGACGCAGCCGATAGCGTCGCTGCTTGCGCAAAACACTTCGTGGGTTACGGCGCAGCCGAGAGTGGCCGCGACTATAACTCCACGGAAATCTCCGAGCACACCTTGCGGCAATACTATCTGCCTCCGTTTCATGCGGCGATCGAAGAAGGCGCTGTCACGCTGATGACTGCGTTCAGTGCTCTGAATGGAGTGCCTTCCTCGGCCAATCCATTCACCTTGACAGAAATCCTCAGAAGAGAATGGGGATTTCAAGGCATTGTGGACAGCGACTATACGGCGCTTGCAGAGCTCATCCCGCACGGCATCGCCAACGACGGCGCGACGGCGGCTCGGAAGGCCTTTCTCGCTGGCGTCGATATGGACATGGTCAGCAGCCTGTACCACGACCATCTGGCCAAATTGGTGCGTTCCGGCGAAGTTCCGGAGGCCGCGGTGGATGAAGCCGTCCGCCGCGTCTTGCGTGTGAAATTAGCGCTCGGCCTGTTTGAGCTTCCCTACGCCGATGAAACGAAAGAGGCTGGCGCGATGCTGCGCCCGGATAGCGTGACCCTGGCGCGTACCGCGGCGGAAGAATCTCTTGTGCTGCTTAAGAATTCGAGCGTTGGGGCCAGCCCCCTTTTGCCCCTGCCTGACAATGCGAAGACTTTCGCGCTGATTGGCCCCTTGGCCAACGACAGGGGCAACATGCTTGGCTCCTGGGCAGGGCAGGGACGTCCCCAGGATGTGGTTACCTTGCGCACAGCCCTCAATGAAAGGATCGGCGCAAAAAATATTCGCTATGCCAAAGGAGCGGAAATTACCGGCGGCACGGACGACCAATTGGAAGAGGCGGTCAAAGCCGCCGAGCAGTCCGACGTTGCCATCCTGGCGCTCGGCGAGCATGCCGCGGAGATGACCGGCGAAGCCGCTTCCCGTGCTTTTCTGGGTTTGCCGGGCCGCCAGCAGGAACTCCTCGAGAAAGTGGTCTCGACCGGAAAGCCCGTTGTTGTCCTGGTCTTCAGCGGCCGGCCGCTCACGTTGCCTTGGGCGTTTCAACATGTGCCCGCGGTGGTTGCTGCCTGGTTTCCCGGCATCCAGGGCGGGCCGGCGCTAGCGCGGATGCTGTTTGGCGACGCCAATCCGAGTGGAAGACTGGTCGTCAGCTGGCCTCGCAGCGTCGGTCAAGAGCCCTTATATTACAACGCACTGAATACCGGGCGTCCTGCCCGCAACGTGGATCTGACTAGGCCACCTCGCAATATCGTCGAGAAGTATGTTTCCCGGTACATCGACGAACAGAATAGTCCGCAGGTTCCGTTCGGTTTTGGCCTGTCTTACACAACCTTCCGCTACGGAAATCTCCATATCGACAAGACACAAATCAGTGCGAAGAGCTTGAATGAAGACCTGCAAGCTCGCGAGCATAGGCAAAGTGCGGCTCTGAGCGCCAGCGCCGATATCACCAACACCGGAACGCGCCCGGGCGTGGAAACTGTCCAGTGCTATCTCCGCTTCCAGGGAACGAGCGTCGCTCAACCGGTCCGCGCCCTGACCAAGTTTCAGCGCATCACCCTAGCCCCTGGCGAAACGCGAAAGGTAACCTTTCTGCTGGGCTCGAATGCATTTGGCATCTGGAATGACCAGCAAAAGTTCGCCGTCGAGCCGGCAAAGGTCACCTTGTGGATTGCGCCCGACTCGAGCCAGGGTGTGCAAGCTACGCTCGAAATCACCAAGTAAGCCGCATGACCGACATTAAAATAAGCATGGAACATGCCGAGTAACGACCTCCCAAGCCGAGGCAGTCTTCTAAGCAGAAGGGAAGTGCTGCGCATCGGCGGGATGGGCCTGCTGGCTTCTCCGCTAACGGCCCTTGCCAGCTGTCAGAAGCATGCTTCTCCCCCCTACGTGCCGCCAAACGGCGCGCCCTTCGAAGGGACCGACGAGCAACTGCTCGATGAGATTCAGCGCGCGAGTTTTGATTTTTTCTGGAACGAAGCAAGCCCTAAAACGGGGCAGGTGAAGGATCGCGCCCTTGCGAGTGGCAATGATTCGCGCACCATGGCGAGCATCGCCGCGACTGGTTTCGGCCTGACCAGCCTGTCGATCGCAGACCGTCGCGGTTACAGGAAGTCCCCGGAAATTCTCGAGCGTGTTCGCACGACGCTGCGCTTCCTCGCCAACGACCTGCACCACGAGCACGGCTTCTTCTTCCATTTCATCCACATGGAAACCGGCGAACGCTGGGAGAAGTGCGAGCTTTCATCCATCGACTCCTCCATTCTTCTGTGCGGCGTTCTCACGGCGCGGCAATATTTTGCCGACCCGGAAATTAAGGATCTTGCGACAAAGATTTATCAGCGCGTGGATTGGCCCTGGATGCTCAATGGCGGCAAAACCTTTTCCATGGGCTGGCATCCCGAATCAGGTTTTTTGAACGTTCGCTGGGATCATTACAGCGAATTGATGATGATTTACCTGCTGGCGATCGGTTCGCCCACTCATCCGGTAGACCCGAGTTCTTGGGACGCCTGGACGCGCCCGAAAATCAGCTATCAGGGAATCGAATACATTTCCGGCAACGATCCTATTTTCACGCATCAGTACTCGCAGGCCTGGTTTGATTTCCGCAATAAGCGTGACGCCTACGCGAACTATTTTGAAAACTCCGTGAAGGCCACGAGGGCGCACAAACTTTTTTGCCTTTCCCTTCGCGATCGCTTCCCCAGTTACAGCGAAGACCTTTGGGGCATCAGCGCTTCGGATTATGTGAAGGGGTACACCGCCTGGGGCGGCCCGAACGCGCGAGGTGGCCCGATTGGCCCCGTCGACGGCAGCATCACTCCGTGCGCCACAGGCGGCTCACTACCGTTTCTGTTCGACGATTGCATCCGCGTTTCGCGCAATCTCCGCGGGCCATACGGCGAAAAGGTGTGGACGAAGTACAGCTTCCGCGACGCCTTTAATCCGCTGACAAGCTGGTATGACCCCGACGTGCTCGGGATTGATCTCGGGGTCACTATGCTGATGGCGGAAAATCATCGCACCGGTTTCGTCTGGGAGCAATTCATGAAGAATCCGGAAGCGCAAAAGGCCATGCAACTCGCCGGCTTTCGCGCGGCGCACTAGCTTTTCATCGTAGAGAGATTTAACTCTTGCGCAAGTCTTTTATCATCACCACTTCCTAAGATTTCTCAAAGGGTGTTGACTCTAAAGAACTTGCCACCTATGAGGGAACCTGTTTTCCTGCTGCGAGGCTTTACGCTTAGTTTTCCGCGGCGGAAATGGCGGGCTCTCGTCAATCGTCTGCTGAATATAAGGAAAGGGGCGCACTCGCTTAAGTGCGCCCCTTTCCTTATCTTGTGGCGGATCCTTGGCTAGAAGCTGAAGCGAGCTCCTAGGGTGATGACACGGGCAGCAAGAGCATTGGTAATCGTGCCGAAATTAGTGCTGGCGACGTTGTTCGAAATGGAATTCGGGTTGAGATTCAAATTGTTGAACAGATTGTAGAAGTCTATGCGCAACTCAATGTTGGCGTTCTCGCCGAGTACGGGCGCTTTAGGCAAGCCAAAGGCTTTGGCGACCGTCAAGTCCAGGTCCCTGTATCCGGCGAGGTTGAACGAATTGCGATGGACACCGGGGAGGGGAGGAAGCGGCGTGCCCGAATTGGCACCAGTAAAGGAAGTGTAGCAGTTGTTTGTTTGCGTCGGCGAGCACTGTACTGGAATGGAGAAATACGCGGCGCCGCCGTTAGGAAAGTTCGAGTTGGCTACTGTCTTGAAGGCGTTAGTGCTGGTGCTGGTGCCCGCGCCTCCCAGGAAGGTGGTGGGGAAGAGCGTGTTATAGCCGCAGTTCCCGCAATACAAGTTGCCCCCCACAACGCTGAGTACGGGAGTCCAGGGGAATCCCGAGTGGATGTTGAAGATGCCGCTAAACGACCATCCACCAGCCACTTTTTCGAGCCAACCGTTGCCGTGGAAGAAGACCGGCTGCCACAACCCGAAAATCTTGAAGGCTTTGCCCACGTTGAAGTCGCAGCGGCCGTAATTGAGGCTGGTGTCGAACGGGTAAGGCTGCTCCGAATACGGAGCGGAGCTCGTGTCCATGCACTTGGACCAGGTGAATTGAGAATCGGCCGAGAAGTGGTGCGAGAATTGATGGTTGAGCTCGGCGAGCAAGGCGTTGTAATTCGCGCGGCCGACGAAGTTCCAAAAATCGCCGCCGTTGATCTGGGAGTTCTGGGCGTAGCCCAAGGTCGCGGGCACCGCAAGCGGATTCTGATGGAAGTACGTGTTGCTAGACTTGCTGCCCTGATATCCCAACGAAGCTACCGTGTGGAAGCCCAGATCGTATGCGCCTCCGAGCGAATAATGATAGACAAGCGTGCTGGGCAGGGTTTGCGGGAAAATTTGGACGCCAACAACGCCCGTGGTTGGCAGTCCATTAGGCCCGAAACTTGAAATCGTGTGCGGGTTCGCGGGATAACCCGTGAAGCTGTGCACATCCGAGGAAACGGCATAAATAACCCCGCAGTTCGGCAACGGCTGGACGCAACTCGAAAGGCTTGGAGTGCTCCGGGTCAACGCCGGAAACACGATCAACCCCGGATTTTGGACGATATTCGCTGAGTTAGCGATCTGAATGATGTCATATCCGATGCCGAAACCGCCGCGGAACACCAGGCGATTGCTGAAGTCGCGATGGAACAGCGACTTCGGAGTCCAGGCAAAACCGATCTGGGGGCCGAAGTTATTTTTCTGGGCGTCCCAGGCGTTTTGTTTGCGAACTATCAGACCGGTCAGGTAGTTCGCGCCGGGACCGGGGATCGCGCGAAACATGTTGTTCTGTTTTGAGTACAACGGGGCAAAGTAGGACCAGCGCAAGCCGAGATTCACAGTCAGGTTCGGACGGAGCTTCACATCATCCTGGATGAAGAAGCCCCAGATGTTTTGCCGCTGGTCCTGGCGTTCCGTTGAAGGGAATCCTGTATTCGGATCGAAGCCGCCATTCTGTTGGCGCGGCGCGTCGTTGAGGAAGTCCCAGATATTGAAGAAGCGATACTGCGGAACGCCGCAGCCGACGCACTGTTGCAAGTAAAAGAGGCGCGTGACTTCACCGCCAAACTTAATGGTATGGCGTCCGTGAATTTTAGTAGCCACATCTTTGATGCTATAAGTCCATTGGTTTAGGATGCTGCCGACGTTCGGCCCAAAGGAGTTTATGGTGATACTGCCGGTCTGCTCAATGAAGTTCGTGGGGAGTCCGACGGGAGACTGTGGGTTGGAGTTGATCTCATTCCAGCGCCATCCGGCAGCGTTGGCGCGAGCTTCGTTGAGGAAGCTAGACGAGATGGTATGGTCCCAGATTACGGCTAACGCTTGATTGATTTGATTGTGGTGGAAGATGTCGTAGGCGCGGTTCCCATTGAAGTTAGTTCTGGACAGGGGAACCCAGTAGATGGTGAAGCTGACGCGGTCCTTCTGGGTGATGTTGGCATCTATGCGGCCACTATACTGATTCGCGCTAAATTGCGTGGGGTTGATGGTGTTGTAGTTCGCGATGTCCGCGACAGTACCGAGGTTCACGGGACCGCCGCTGCCGTTTCCGCCCGTGCCGGGGTTGCTAGGGCTGGTCCAGGCAGGATCTTGGGCACCCAAGGGGAAGTTTGCAGGATTCAGGGGCGAGCCGAGATTGACGCCCTGGCCCGGAATCGTTCTGCAGTTCACTCCTTCGGTCAGCCCGGCGGTCGCACAAGTGGCGTTGGGGTTGAGGGTACCAACCACGCCGTTGCCGGGGAAGGAGAGATACTTCGCAGCGATGCTTCCGGATGGCGCCAAAGCGGCAAAAGCAGCGGTGTCGAACCAGCCGTTGCCCTGTACGGGCGAGAAGGGTTGACGCTGTCCCTCGTAGGTGAAGAACGCAAAAATCTTGTTTTTCCAGATTGGGCCACCGACGCTTCCGCCGAACTGCTGGAACTTGTTGTTGTCTCGCGTGACGGCAAGACCTGCGCCGTTGAATCGCTGATATGCGTTTAGGTTCGGTTGGTGGGTCGTAAAGAAAAGACTTCCGTGGAAGTTGTTGGTACCGCTCTTGGAAATAATCTGAACCTGGGCGCCAGCGAAGCGGCCATCCTCGGCATCGTAGCTATTGGAGACGACTTTTACGCTGTCAATGGACTCTTGGGACGGCGTGATAATCGTTGAGCCGCCCCAGACGGCGCTGGTGGTGCTGATGCCGTCAATGGAAATGCCGTTGGTCTCCGTCTGCTGACCACTGGCAATGACCTGCGCACCGTTTTCGGTCTTGAAGATCCCGTCGGCTCCGCCGGAAGCCCCTCCGCCAGTCTGGGTGCCGGGGAGGTTGTAGTTGTTGGTGCCCCCTCCTCCCTGGGAGCCATCACCAAACGAGCCTGGAGCCAGCTGCGCGAGCTTCAAAACGTCCCGTCCGAACGACGGCAGGCGCTGAATCTGGTTGGCAGAGATGGTCCCATTCAGTGATGCGGTCGCGGTGTCTATCAGTGGCGTAGAGTCGCCGGTGACGGTGACGCTTTGCGTAATCTCGCCAACTTCAAGCTGAAGATTCAAGGCGTTGGACTGCTCTGCGATGACTCCCACACGGTCCAGCACCTTCTTCTTGAACCCGGCCTTCTCCACAGTCAACGAGAACTGGCTTGGAGGAAGAGCATTAAAGTTGTAGACGCCGTTAGCGTCGGTGGTCGCTGTGAGCGTTTGGTTCGTTTGCAGGTTCGTTAGCGTTACGGTCGCCCCCTCTATGACTGCTCCTAGCGGGTCGGTCACGACGCCTTGAATGGACGCGCGGTATTGCGCGTTGACGACTGAGACGAAGAATGCCGCGCAGGTGGAAAACACAACGACCTTGATCAAGCATTTGGATAGGCTCATGAGTCGCTCCTTCGCCCCACGAAAGAATCTCGAATTGGCCTAGCACCATCAGCTAAATCGGTTAACGGCGGAGTAGTCGGCGTGTGTAAGGCACGGAAAAGTCCAATACCTAACGACTACTAGGGGCACAGCTTGGATGCATCCGTCAACCCCTCGGATGGCATGATTTTTCTGGGATACCGTTTCCGCTTTTTGTAAGAGCGTCTGGTATCCCCAAGCGGGAGAAGGGGTTTCGGGGAAGGGAACTCTTGTAGAGCTCCCGGCGCCGGCTCAAACGTCATTTTTCGAACGAGCTCGTTCGTGAAGAACGCCGAAGCTCAAACCGCCATGCAGCTTGCCGCCTTCCAGTCCGGCTGACGTTGTTCGAAGTGGTTAAGGGCACTTTGCTAAGTGGAGACCACACTTAGCGTCATCGTTCTCGGGGTCGATTAGTAGCGCGCGGCGAAAGGATTGGGCCGCTCGCTCGGATTCTCCTAGTTCCTGCCAAAGCTGGCCAATTTGAATGAGCGTCTTGACGCTGGGGCTCTGGCTGGCTTTCTCGATCGTTTTCAGTTGGTGAGTCGCCTTAGCCTTGTCTCCGGTTTCAGCGAGGGATTTAGCCCAAGCAAGGCCAAGTTGTGGATCTTCTATAGCTTCGTCCGCGATGGGCGCGATGGTGCGCGCGGCCTTGGGGAAGTCCTGCGTCGTGCAGTATGCAAGTCCCAACACCGCGCGCGCATGTGCGTCGCCGGGTGATTCTGCGACGACCTTGGAGAGAAGCCGGATAGCTTCGGCAGGTTGGTTGGCAAAATACGCAGCGAGTCCTAAATTTCGTTGCAACCCCGGGATGTGAGGATCCCAACCATCGGCTTCATGATAATGCTTCCATGCAAGGTCGTATTTTTCCTGGAGTGCTTCAGCGGTTGCAAGGTCGCTCAAGGAAGAACCCAGGACAACATCCAAGTGCTTCTCGGTTTTCCCTTTAACATCCGAGGGAGGACGAGTGACGGCTTGCGCAGTTGCGGGCCGAGCCTCCTTTGTGATTGAACCTCCAGTGGATGGCGGGGATAGAGAAGGCCCGCGGTCAGAATCAGATTGCGGAATGTACGGTCGAACGGCTGCGGCAACACTCTTTTCGCCGGGTTCCTTCCTTGCGGCAAACTTTCGCTGATTTTCGACAAGAGCTTGCACCTGGAGTTCTCGCGCCTTTTTCAAAAATTCTTCACCTTCTCTGGTCTTCCCGGATGCCATTAAAAGCCGCCCCAAGCCGATGTAGGCTTTGCGCACCTCTAAATGGTCCGCAGTGTTAACGTTCCTGGTCAAGTCAATGGCTCTGCGGAAATAGGCTTCAGCCGCGCGGTTGGCCTTGCGGCTCTGCGCGTTTAAGCCAAGAAGCACCCAAGTCTCGGGCTCCAATGGCTTTACCTCAGACGCTAAATGCAAGTATTTATCCGACTCATTGTAGCTTCTTGAGGTCGAGGCCAGAGAGCCGAGCATGTAGTTGGCCTCAAAGTGGCGAGGGTTGATCTTCAATTCAGCACGAAAGTGTGAATAAACTTCAGCGTCAGGGCTCCAACCATTCGCTTGCATTAGACTTATCGCCCACAAGTAGTGTGCATTTGGGGTCGAGGGGTCAAGGAGTAGAGCCTTGCGATACTGTTGTTGGGCTTCTTCGGCAAGCGCCTGCCCTTGATACGCTCGACCTACCAGGACGCGAGACCATCCGAAATCCCCAACGATCGCCAAAAACTGCGTGAAGCTTGCTTCAGCATTCTTCTTATCATCCATCCCCAGGTGAGCGGTGCCGAGACCATACAGCGATTCAGCGTCTTGTTTAATATCGAGTGCTCTGTTGAATGCCGTGGCAGCGTCGCGGTAATCCTCATTGCGCAGAAAGGCTTCTCCTTCGATGGTCCAAGCCAAGGTGCTTTGAGGGTCCATTTCTGCGGCTTTGGAGGCTTGTTTTACGGCCTCGGAAAAGTTCTTATCGTAGAGACTCGCGATGGCGACTTCTACTCGAGTTTCTGCCGTGTCCTCGAATTCAAGGGACTCCTCACACAGGCTGCTCGCCTCACGGTAGGCCTTCTGGTCCAGGCGAAGCCTAGCCATTTCGGCCAGAGCGAGGGCGATCACGCGCTGCGTGGCTTTGGCAATTAAGTCGGGATCGCCGGAATTACGCGCCTCAATTGCGGACTGCAGGCGGCGCGAGAGCTCGTCAGGTGGAGAAGGTACCGAATTTTGAGCCGACTTTGAGGCAGGAGATCCGGTCTGTGCGGCTCCGGAAAACAAGAACATCAGGCAAACGAAAATCACCCGAGCCTTCAAAGGATTCCGCGTTGTGATGGCCGAGGTCTTTATAGGAATATTGGTTGAGCCGATCCACATCTTCCGAGAGATTCTAACATGTGGCGATGAATTCTCCGGGGATTGCCAGCTGCTGACAATCCCCGATCTCATTGGCGTGAACGCCTAGAAAGACAGCCTGGCTTGTACCTCCATCACTCGTCCGGCCAACGCTCCACTGGCTTGGCCAAATTGAGGGCTGTTTAGGGATGTACTGGGATCGTTTTTTGCAAATGGCATCAAATTTAACTTATTAAAGAGGTTGAAGAAGTTGGCGCGCAGATCCAGTTTCGCGTTCTCGCCCCGGAAGAATGGCACTGGCATGGACTTTACAAAGCTGGCGTCAATGGTTTGATAGCGTGGTCCACGGAATGAATTGCGATGTACGAACGGTGGGCCAACCGTACATCCGTTAAAGTACGGAAAACCCGTATCACCTGGGCCAAACGTGCCTCCGGACGGCGGGCAGGTTCCACCGGTAACAATTCCGGGGAAATTGCCATTAGGTTTCTGGAAGGTACTCGGGCTGAAGTCACCTCCCGCATTACCTAGATAGGCGGCGGCGAGGGCGGGGCACAGCGGGCCAGCGGATGGCGTTGGTGGGCAATTGTTATTCTCGACAGGCGACCAAGGAAAGCCGCTATGGAATTGATACGTCGCGTCTATCTGCCAGCCGCCCAAAGCTTTCCCGAGGAGGTCGGTGCGGCCCCTTAAGATCGGTAGGTCGTAGAGACCCGTGAATAACATGTTGTGGGTTACGTCGAAATCCGAGGGTCCGTAATCCCACGTTTGATTTAGAGGGTAATACGGGTCCCTTTGCCCGCCGGCCCCCTCCCAAGAGCCTCCATCCATGCTGCGGCTAAATTGGTATTTGCCCATGAATTGGAATCCATGAGTAAACCTTCGAGTTGCACTGACGTTAAGGGCGTTGAAATGGCCATTCACGTCCGTGGTCATGAAATAAGCAGGGGAAAGAGCACCATTTGCTGTACTTGCTGTATAGATGCGATTCAAGCCCACGATTCGCAGCATCTTCCGGCTCTCACTACCCTGGTAGCCGACATCCAAAGTAAAGCTTGCGGGCAACTCGCGCTGCACATCGAATGAATAGAGATACGTATAAGGAGTGCGAATGTTCGGAGAGGCACCCCAAACCTCCACGGTTCCCTGAAGCGGCAGGCCCGTGTTCGGATTGAACGTGGCGGCAAGAGCCGGGTTGCCGGGCCAACTGAGCGGACTGTTGCTTTTGCCTTCGGTTACAACGATCAAGTTTCCGTTGGGCGTCGGGTAGAACGGGCCCTGGCCCCAAGAATTTGCGGCGAAGTCAGCAGCGCTCATCGCGCAGCAGGCACCCTCTCGGAAAAGGAACGGAGGATCAACTCGGGTGATGGCAGAAATGGTGTCCGCAATGCGATTGTAGGCGACGCCGAATCCCCCGCGGAGGACCGTTTTGTTGAACTTCGCGGGCGTCCAGGCAAAGCCCAAGCGTGGGCCAAAGTTATTCTTGTCGCCCGGGTAAAGTGGGTTGCCCACCTTCAGTGTGGCGGTTTGCAGCGGATTGGGACCTGAACCCAGCACAAGATTGCTCTGGTGGCCGAACTTCTCGTTCAGCGGCGCGAAGTAGTCGTAACGCAGCCCCACGTTCAGGGTGAAATTCGGCCGCAGCTTGATGTCGTCCTGCCCGAACACGCCGAAATCGTGCTGGCGATACCATTTGTGCACGTCCGTGGGGACACCCGTTCGAGGATCAACGTTGATTCCCTCGTAGATGGGAGCGCCATCCACGAAGTTCCACAGTCCGTGCGAGACGTAGACCGGTCGCGCGGCTCCAAATTCATAGTCATTGTTGTCCTGGTTCAAGGTCACGGCAAAGCCGGTTTTGATACCATGGCGTCCCAAGAATTTACTAAGCGTGTCTCGGTATTCGAATTGGTTTTGTGCAAAAATGCCCGGCGAGTTGGTTCCCTGATTCGCGCCATACGTGGTGCGGGCCCCGAACGGAACATCCTCAATCTGGTATCGCGGCAGGTTCCAAGCCACATTCGGGTTGGTGAGGAATTGATTACCGATGAAACGCGTCCAACTGGCGCGCGCCTCATTCATCATGGTCGGTGACAGAGTGCGATTCCAAATCAGCGCCACATACTTGTTCCGAGGGTCAAAATTCAGATCGGACATAGGGCGCCCGTTGGCCGTAAGATCGCCACCCAGGCTATTGAGTGGCGTGATATAGAAGCTGACCGCGAACAGATCCTTGGATAGAGCGTAGTCGACGCGGGCGTTGTACTGATTGCCACTGGTCTGGATTGGGGCTTCCGAGATGACCTTCTGCATGTCTGCCACGCCGTCAAGACCGCAGCCTGTCCAACCAGCCGGCGGCCCGGAGAATATGTTGACGTATTGGCCGTAACTCAAGCTGCAGCCGGTGGCGGGATTGGCTGCGGAGCCCAAATCCACGCCTCCGCTGACTACCTGGCATGTCGTTGAGGAGCCCAACCCCACGGAATTGAAGTCTGTACAGCTCGGGGTCAGAACCTGCGCGATCCTCGGTTGCGAGCCCTTGGCGGCGAGCAAGTCGCCGACTACGGTTCCACCCCGGTTGGCCGTGATCCACTGGCGGAGCGCTGCTGTCTCGACATACTGCGCAGTGGAAAATTGTATGTTGTTCGAGCGATCTCCCTCGTACGAGAAAAAGAAGAACATTCTGTTTTTGACGACGGGCCCGCCTAAGCTACCGCCAAACTGCCGTAGGTTTTGCTCCACCTTCTGAGGCGCAACACCATTAGGGCCGCCCCACCTTTGGAAAGCGTTAAATCCCGGGCTATCGTCTTTGAAGAAGCCGCTACCATGAAACTGATTGCCGCCGCTTTTTGACACTACTTTAACTTGAGCGCCGCTGTTGCGCCCATCTTCCGCTGAATAGCTGTTGGCGACGACGGTAATGTCCTGGATTGATTCTTGGTTTGGTGTAACGATGGCCGCACCACCCCAGGTCAGGCTGTTGACGCTAGTGCCATCGATCGTGAAGTTGTTTCCGCTGTTGCGCTGTCCGTTAGCGGTCACTTGGACCTGATTCTCTGTTTGGAAGATGGATACGTTCGAGCCGCCCGGTCCGCCGGAGTTAGGCAAGTTTGCGGCGGCGCCGTTTGCGGCACGGGCGCCATCGCCAAAGACGCCGGGAGCAAGCTTCAGAAATTCGTAAGGGTCGCGTCCGAAGTCCGGCAGACCCTCAATTTGATCTGAAGTGATCGTCGTGGCGAAATTGGCGTTTTCAGTTTGGAGAGCCTCGGGCGCTGCAGTTACAGTCACCTGTTCGGTGACTGCTCCAACTTGCACGGTCATGTCGAAGCCTCGCGGCTGCTCGGCCTCCACGACCACGTCCTTTGTGGCGGACGTTTTGAAACCGGTAGCTTCGATAGAGACCGTATACTTGCCGGGCGAAAGTTCGCTGATGCGATAGAAGCCTTCTGCGGAAGTGACCGTGCTGTGGACAACGCCAGTGTCCTGATTGGTGACCGTCACTTTAGCACTTGCCACGGCGTTTCCTTGAGGATCCATTACTGTGCCTTGAATGCTGGCCCTGAACTGGGCGTGCGCCGAGGTCACGAGGAAAAAGGCGCAAACTGCAAACAGCACGGCCCGGACGTAATATTTGGAAAGGTTCATGAGATGCTCCTCCACCCCTGACAAAAGATTTCCCGAACTCAAAAAAGAATTCTCGAGCCCAAAGGAAAAACTGTCGAACTAGGCCGGACCCTTAAGTAAATCGGTTAACTACCCTAATTTGCGGGGCAGTATAGTCAGCGAGAATTTGGATGTCAATGATTTTTGAGGCGCTCAAGAGGCAGAAAACGGGACTCCAATGGGGTTCCAAAGCAATGAGGGAATAAAAATCCGCAGGAGATCCCGGCGACGAAATGATTTGTCTGGCCCCAGTCAGCGGGGATGCGTGGACCGGAAAGTTTGTAGACAGCGCTCGGTGGTTTCGAGTTCGGAGAAGCGGCTGCCTTCTTGCTCGATGAGATAGTATTCGGCGCCGCCGACACTTTCCGAAGCGGCAAAAATGGCTTTCCAGTCGGCAGCACCTTCGCCAAACAAGACCGAGTAACCCTTCGCAGGGTCGGGCGACCAATCCTTGCAATGCAGGGAGCGAATGCGGCCAGGGTTCGCGCGAATCCAAGCCACGGGGTCAGACCCGGCTTTGAGGCACGTGCCGACGTCCAGCTGAAGCATGACGGAGGGCTTGGTGTTTTTCGCGAGAACTTCCATAGGCCGCCCGCCATCCACCGGCGTGAACTCGGGCTCGTGATTGTGATAGCCAGCGTGCAACCCTGATTTTTCCAATTGCTCGTCGGCGAAATTCAGCGCGTCGGCGACGATTTTCCAGCCGTCGAGCCCGGGGCCAGGCTTAGACGACGCCATCACCACGTATTTGCAGCCGAGGATGAGGTTTTTGTCCCGAGCGCGCGCGATGTTTTCCGCGTTCATGGACGAGCTGTCGTTATGCGTCGAAAAGCAGCGGATGCCGAGGTCGTCGAGCAACTTGCGCATTTGCTTGGTTTCGTCTTCGGACCACTGGAAATAGGGCGCGTAAAACTCCACACATTGGTAGCCCATCTTGGCCACCGCTCGCACGGTGGCTTGCTGGTCGCGCTGCAATTCCTTGCGGACGGAGTAAAGCTCGAGCCCAACCGGAATGGGCGAGGCTGCGCCGGCCCTCAGCGCGAATGGCAAAGTTGCGGAGAAGGCGAGAAAAGTTCGGCGCGAGACGGTGTGCGAGGTCATAGCTCGATCCTGCCGACGTGCATCCTAGGCCGAGAACCCACGCTTGCGCAACTACTTTGCAAGGAAAGTTTCACTCGCTAGCCCGGGCCGCAGTTGGCGTCTCCCCTCCCGAAACGACGCTGCGCACGATTACGTACAAAACAGGAATGAAGAGCAGATTCAGCGTGGTCGCGGCAATCATTCCGCCGAAAACGGTCGTGCCCACGGAAATGCGTCCGGCGCGCCCAGCGCCTTGGGCAAGCACCAGGGGAATGACGCCGAGGATGAATGCGAAGGAGGTCATCAGGATGGGGCGGAGGCGGATGCGCGCAGCTTCCACGGCAGCTTCGACGAGCGTCAAACCCTGGGCGCGCAATTGTTCGGCGAACTCGACAATCAAAATGGCGTTCTTGCTGGCAAGGCCGATAAGCATCACCAGCCCGATCTGGCAGTAGACGTCGTTTTGCAATCCGCGCAGAGCTTGCGCGCCCAGAGCTCCGAGCAACGCTACCGGCACGGCCAGCAACACGATAAACGGCAGCACGTAGCTTTCATATTGCGCGGCGAGCGTCAGATAAACCACCACAAGTCCCAGCGCGAAAAGAATCAACGCCTTTCCGCCCGACTCGATTTCTTCCAGGGAGAGACCGCTCCATTCAAAGGTCATGCCGTTGGGAAGAACCTTCTTTGCCAGCGCTTCCATCGAGGCGATGCCTTCACCGGAACTGTGCCCGGGCGCGGCCGAGCCGTTGATTTCCGCCGAGCGAAACAGATTGAAGTGGCGAATCACCTGGGGATTCGCGGTTTGCTCGACCGTCACCAGATTGTCGAGCGAAATCATCTTGCCGGCATCGGAACGCAAGTAGTATTCCCCGATATCTTTTGGCTGCGAGCGGAACTTGCTGTCGGCTTGAACATAGACGCGGTAGGAGCGGTTGTTGAAATCGAAGTCGTTCACATAAACCGAGCCCATATAGACCTGCAGGGCGTCGGTGATCTGGCTGAACGGCACCTGCAGACTCTTGGCTTTTTCGCGGTCGATCTGAACGATGTATTGCGGGTCGTTAGCGGTGAAGCTGCTGAAGAGCCCAACCAAATCTTTGCCCGCGTTTCCTTCGGCCGCCAATTTGTCGGCGGTTGCGGCGAGGGTTTCGAGGGAATTGCGCCCCAGGTCCTCAAGTTCAAACGTGAATCCACCGAACTGACCCAGGCCGAAGACGGCCGGCGGATTGAACGGGACCACCACCGCGCCGGAGATGGCCGAAAGGCTGCCGCGCAAGCGCCCGATCACCGTGGCCGCCGAGTGCTTGTCGCCTTTGCGTTCTTCGAACGGCTTCAGGCTTGCGTACATGAGGGCCTGATTGGGCGCACCGCCGGCCGCGCCCTGCCCCACGACGGTAAAGACTCCCTCGACCTCCGGATCGCGGGTGATGACCTCCTCTGCTCTCGCGCAGATGTCGCGCGTATAGCTCAGCGAAGCGCCTTGCGGCGCCTGGACCGCGAAAATCAAGTAGCCCTGGTCGTCCTCGGGGAGAAACGCGCGCGGCACGCGTTGATACACAAAATAGGTGGCAGCGAGGAGCGCCAGGAAAACCACCAGCGCCGCAACGCGCAGGTTCAGCAACCGCCGCAAGCCTCCACGATAAAGGCTGGTGGTTCGAGCGACCATGTCGTTGAACCAGCGGAAGAAGCGAAACTGTGCGCGTTCGCGGTGATGCCCGAGAAAAATCGCGGACAGGGAAGGGGTCAGGGTCAGCGCGTTAAAAGCGGAGATAGCCACGGAAAAGGCGATGGTGAGCGCAAACTGGCGGAAAAGAATTCCCGTTGTCCCGGGAAAGAGCGCCACGGGCACAAATACCGACACCAGAACCAGCGAAGTCGCGATCACCGCTCCCGCGACTTCTTTCATGGCCGCGGACGCGGCATTGTGCGGCTCGCTGATGCCTTCGGTGATGTGGCGCTCCACGTTTTCGATAACCACGATGGCGTCGTCGACCACCAGCCCCGTGGCTAGCGTGATGCCAAACAACGTAAGCGTGTTAATCGAGAAGCCCAGCAGCTTGACGAAAATGAACGTACCGATCAAAGAGACGGGAATGGCGATCGCCGGAATGAAAGTGCTCCGCCAGTCTTGCAAGAAGATGTAGATGACCAGAATCACCAGGCCGATCGCTTCAAGCAGAGTGATGAGCACATCGCGGATGGATTCGCCGATGACCGTGGTGGTGTCGAAGGCTACCGCGGCTTGCAGTCCTGGCGGAAAATTCTTGGAAAGGCGGAGCAACTCCGCTTTGGCGGCTTGGTCGACGTCCAGCGCGTTCGCGCCGGGGAGCTGCGTGACCGCGAGGCCAACCGCGTCGTGGCCATTGAAACGCAACAGGGTTCCGTAGTCCTCGGCGCCCAGCTCCGCATAGCCCACGTCCTTCAACCGGACCAGGGTGCCGTCCGTCCCGGTTTTTAGGATGATGTTGTCGAATTGCGAGGGCTCGCTGAGCCGTCCTACGGCCCTCACGCTGATTTGAAACGAGTGTTCCTGCCGCGTGGGAGGAAGGCCAATCTGCCCGGCGGCCACCTGCACGTTTTGCTCTTGCAACGCGCTCAAAGCATTCGTTGCCGTCAAGCCGTGCGCGGCCATTCTTGACGGGTCTAGCCACAGGCGCATGGCGTATTTGCGCTCTCCGAACACAATGGCGTCGCCTACCCCTTTTACGCGCTTGACAGAATCCTTCACGTAAACGTCCAGGTAGTTGCTCAGGAACAGGCTGTCGTACTGCCCTCCACCCGAGTAGACTCCCGCACCGAAGACAAATCCGCCAATCTGCTTGGTGATGATGACCCCGGTATTCTTGACTTCGTTGGGCAAACGTCCGAGCGCCTGGTTCACGCGGTTCTGCACGTCCACGGCGGCCAGGTCGACATTGCGCGTCACATCAAAGACCACGGTGATCTGGCTGGTCCCATCGTTTCCGCTCGTCGAAGTGATGTATTTCATGCCTTCCACGCCGTTGATCGCCTGTTCGAGTGGAATGGTGACCGCGGATTCTACGGTCTGCGCATTCGCGCCGATATAAGCGCTGGCGACGGTGACTTGTGGCGGAGCCAGATCAGGGAAATACGTGACGGGCAGCAGCGGAATGGAAATTGCTCCGCCCAAAATGATGAAAAGGGAACAGACCGTGGCGAATACCGGACGCTGGATGAAAAAATCAACGAACAAGACCGGTTTCCGTTCTCGCTGGAGTTGGAATATTGCCGCTCATCTTGTCGGAAGAAATTATTTGCCCGTGGGGCTCTTGCCGCCGTTCTGAATCTGCTCGCTCACGGGCATCCCATCTTGCAGGAATTGCGTCCCGGAAACGATGATGTGATCCCCGGGCTGCAAGCCATCCAGCACGGCGAAATCGTTTCCCACCGTGTCACCGAGTTTCACCACGCGCTGGCGAGCGACGGGGCCTTTGCCTTCGTTGACGGCGACAAAGGCGAAGAACTCCCCGTTGATGCGCTGGACGGCAAGCACCGGAATCACCGGCCCCTCGCGGACTCCCCAGGTAATCTGGGCGCGCACCTGTTGCGCGATGCGCACCTTGGATTTCGGTTTCTGGACCGCCGCCTTGGCCAACACGGTCTGCGTATCGGTGTCCACCTGCGGCGAAACGAAAGTGACGTCCGTATCGCTCACGAGGTTTCCCGCGCCATCGGACAAGCGCACTGGCAATCCGATTTTGAGGTTGCGAGCTTTTTCGGCGGGAACATACACGTAGGCTTCGAGCGGACCCGGTTCGTCCACGGTGGTCAATAGTGTCGCCACCGTCACGCGATCCCCTACACGAACGGGAATGTCGCCAACAATGCCGTCCATCGGGGCGCTGACGCGGTAATAGCGCAACTCGACCTTCTGCTGATTCACCTGTTCGTCGAGCGCCTTCAGTTGGGCGACCGCGGCATCGTAGCCTGTCTGCGCGTTATCGAGGTCCTGCTTGCTGATCACGCCGGCATCATGCAATTTCTTTGCGCGGTCCAGCGAAATGCTCGCATAGCGGACGCTGGCTTCCTGGGCCATGCGCGAAGCTTCCTGGCCGCTGACGGTGGCTTCCTGCTTTAGCGGGTCAATTTGCAACAGGGGTGTCCCGGTGGTCACACGGTCGCCGGACTTCACCAGGATTTTTGTGACTTGCCCTTCGACCTGAGGATTAATAAGTGCCGAATGCCGCGACTTCAGAATGGAGAGATACTCCGTGGTTTCCGGGATTTTCGCCGACGTCGCAATGCGCACCTGAACGGGCATCGCTGCCGGACCAGCGCTTGGCGCATTCGCGGAGCTTTTCCCGCAGCCAGGCAAAGACAAGCCCAGTCCGAGAACGAGCGCCCACACCGCTATCCGCTTATCTGCGTTCAGGAGGCTCTTCAAGGTTCGACTCTCCGCATGCAGATCCACGTAACTTAAGATTTTACGACACTCTGGCGTTGGTTCATAATCCCGCGGGGCCGACTGTAGCGTTCGATGCGCAGTCCGGCGATCGGTTAGCAGGATCGGGGAGGTCGCCGGTCAGTAAAAATCCCGCGAGTCGATGCGCTTGCCGGAGAGCCCGAGTTGCAGCACATCCATCTGGCCTGGCCGATCGAACACTTTCCCGGGGAATATCATTTTCAGCAAGACTCGGACGCCCCCAAACGCCGCTCCTACGGCTACCGCCAGCCCCATGAATAGAAGCGTCGTGAAGAGGATCCTGCCGAGGATCACCAGCCAGGGCGGGTCGGTGAGTTTGTGCGTCGGTTCATTCCAGGTCACTTCGGTCTGATAGCGAATGGCGTTTCGCAGGGACTCCGCGTATGCCGCGGAAGAGGGTTTCAAGACCAACGAGAGCAAGGAAGCTTTCCGCTCGACGGTGGTTCCCGCCTGCTTGGACGCAGGCGCTAGATCCGTGTCGAAGTGGTGCAGGCGCAGCTCGGCCAATTGCGGCGTGGGGTATTCGATCAGCAGCAAAACGGCTTCGCCTTTTCCGGTGTGGTATTGGGCGAACATGGCCTCCGCGTCGTCTCGCTCGAATCCCACCTCATTCGCAAGACCGGCGATTTCCGGCCTGTCCAGCAGCTTGGCGGCGTCTTGGAATCCCTGCGGGCCAGCGGCGTATTTCTCCGAACCAAAGACTCGTCCTTCGGTGGGCAAATAGTTGCGAATCGCGGGAAGAGGGGTCTGGTCGGCGTGAGCTTTCAATGCATCCGCAACCTCCTCGAAAGCCTCGGGCGGCAAATGTCCCGAGAGCCCCGCCTGAATCACAAAGTTCCCAACTAGCAGGCGCGCATCGTCTTGGCGAATGGCGGAGAGTTCTCCCACGCCAAGAGGCTGCATCCCCGGAACCACGGCAAAGGTATAAAACTCATAGGCACTCGTGGGATCCTTGAACTGGTAGAGCCGCAGACTCAGCTGGTCGCCGCTTCTCTTATAGCGGCGGTCCAGGATTTTGACGATTCCGCTCTCGGCAAGGATCTGCTCCCCCTCACTTGGCTTTACGGTGGTGGCTGGACCGGACGCCTGCCAGCCGCCTAATTGGTTGGGTAGCAGAGAATTCTGAGCCCCCGCCGGTGCGGCCAGCGCCAGGAGGAAGAGCGCGCAGACACAAAAGTGGCATCTCATGTCTTTCCTTAGACACTACTAGCCTACCGCTGGTTTCGTGATTGTTCAACCGCCGCGCTGGAGCTGGTGCGCTCGGCGCGCTTTCTGCCCGGAAGGTTCACCGTCACACTGTTCATATTCTGCAGGTAGCTGGAAATACCCTGATAGAGCCCCTCGGCCACTCTTTGCCGTTGCTCGGGCTGCTTCAAGAGCTTCTCGTCGGCAGGATTGCTGAGAAAGGAAATCTCCGTGAGGATCGAAGGCATGTCCGCGCCGATCAGCACGACGAATGGCGCCTTCCGCACGCCACGGTTTCTTACGCTTTTGCTGGTTTTTTGAATTCGATCGGAGAGGGATTCCTGGATGTCTTCCGCGAATTCCTTGGACTCGTCGATTTTTTCCGTTTGCGCAATTCTCTTAACCAGGCTTTCCAGTTCATGGACGCCTTCTTGGGCCGTGGCGTTTTCGCGCGCGGCCACTTCCATGGCCTCCGACGTGCCTTTCAAGTTCAGGTAATACGTCTCAATTCCGCGTGCGCCGGTGTCGCGGCTCGAATTCGCGTGTATGGAAATGAACAAATCGGCTTTCGCCTGGTTGGCGATGTTGGTGCGCTCTTCCAGCGGAACGAAGGTGTCGTCCGAACGCGTGTAAATCACGTCCGCGCCGGGCAGCCTTTGCTCGATGATTTTTCCCAACCGCAGCGCCACGTCCAGGCACAGATCCTTTTCCATCAAGCCGGTCGGCCCAATCGTTCCCGTGTCGTGACCGCCGTGGCCCGGATCAATGACGATGCGGCCAATCTTCAGCCCCAGCGTGCGCGTCAAAGTACTCTGTCCGTCGCGCAGAGGTTGCGGCGAGCTGGCCGGGCGGACCAACTCCGGCTTGGCGTCCGCCGCGGAAGCCTTAGAAGACTTGGACTTGCGGCCGTTCGCGCTCGGCAGCGTGCCCCCCGGGTTCGGCGGAGAATTGCTTCTGTTGTTGGAAGCGCCTAACGTGCCCGTGGGCTTGGAATTGGCGTCCGGCCATTGCTCGGCGGCCGCCGCGGTTTCTCCACCAGGGTTCTTTGCCGCAACCGCTTGCGGGTCTCGCGCCGGACTGTTTGCGGTTGCGTCGGTTGGCCGAGACTCCTCCGCTCCCGCTTTCTCTGGGCGCTTGCCGCTGGCCGTCCGCACCGGTTCCGCGCCAAAGGAGCTCCCGTAGAGATCGATCACCAGCTGCGTCGGATCTTTTGTCAGCAGGGCGGTGTATTCTTTGACGCCGTTCACGTCCAGCGCCACGCGCACAACTCCCGCATGGTTTTGCGCCACCCGCACCGCGGTCAGCAGATCGCCCTCGACGTGGATGCTGCTCCGCGCGACCTCCGGCGTAAGCCGCGCCGCCTGCAAATCAAAAAAGATGCGGTCGGGACTGGAGATTCTGCCGGAGGTGAATTCTACGGTCTCGTCGAGATCTATGGTTACGCGCGTGGCGTCCCCGTTCAATGACGTGCGAACGCGCCGCACGCGCGGAATTTCCGCAGAATTCGTTCCTGAAACCGACTTTCCGCCGGAATGCACCGGCGCGCTCGACCGCGCCTCGTCGACGGCCATGGTCCTTGCGATCGCCGAGGCTTCTCGATCTTCACGCGAGTTCGTCTGCGCTAAGGCGACATCGCTGTTTTGCAGCAGCGCCAATTCCGCCAGCGCCTCTTCCACTTCCCGCTTCCGCGGCGAACGCGGATAGCGTTTCATGAATTCCTCGTAGGTTTTCTGTGCCTGCCCGGCTTCCGCAAGATTATCGCGCTGCAGCTTCGCAATCCGCAGCAGCGCCTCCTGGCATTGCTTGTGCGCGGGATATTCGCGCACCAGGAATTCGTAGGAATCGACCGCCAGCTGGTAGTAGCTGCGCCCGAAACGATCACCCATTTCGGTGTAAAGTTCCGCAACCGCCACCAGAGAATCGGGCACTTCCGGCGCGCGCGGCGTGATCAGCCTCACGCGGCGATAACTCATCACCACCTGCTTGTAATCGGCGAGCGACCGCTTGTCGCTGGGTTTCGCGTTGAGCGCGGAGCGCTGCTCTTCGGCGCGCGCAAATTGTGCCGAGGCGGACTGGCGTTTTACGGAGGCGGTGGGTTCCGGCGCGTTGCCGCCTGCGCCTGGTGGTGCCGCGATCACTGCGGTTGTCAGGAAAAGACCTAGCGAAACGGGGGCGAAGATCCGAGGCAAAGACTTTCTCCCCCCAAATATCCGGCCGCTCCCCAAAACCGTTCGGTCTATCTCCCTAGACATTTTTGCGGCTTTCAGCCTTACGGCTCTCGCTGCCGTTCCCTTCGGAATATTAATTCATTTTCGCTGCCCGTTACGCGGTCATTTTCCAAGACTTAATCCTAAACTTAAATACACGGTACTGTTACTGGGGTCGGCGGATCCGCAAGCGAAGCGCAGCGCGCTTAGGGCCCCGCAACCTCCGGAGTCAGAAACTGAAGACTTTGTGACTGAGAACCGGTTACCGTTTTCAGTCGTTCGTAAATATGATGCGCCCTTCGCGTGAGACGTCCATGTGGATGGCGTGCGGGTTGACGAACGCATCAGGCAGGCGGCCGGAACCTGGCCGGAAGTAGGCATTCTGAACCTTCTGCACGTAATCGCGTGTTTCGCGGAACGAGGGAACCCCGTGTGCGCGGTCGACCGCTCCTTCTCCCGCGTTATACGCGGCCAGCGCCAGATCGAGGTTGCCATGATAGCGTTCCAGCAATGTCCTCAGATACTTAACCCCGGCGTCGATGTTCTGTTGCGGGTCAAAAACGTCATAGGCGCCATAGCGTTGCGCGGTCGTGGGGATCAATTGCATTAATCCCCCGGCACCCTTATGGGAATAAGCCTTAGGATTCCAATTCGATTCCGTTTCGATCACGGCGCGGACGAGCGCGGGATCCACCCGGTGTCGGCCCGCCGCTTCACGAACCAGCTTTTCGACGCCATCGCGGTCCATATCCACGGCCGGGTGCGGGCGTCCGGTAAACGAGATTTCTCCGGGCAGATAAATGTTGGCGTGCCGTTTTGCGGTGGGAGCGAGACTGACGGGAGCCGGGTTCGAGTTGATGAAAAAACTCCGGCCACTATTGTCGACGATCTTGGCGATCTGCGCGTCGGCCTGCCGCGGCCACAAAGCTAGCGAACCTAGAAGCAGGCAAGCCACGAGTGCCGCTCGTCGAATCAGCATGGCTCGGGGAAAGCTCATGTTCTTCTTGGATTTAACCCTGTCCTAGTTGGACCTGACCCCACTCCCATGCCCTCCTTCATATCGCTGCGAAGGTTCACGCGTCAATAAACCGCGCGTACTATACGCCCCTGCCCGTTGGTTTGATCAAGCAAAGCTGTTTCGTTTCATGCAAGCGAGCTGCTGACACACCCGAGCAAACACATCTTACGTGCTGCCTGGCATTATAACCACGTTTCGATCAAGGCGGGAACTGTCTGCAAGGCCGTTTTCAGGCCAGCTGTATCTTTACCGCCAGCCTCGGCCAAATCGGGCCTTCCGCCGCCCCTGCCACCCAGTTTCTCCGCCAAGGCCCCGATCAGCTTGCCAGCATGGACTTTAGCGGTGAGGTCCTTGGTGACGCCGGCGATCAGCGCGACTTTGCCGTTCTCAGGCGCGCCCAGGGCGACGACGCCGGAACCTAGTCTTTGGCGAAGGCTGTCAACGAGCTGTCTAAGTCCTTCGCGGTCAACGCCTTGAACCTCTGCCGCAATGACCTTAATGCCTTTAATGAGCTGCACGCGGGCGGCAAGCTCGTCCATCTGTCCGAGGGCTCCTTTGCGTCTCTGGGCCTCTAGCTCCTTCTCGAGCTGCCTCACGGTGTGCAACATCTTTTCGACCTGGGCCAGAACGGCGTCTTCGCCCACGTTGAGCTGGGCAGCGAGATGGCGCAGGGTCTGCGCCTGCTGCTGGTAGTGCTCGAGGGCGCCGATGCCGGTGACCGCTTCGATGCGGCGCACCCCGGCAGCCACGGATTCTTCGCTGACGATTTTCAGCACCCCGACATCCCCCACGTGCTCGACGTGCGTACCACCACACAGCTCCTTCGAGTAGAAGCCGCGGGGCGAACGGGGATCCGGAATGGTGACCACTCGCACGTTCGATTCTGGATACTTGTCACCGAAAAAGGCCAGCGCACCTGAGTTCAAGGCCTGTTCGAGTGAGCTGACGTTGGTTTCGATCGGGGTGTTCAGCCGGATTTCGTCGTTTACCTGCTGCTCGATGTCGCGCAGCTCTTCCGCGTCCACGTGGGCGAAGTGCGAAAAGTCGAAACGCAGGCGCTCCGGCGCGTTGAGCGAGCCGGACTGCTTCACGTGCGCGCCGAGAATATTACGCAACGCGGCGTGGACCAGATGCGTGCCGGTGTGATTGCGGATGACGCGTGCGCGGCGCTCGGCGTCGGCGACGACCGCGACGCGGTCCCCCACGCGCAGCGTCTCCTTAGCCGCCACTTTGTGCGCGATCAGTCCCGCGACGGGGTAGAACGCGCCTTGCACTTCGGCGAGTTCCTGCGATGCGGAATTGTCGTAGAATGCCCCGGTGTCCGCCACCTGTCCGCCGGACTCCGCGTAGATGGCCGTTCGGTCCAGCACCACTTCGCCGCTTTCCCGGGCCTTCAGTTCCTTGACACTTTCGTAGCGCCGGCTTGCAGCCGGCTCCTTCCCATCGGCAACTCGGAAGATCGCTTCAATCCGGCAGTCCTTCGCGGTTGTCCCGGAATAAAAGCCCGGCTCCGTCCTGTACGTTTCCGCTAATTTGGCATACGCCGGATTCGCGACCTCTTTTGCTCCGCCCTTCCATGACGCGCGAGCACGCTTCCTTTGCTCCTCCATCGCACGGTTAAATCCGACCTCATCGAAGAGCACCCCGTAGTCGCGCGCCGCGTCGGCGATGAAGTCAAACGGGAGCCCATACGTGTCGTACAGCTTGAACGCTTTCTCGCCGGAGTAAACCCCTTCTTTCGATTGAAGCGGAGTTCCGACAAATGCTGTGAGGGGCCGCAAGTCTTCTTCAAGTTTTTCAAGACCAATATCTAGGGTCCGGGCAAACTGCTCTTCCTCAGCCTTCACAATTCGCGGCACATGGGCAAACGAGGGATTTCGAAGTTCGGGATAGGCCTCCTCCATGATTCTTTGGACTGCGAAAACCATTTCGGCGAGGACCACGGGTTGCTTCTGACCAAGGAGCCGCGCATGGCGAATAGCGCGGCGCATGATTTTGCGGAGCACGTAGCCGCGGCCCTCATTGGAAGGCAAAACTCCATCGCTAATGAGAAACGTTGTCGCGCGCGCGTGGTCGGAGATGACCCGCAGGGAAGCGGCGCCGCCTTTGCCTTCTTCGAGTTTTTCCTCGCGCGCAAAATCGACGCCGCAGACTTCGGCGGCACGCGTCATGAGCGGGAGGAACAAATCGGTGTCGTAAGGGGAGATGACCCCTTGGAGGACCGCGGCGGTGCGTTCGAGGCCCATGCCGGTATCTACGCAGGGCCTGGGCAGCGGGGTGAGTTTGCCGCCTGCGTCGCGGTTGAACTGCATGAAGACGAGATTCCAGATTTCGACGAAGCGGCCGCAATCGCAAGGAAATTTGCATTCGGGAGCGGTAACGCCGTGGCCGGGATCGGAGGCGGCGGGGCCCATATCGTAATGGATTTCGCTGCAGGGGCCGCAAGGGCCGGTGTCGCCCATAGCCCAGAAATTTTCTTTTAGGCCAGGTATGGCAACGATTCTGTCCCCGGGAACTTTTTGCTCGAGCCAAAAACCTTTGGCTTCCTCATCGACGCCCAGCGTGGTGCCGGGCGCGACCTCCGCGCCGCCAAACACGGTGACGTACAGCTTGCTTTTGTCGATGCCAAACCATTCGAGCGAAGTAACCAGTTCCCATGCGTAGGCGATAGCTTCCTTCTTGAAATAATCGCCGAAGGAAAAATTGCCAAGCATCTCGAAGAAGGTGTGGTGGCGTTTGGTGAAGCCGACGTTTTCAAGGTCATTGTGCTTACCGCCGGCGCGCACGCATTTCTGGGCGGTGGTCGCGCGCGAATAATCGCGCTTTTCGAGGCCGAGGAACACGTCCTTGAACTGATTCATACCGGCATTGGTGAAAAGCAGCGTGGGGTCGCCATGCGGCACCAGCGACGAACTCCGCACCCGTTTGTGTTTCTTGCCCTCAAAAAAGCGCAAGAACGTCTCGCGGAGCTCATTCCCGCCAAAAAACTTAGCGCTTTTGTCTTTCCCCGGCATTCTTGCCTCGATACCAACTGATTTCTTATGTTAGAAGTATCGCAGAGACACCCGCGAGCGGCAATTAGCGCTTGTTTTTGACTCACCACGGCTATCCGTGACTTCTGCAGGCCTTGCGGGGATCCTGCCCGGAGCGCGAACATAACAGGTGGCTGTAGCTCGACGGGAGTAATGTCATGGGTGAAATGATTCAACTGAAGCGGCCGGACGGGAAGACCTGTCCCGCTTATCTCACAACCCCCAAAGGAGCAAGCGCGCCGGGCTTTGTCTGCATTCAGGAATACTGGGGGCTGAACGACCAGATCAAAGAGACCGCCGACCGCTTCGCGCAGGCGGGGTACCGAGCCCTTGTTCCGGACCTGTACCGCGGAAAGGTCGCGAAGGCCGCGGACGAAGCCAGGCACATGATGTCGAACCTGGATTTCCCGGACGCGGCCGAGCAGGACATCCGTGGGGCCATTCAGCACCTAAAGCGAGCTTCGAAAAAAAAGGTTGCCGTCGGCGGCTTCTGCATGGGCGGCGCGCTGACGCTTCTGGCGGCGCTGCGGGTAGTCGAGATGGATGCGGGCGCATGCTTCTACGGCCTCCCGCCGGTGGATCCCGCCGAGTTCAAGAAGGTCAAAATTCCTTTGATTTGCCACTTCGCGAACCAGGACGATTGGTGCACGCCCGCGAAGGTGAATGAGCTCGAGAGCATGCTCAAGCAGTCGAAATCAAAATTCGAGATGTATCGATATGACGCGAAGCACGCGTTCATGAATGAAGCGCGGCTCGAGGTGTACGATCGAGCGGCGGCGGAGCTGGCCTGGGACCACACCCTCAGCTTCCTGACAAAAGCGCTGGCCTGAGAAAGATGAGAGAACAAAGGTCAGAGATCGCCCCCTGGTTCAGGCGGCTCTTCGCGGGTGATGGATTTGAGTTCGCGGCGGATGACCTCGGGAGAGAAGCCGGCGCGGAGAAGGCTGCGGTAGAGGGATGCGAGTTTCCTCTGATCCATCTCTCCGCGAAACGACCGCCGTATGCGCTCGATGCGCTGGCGGATCATCCCGGCTTCGTCGGTTTGTTCGGCGGCTTCTGCCAGTGCCGCTTCGATGTGGCGATCCGGGACGCCGCGAGCGCGTAAGTCACGCGCCACGCGAAATTTCCCTTGTTTTCGTTCTTCCCTGCGCTGACGCGCGAATTGGCTGGCGTAGCGGGCGTCGTCAAGCAGCCCGGCGCTCTTCAGCCGGGTCATCACTTTTTTTACAAGCGCGGCGTCTTCCGAGCGGCGTTCGAGCGCCTGCTTCATCTCGTGGACGGAATGCGCGCGGCGGGTAAGGACTCTAATGGCGGCGTCGTAGAGGGCGGCTTCCGAGCCGAGCTGACGGGGCTTCGAGAACACAGAAAGAAGATGAAATAAGAAAGCGTGAAAGTAAAGAGGTACGCATGCGGCGAAAGCGGATCCCTCGCTTCGCCCCAGAAGCTGCCGCCGCGGCAGGAATAGCCGAACCAGGAGACACCGAGGGCGCAGAGAGAAACCGGTTATTCAAGGCGGACATTGTCGATCGCGAATTCAAATGCGCCAGGACGACCACCAGCCGCGAAGAGGATGCCGTTAATGTCGTGACCGTCGGTGCCAAAAGCCGAGAAAGGAATGGTGATTTCCTTCCATTCCGGGGTCACCGTCAGATTTTGGATAGCCGGGTTGTAGCCGCCGGATTTCGTGAAGACCATCAGGCGGTAGGGACGGCCATCTCCGCGAACCCAGAAATGAATAGCCTTTTTGGAAGAAAGGTTGACGGGAACCGTAGGCGCTGAACCGGGTGAGAAGAGCGCGCCCGCCCACGGGAACGCAAAGGCATCGGAGATGGTCCCGGAAATCAGCAGGGCGCCCTTGCTGCCTTCCGCGCCGCCTGCGATCGATTTGAGTTCAGCGGTGGACTTGCCGTTGGCCACGGCATCGGTGGAGACCGACCAGCCCGCGCCAAATTTTGTGGCGGTCGTGCCATCTTCGAAGTCGCTGATCAAACCAGACTCGGACCCTCGTGGAGGTGGTAAGGCCTTAGCGGTGGCGGTTTCCCGCTTTTCTCTTTCGGCGGCGGCGCGGACCGAGGAGCGGTCGGCCTCCGCTCCGGTCTTCCAAACGGCGACGATGTCGCGCGCAGCGGTGATGTCCAGCGCGGGGTCGCCCTTGACGAGCAGAAGATCGGCGCGAAGACCGGGAGCGATGCGGCCGCGGTCATTGAGGCTAAAGGCGTCAGCGGGGACGGATGTCGCGGAGCGAAGAGCTTCCGTGGGCGTGAGTCCTGCCTGAACCAGGAGTTCCAGTTCGCGGTGGATGCTAACGCCGTGAGCCGTTCCCGGGTTGGGCGCATCAGTGCCTGCCAGGATCGGAACGCCGGCGGCGTGAAGAGTGCCGACAGCTGCGAGTGCGTAGCTGAAATTTGTCTTGCTTCTTGGCCTCACCGGGAAGGCCTTCTTAAGATTTGCGGCGGTTTGTTCGTCGATGTACGGAGACAGACGTGGATCTGTCACAAGTGATTCACCGGAAGCCTTGCCGCTGACGGATTCATTGACGGCTAAGGTCGCGATGACGAAGGCATGATGCTGCTTGCAAAGAGCGACGAAATCCGGGGCGGGCGGCTCGTCCTCGAAAATGTGGGCGAGGCCGTCGGCACCGGCTGCGATGGCATCGCGCGCGCCATCCAGCGAGCCAATGTGAACGACGGCCTTTTTTTTGCGGTTGTGAGCGGCGGTGATGACCGCGGCAAGCTCTTCCTTCGTCAGCGTGGGGATGGATTCAGCGTAGGCGCTGCCATCGTCATAAATGATCTTGATGTAATCGCTGCCTTCAGCGATGCGGGCGTCGACGAAGGACTGGGCGTCGGCGGCGCTGGCGAGAACGGGAATGGGAAGGCCATACTCGGTGCCGTGACCCTTCGCGACGGTGACAAGTATTCCGGAAGACCGAAGGTCTGCAGCATCGAGATTGTGTCCGGCGGCTTCGCGTTTGCGGACGTTCGCGTCGAATTTGGGGTCGGAGAACATGTCGAGTTCGGTGGTCACTCCGAAGATAAGCGCCTGCTGGAGGGCGTTGGCCCACGTGTGGGTGTGGGAGTCGATGAGCCCCGGGAGGAGCGTCTCACCGGCTGCGTCGACCTCCTTTTTGCCGGCCGCAACTTTTAGGTTGTTGCCAATGGCCTTGATGATGCCGTTTTCTACCGAGACGTCTGTGGCGGGCAGGAATTTTTCTCCGTCGAAGACGCGGGCGTGGCGAACTACGAAAGTTCGGGATTCGGCGGCGGGCGCCCGAGTTTGCGCATGCAAGAAGTGGGCGGGAAGGACAATCGAAGCGGTGACCAAAGCAACGGCCGCAAGCCCGCAGAACGGCATGCTGGAAACGCGCACGGCAACTCCTCTGTGTTTTGGTTTCTAAACAGTTATACGCACAGGATGAGAAAAGATTTCCAGAAGCCAAAAGAACAAGGCACCGACGTTTGAAATGGATGGGCGGTACGACGCAAGGAATTAAGCAGAATGAAGACAGATGAGGACCCAGCCGGGCGGCTTTCGAGCGAATCCCGGCTCAGCCAAATGTAATTCTGTTGCATTTTTTGAGAAATTCGCGCCAGCAAGTCCTTTGGTTCCCCTGCCACAAAACGTCACTCGACGAAGTAGTGTTGCATTTCGCGGGTCCGCGGCTCACCGTGGGCGCCACGATCGCGAGCATGATCCGCCGGGCAACCGCTTGCCTCCGCTGGTATCCGCGCCACAGTTGGGCTAGGCACAA
>DATAIH010000208.1:0-2755 GCA_036262755.1 Candidatus Acidiferrum sp.
CCGGGCTTGGGCAGCTCGACGAAAACCACATCGCCCAATTCGTGCTGTGCGTGATCGGTGATCCCGATCGTCGCCTGGTCGCCCTTCACCGCAATCCACTCGTGCTCTTTCGTGTAACGACGGTCTTTGGGATATCCCATCACCAGTCTCCTCTAAGCCCCCTTAGCCATGATCCATTGATAAGCGTCGCAAAAACCTACGGACGCTAATTCTTTCGTGCAGCCGCATCCTCCATTGCTTTCTCCAGTTCCGGATGTTCAGCCAGGACCTCCAGCATGGCTTTGCGGCCCAGCTCTTGCCCCATATTCATCGCCGCAGTCTGGGACTCGACGAGCACTTGAGGCAATACGGAGGTCATCTTTTTGCCAAGGGGAGTTTGATAGAACTGGACAAGCCCATCGATGTCTTCTTTCGAAAGGTGTTTGTCATAGATCGGAACGATCAGGTCCAAAAGGTCGTCGGTTTTCAGCTTGTTTTGAAACTTCTCAAAAAACAGGGGTATCAGTTTGTCTTGATATTCTCCCGGTGGCAGCATTTTGGAGAGCGTCGGCTTCATGTTTGCGCTCATCTCGGAAATCACTTGTTCCATGGATTTCTTCGTACCTTGAACCTCGAACAGCTTTCGGATTGCAGCTTCCTTTGCCGGGTCCATCTTGGGCGCGGATTTGGAAGCTTGCTCCTGTGCTTTTGCAGGTACAGGTTGTTGTGTGACGGTCCCCTGGCCAGACGCCAGGGGTGCCAATAAGAGAAAAGCAAAGGGCAGAAGAATTCTCACAAAGTCTCCTTAAGCAGCCGCCTGCTTCTTGGGTCGCTTGTAAAACGGAGTCGCAACCACTTGAGCCTTGCATTTCTGTCCGCGAATCTCCACGTACACAATCGTGCCCACCGCCGAATACGCTGGCGGCACGTAGGCCAGCGCAATGTTTTTCCCCAGAGTCGGCGAAGGCGAACCGCTCGTCACCACGCCAATGCGTTCTCCGGCTTCGTTCGCGCAACCATACTCGTCCCGTGCTATGCCGCGATCGATCATCTCGAGGCCTACCAGCGTGCGCGTCAATCCCCCGGCTTTGGAGCGCTCCAGCGCCGCGCGGCCGATAAAATCGCCCTTCTCCATTTTGCAGTACCGGTCCAGCCCCGCTTCCGACACATTGATCTTGTCGCTGATCTCGTGCCCGTACAGCGCCATCTTCGATTCCAGCCGCAACGTGTTGCGCGCGCCCAAGCCGCAGGGAACAATTCCGAACCCGCGCCCGGCCTCTATCACCTGGTGCCAGACTCTTTCGCTTGTCGCCGCGTCGGACGGCACATAGATTTCAAATCCATCCTCGCCGGTATATCCCGTGCGCGCAATCAAGGTGTTCTTCAGGCCGCAGACCGTGCCGTGGGTGAACCAATAGTTCTTAATGCCGGTTAAGTCCGCGTCTGTAAGCCTTGGTACAACCTCCGCGGCTCGCGGCCCCTGAATTGCCAACTGCGTGTACGCGTCGCTTAGATCTTCGACCACGCAATCGAATCCCCTGGTGTTTTCACGCACCCAGTTGATGTCTTTCTCTCGCGTGCCCGCGTTAATCACCAGCAGATAATCGTCTTCCCCCAACCGATGCACGATCACGTCATCGACAAACGTGCCTTCCGGATAAAGCAACGCCGAGTATTGCGCCTGCCCAATCCCGAGCCTCGACGCATCGTTCATGGTAATGTGCTGTACCGCCTCGAGCGCTCCAGGGGACTTCTTCCCGCTGCGAATGCGAATGTCACCCATGTGGCTGACATCAAAAACGCCGACATTTCCTCGCACCGCCTTGTGTTCGGCGATCAAACCGCCGCTCGACGGGTATTCCACAGGCATGTCCCAGCCGCCGAAATTGACCATTTTTGCGCCCAGGCGGCGGTGCAACGCGTTCAGGGCCGTTTTGCGAAGCGGGCTTGTCTGAGAAGTTGTAGCGGAATCCATTCCAATCGCTCGGGCAGTGACCGATACTAACATGCGCCTCTGAGGCGGTCAAAGAAGCGGCGCGACAGGGCTATACGGCAAACGGATGCACCATTCGCGATCGACCAGCCATGTTTGCCTTGCCGCGCGCGGCTTTGCTCAGGTACAGTTTTCTTGGGGCGTCTATGGAAGGTCCAACCGTTTGTGTGCAATGCGACATGCCGGAAGAGGGCTGCACCTGCGAGAAGTACTGCAGCATTTGCAAAGGGCAGCACAACATCCGTCTCTGTTCCGACGGCCTCTATTATTGCCCGGATTGCCGGGAAGCCTGCGACGTTGGGCTGGCTAGCAGCCGTGGCCGCTGAACCGAAAAGCTTGCACATGTGCCTTGACGCCGACGCCCGCCTGGCCGCGGCGGCGGGCGGTGTTGCGCGCTTCTTCGCGGATGCCGCCGGCCTCGAGACGGATGCCGCCGGTCGCTTGCAATCCGCGGTCCTCGACGCCTGCAAGGAAGCTTTCAAGCGTCTCGCCGCCAAACACCCCCACTTGGAAGTGACCTTCGCGCGTTTTTCCGACCGCATCGAAGTTTCTCTCTCCCATGAAGAGGATGCTCCCTCCTTCGACCGACACACGATTACCGGCTTTGCTCAGAAAACAGGAAGCGCGGGGAACTCGGAAACGCCAGCGGGCGTAGACCGTGTGCAACACGAAACCCGCGGCAGGGAAGTTGTGACCCGCTTGACCAAATATCTCCGCCAAGTTGCGCCCAGCGTCTAGCGGTCTCGAAAATAAAACAAGCCGGGCAATCGTTTGCCCGGCCCG
>DATAIH010000209.1:0-5462 GCA_036262755.1 Candidatus Acidiferrum sp.
GGGCGTCAAATTTTTTGATTATGACAACGACGGCAACCTGGATCTGTTGCTGTCGAACGGGCACCCCGACTTGATGGTGGAGCAACGGCTGCAGAATGTGGGTTATCGCGAGAGGCTGCTGCTGTTTCAAAACACCGGGAAGGGATGGAGGAACGTGAGCGCAGAAAGCGGACCGGTTTTTGCGCGCGAGCTCGCGGGGCGCGGCATGGCCCTCGGCGATTTTGACAATGACGGATCGGTTGATGTGCTGGTGGCGCAAAATGACGATGCGCCCGTACTTTTGCGGAATAACGCCGGCCGAAACAATCACTGGCTCGGCGTGAAGCTGACCGGACGGAAAGCGAACATCGACGCGATTGGGGCAAAGGTCAGTTATCAAGCGGGAGATTTACTGCGACACCGATCGAAGGTAGGCGGAGGAAGCTACCTCTCTTCGCACGACCCGCGGCTGGTGCTGGGCCTGGGCCAGCGAAAAAAGATTGATTGGCTCGAGGTAAAGTGGCCGAATCCCAGCGGAAAAACAGAACGATTTACGGAGCTGCCTGTCGATCGCTACATTACCATTGTGGAAGGTCAGGGCAGCTGGAAGTAAGGGACTGTGAAACGCACAGTGATTTTCCCGCAGGGATGGCGATGGGCGCGGATCATTGCAGTGCTGTTGGCTGGCGGCGCCTCCCGTGTTGCGCTGGCCGAGAGCCTGCAAATGCCGAATCCTTTACCTGCCGAGCAACAAACGCAAGAGAGGTCGTCACAATCCGAAAATGATTTGCAAGCGGGTATCGCATTAAGTCGCAGCGGGCGCTTCGCCGACGCGATTCCGCATTTTCTCGCGGCGCGCGGGCATGTCTCCGACGAATACGCGGCCGAATTCAACCTGGCGCTGTGTTTTGTTGGCATCGGCGAATTTCAAAAGGCGATTCCGATTCTCATCGCCTTGCGAAACGGGGCCCGTGAAAACGCGGGCGTCGAGAATCTGCTTTCTCAAGCCTATGTGGGAAACGATCAAGCACAGCAGGCTTTCGAGGCGTTTCAGAGGGCCACTCGATTCACGCCGAAAGATGAAAAACTCTACCTCCTTGTTGCGGCGGCTTTCCTGGAGCGGCAAGACTACGGTCATGGTCTTAGAGTCGTGGAGTCCGGGCTGAGGGAGCTTCCGGGCTCGGCAAAGCTACACTACGAACTCGGCTACGTGCTCTGGCAACTCGAGGAGCCGGTCTTGGCTAAGCCGGAATTCGAGCGAGCGACTTCGTTGGCGCCAAATTCCGCAGTCGGCTATCTCGCGGCCGCTCAGGAAAGTTTCATGCTCGGGAACCTCGCCGAAGCGGCTCAAATTGCGCGCAGTGCAATTCGCGAAGGAGCCGCAGACTATCAGTTGCTCGCGCTGCTGGGAGATGCGCTGATCCAAGCCGGCGCAAGCCCCGGGAAGCCCGAATTCTCTGAGGCCAAAGAGGCGCTTCGGAGATCCATCGGCGAGCACCCGAGATACCCCAGCTCGCACATTGCGCTGGGCCGCCTGTTGCTCGAGGAAGGGCAAGTGGACCAAGCGGTTGAGCACCTGGAATTAGGGCGGCAGCTTGCTCCCGGGAATCCTGCGCCCTGCATGCTGCTGGCAACGGCTTACCGCAAGCTCGGCCAACTCGAGCAGGAGCGGGCCATGCTGGCGATCGTCGCGAAGTTAAATGAGGAGCAGGCCCAGAGGCGTCGATCGGACTTCAACAAGGAGCGCTAACTAACGGGCTTCCCGCCCGGTTCCTCAGTTCAGAAGCAAGACCTTGAGGGGCTCGAGTGATCTGTGGCTAATGCGCGGCACCAGCTTGTTTTGATTCGGACAACTGGATTAAAGCCGGGAGCACCTTTCCATAGTCCGCGTTCTGAGGCTGGCCGAAAGCAAAGTAAACCTTGCTATAGAGAGAGTATAGTTCGTCGTAAGCACGCTTCGACGAAGCCTCCGGTTGAAATACTTTGTATTGCGGGCCGACCGCGTCTTGCGCTTCCTCGACGGTCTTAAACGTTCCCGCGGCGAGAAAAGCGAAGATCGCAGAACCCAAACTGACGACACTTCCCGCGGGAACGAGAACGGGCCGACCCAGCACGTTGGCGTACACCTGATTCAGGACGTCATTCTTTTGCGGAATTCCGCCGGCGTTGATGACGCGACGCACGGTGACACCATGTTGCTCCATGCGATCGAGAATGACGCGCGTGTGCAGGGCCGTGCCCTCGATGGCGGCGAACAACTCATCCTGCGCCGTGGTTTGAAGGTTCCAGCCGAAAGTGATGCCGCGCAGGTTCGGATTGACAAGCACGGTGCGGTCGCCGTTGTCCCAGGTCATGCGCAGCAGACCGGTTTGGCCGGCGCGATACGCTTCCAAACCCTGGCTGAGGGTCCTTACATCGGTTCCGGCGCGCGTGGCGATGGCCTGGAAAATATCGCCGACCGCCGAAAGACCGGCTTCGATGCCGGTGCGTTTGGGGTGCACGCTTCCCTCGACCACCCCGCAAACACCGGGAACCAGGCGCACAGAGGGAGTGATTCCGATAATGCACGTGGAGGTGCCAACCACGTTAACGATGTCCTCGCTTCGGCAGCCCGCGCCGATCGCGTCCCAGTGCGCGTCAAAGGCGCCCACCGGAATGGGAATCCCCGCCTTCAAGCCAAGCTGTGCCGCCCAGTCCGCCGACAAATGACCGGCAAGGCGATCCGAAGTCGCGTATTCACCATCCAATTTCTCGCGCACGCCGGCGAGCAAGGGGTCGACCCTTGTTAGAAATTTCTCCGCGGGCAGGCCGCCGAGCGAGGCGTTCCACATCCATTTATGCCCCGCGGCGCAAATGCTGCGTTTGACCTTCTTCGCGTCCGAGATGCCCCCGAGCGTCGCCGCCACCATGTCGCAATGCTCAAATGCCGAGACGAATTCGCTACGCTTGCCGGGATTATGCCGCAGCCAATGGAGCAGTTTTGAGAAGCCCCATTCCGAGGAATAGACGCCGCCACACCATTCGATGGCTTCGAGCTTCTCGCGGTGCGCGGCCTCAGTGATTTCCGCGGCTTCGGCTTTCGCGCGATGGTCGCACCAAAGATAGTAGTCGTCGAGAGGCTCGAGATTTTTCCCCACCGGGACCACCGAAGAACCCGTGGTGTCGAGCGCAATCGAGAGGACTTGATCGCCCGACGCGCCTGCCTTCTGCAACGCTTCGCGCGTGGCGGCGGCCAAAGCCCGCATGTGATCGGCATGCGATTGTGTGGCGAATTCAGGATCTTCGCGCTTGCGCTTGAGAGGATACTCGGCCACCGCAGAGGCAAGTAAGCCGCGTTCGCTATCTACAAGCGAGACGCGCACGCTCAAGGTTCCGAAATCAACGCCGGCAACGACCGCCATTGCGATTCTCCCCTAACTCGGCAATCACTCATTAAGAGGAAAAACTACATCTCGCCCCGCGGGTAATACTTGGCGCAATAAATCACTCCCAGAACAATCAGCAGCGCGCCCCACCACACCGGCGCGTGTAAGTTCGACAATTCCACGCCCTCGGGCGGATGCGACCAGTCTACCAACCCGCTCCCAAGAATCAGGACTCCATAAATCAGCAAAAGCAACCCTACGAAAAACCAGACCGGAATGATATGTTTTTCGCTCATCGCCTCTCACCAGAAAATGATTTGCAGAACCACCAGGATCGCCAGTGCCGTCACTCCCCAAACCACCGGCCGATGCAACCAACTCGTATTCTCTTCGCGGGGCACTTGCGTAAGCGCGTAGACCAGCCCTCTCAGTTCCTCATCTGGCTTGGGCTTGGTTACCAACGTGACGAGAACGGTGACCACCACGCAGGAAACGCACGCCCAGAGCGCCTGCCACATTGCCTGAGCAAGCGGTTGGGCCAGCGGCGAAAACGCAAATACCCTGATCCAGCTCGGATCGAACTTCATCAAGAGGAATGCGGTGACGGAGGTGACCACCCCTGCCAGCAGCCCCCAAAAACCGCCCATGCGGCTCACACGTTTCCAGAGCATGCCCAGCACAACCGTGCCAAATAGCGGAGCTATAAAGAAACCGAACAGCGCCTGCACGTAATCCATCATGCTTTTGTTGTACTGAACCAGATACGCGGTCCCGATGCTAACGAACAGGCCGATCATCGTGCACCAACGCCCCATCGAAACGTAATGCGCATCCGGCGCATCTTTGCGCACGTACGGACGGTAGAGGTCATACGTCCACACCGTCGCGAAGGCGCTCACGTTGCCTGCCATGCCTGCCATGAAGCCGGCCACCAGCGCCGTGATCCCCAGGCCCATCAATCCTGGCCCGCAATAGCGCGCCAGCATGAGCGGCAACACATCGTCATATTTGAACTGTCCAGGCTGTGCCACGTTTCCCGGAACCAGATGAAAAGGCAGCACCGCCCGCCCCAGAAGGCCAGGAAGAATCACAATCAGAGGCACGGCCATTTTGAAAAACGAGCCAATAATTGGCGCCAATTTCGCTGAGCGCACGTCTCTTGCCGAAAGCACGCGCTGCACGACAAGAAAGTCGGTCGTCCAATACCCCATCGACTGCACCGCTCCCAAGCCAAACACGATCGCGATCCAATGAACTCCCATGGGGTTGTTGCTGGCAGAGCTCATCGGTCCCCACATGTGCGTGAAGTTCTGGCCCGGAAAATTCTGGTGAATGCGCGCCACCATGCCGTTCCATCCGCCAGTCTCCACCAGTCCTAGGATTGGAATCAGCAGGGCCCCAAACCAAATGAGGAAGAACTGCAGCACCTCGTTGAAGATCGCGGAGAAAAGCCCGCCGGCGGCAACATATACGCCCACCGTCAGCGAAGAAACAATGATGCTGAAATGCAAATTCCACCCAAGCACCACCTCCATGACAACGGCCATGGCATACATGTTGACGCCCGACATAAGGATCGTCATGAACGCAAACGTAACTGCGCTCAACGCGCTCGCCTCCGTCCCATAGCGGAGTTTCAGGTATCCTGGCACCGAATGCGACTTCGAAATGTAGTAGAACGGCATCATCACGATACCCAGGAACACCATTGCAGGAATCGCACCGATCCAATACCAGTGCGCGGCCATGATGCCGTATTGATAGGCGTTGCCCGCCCAACCCAAAAGCTCCAGCGAGCCAAGGTTCGCCGAAACAAACGCCAGCCCCGCCACCCACGCCGTCATTTCGCGGCCCGCCAAAAAGAAGTCTTCTCCCGTCTTCGCAAATTTTTTCAGGTAAAAGCCGATCGCCAGCACCAGCAAAAAATAAATCGCGATAATCGCTAAATCCACGCCCGAAAGATGCACCAGCGTGCTGCGGGCGCTCAGCGCCATCATGGCGATCATTTTTTCTCCTTAGGCTGCCCGTAGTAGGCGTCCTTGCCGTGCTTTCGCAGAAAATGTTTGTCGTGCAGAGAGCGACCGATGGCGCTCGCCTGGGAATTCATGCCCAAAGTAA
>DATAIH010000210.1:0-26763 GCA_036262755.1 Candidatus Acidiferrum sp.
GTATCGAAAGAGAGATCCGAGTTCCGAAAACTGTTTCGTCCAATACATATCCAGAACGTGTAGATAAATATTCGCCATCAACGGACTGATGACGCCTCCTTGCGGAGACCCCAGTTCCGTTGCTCTCCATTGCCCTTCCTCCATCACTCCGGCCTTTAGCCACTGGCCGAGTAGCTTCAGCACGCGCCGATCGCTCACTCGCCGCTTTACTAATGTAAGCAGGAGATCGTGATCGATCGCGTCAAAGTAGCCTTGGATGTCGGCGTCAACTACCCACCAACCTCGCAAGAGCACTTTGTCAACTGCGCGGACTGCTTGCGCAGCACTGCGCTTTGGCCGAAACCCATACGAGTGATCTTGGAAATTAGCTTCGAAGATTGGTTCGATTACTATCCGACACGCTTGCTGGACGATTCGGTCGCGGACCGTCGGGATGATGATTTCATAATGCACTCCCCTCCAATCACTTTAGGAATCCGAATGAATTCTGCTTGAATTTCGCACCCAATCGCGCAGTTTTTGCTCGTCCGCTGCAGTGAGTGTAATCCAACAAGGCATTCCAGGGTTGAGCCGCCGTGCATGGATCACCTTGTGCTCGATCCAGTAGTAGACCACCCAATGGCTAACGCCGAACTGTTTGGCGACCTGTTGAACAGTCAACTCCCCAGACTTCTTGAGCCTTGCAAGTGGAATCTGATAGCGCCAACGGATCCACCGAATCATTTTTGCAGTATACGATTTACCTTTCGCACTAATGCGGCCTTCTCGATTGAGTTGGTCAGCGATCTGTGCATCGAGCAAACTGCAAGCCAGGTCGCGGACGCGACCGACAATCGGAGAACAATAACGATGACGACCTGCCGCACTCGGTGGAATCTGTACGAAGAATTCGGTGCAAGCGCCGCCCTGCCAGCGGATGTGAACAGAGAGCTGTCTTTGCTCGACTAATTTGTTGACCGTAATATCTTTAATAAGTAGCCGCAACATCCTCTTGCGGTCCTTGGCTTGCGTGCTGGGTGCATGCCACAGACGCGGGAAATCCCTAGCCAATGCGAGCACCTTCGCTTTTTGCTCAGGTGTAAAGACTCGGGCTTCTTTTCGTTGAAATTCCTCAGCTTGCTTTTTCAGATCCTGCAGATGAAGCAATGTTTCATTCCAGCGACGTTCCAGCGTGTTGGCTACTAGCCGATTGGATGGATCTACTTCCTGATAACGCCGTTCGGCAAGAGCAACTTCGTATTCGGCGCGCTCGAGTCGCATCTGCCATTGACGCAAAATGGCTTGATCGCGTACTTCGAGTTCCCGCAGAGCGGCGAGCGCGAGTTCGAGTTCGGCTGGTTGCAGCGCTTTTAACACTTCCTGCGAAACGGCGGCATCGAGCAGGCCACAACGAAAGCTCATGCAATCCTTGGTTGTCAGTCCCTCGCGATGCTGTCGGTTGCAAAGGTACGTCGGACAAATGCCGCCGTTGCCGGTGTAGCGGACGGTGATTGCGTGGCCACAGTTTCCGCACAAGAGCAGCCCCTGAAGCAAAGCCAAGCCTTCACGAGCCGGGCCGCTTAGCATCGTCGCTACCCCATTCGTGCGATTCTTTTCCAAGCGCCTGCCATTTTCGATGAATTCGTCCCAGCTGATGTATCCGTCGTGATGCTGTTTCAATTGGACCCGCCAATCGGGCATGGCGACGGCACGCTGTTTTTTCTGAATCTCGCCTGTCGTGCTGATTTTCTGATGATACTGGTAGCGACCAAAAACATATACGCCGGCGTAAGAAGGGTTTTTGAGCATGCACAGCACCCGCGTGTGAGTAAGACGACCCCATACCAACTTGCCGTTCCAGGCTCCGCCGTAAGCGCGCTTGGGAAAACGCAATGCACGCTTGGCGAAGTTCTGCACTACGGCGAAGGCACTGCCTGTTTCTCGAAACAAGCGAAACACCAAGGATACGGCGCCGCGCACTTCTTCGTCGGCGTCAAGAACGATATGACCATCCTCGTCGTGACAGAATCCAACGGGTAGAGGAAACCGTAATTCCCCTTTCTTCGCTTTGTTGAGTTTACCGCCCAGGAGGCGCGCGCGTAGAAAGTGCAACTCCGCTTGCGCCATCGTGCCCTTGAGTCCCAACAATAAACCGTCGTTGAAGTCCTCCGGATCGTAGCAGCCATCCTCGTCGATCACGAGTGTCCGAGTCAGTGCACATAGCTCCAGGAGTCGGTGCCAATCGGCATTCGAGCGCGCCAGTCGGGAAGCTTCCAACGCAAACACCGCGCCCACCTGGCCCATCGAAACATCCGCTACCAGGGTCTTGAAGTCCGTACGCCCCGTCGCATGGGCGCCGGATATTCCCAAATCCCGATCGAGGATGCGGATCGACGATTCGCTCCAGCCCAGTTCCGCAGCTTTCTGCCGCAGCGCATACTGACGCTCCGTACTCTCTTGATGGTGGCGCACTTGGGCAAGCGTCGACTGACGCACATAAATGTACGCCGGCTTGATCTGTTGCTGTTCCGAGATTTTCGAGTTCATCGGGCACCTCCGCAGTTGTCCAAATATTCGATGGAAAGTCCAGCCAGTTCTCGAGCATGTTGGCGACGATCATGCTTGCTAATTGGAAATCCATGGGCACGATGAGCGAGGAAGAAGCGGTGCCCATCGTGCGCTTTCAAAGCGCCTCTCGGCGGCGCAGCAACTCGCGGTTGATCTCGCAGATCTGCTCTAAGACTTCGCGAGCGCGCTGATAATTGGCGAGGTATTTCTTGGTCTGAGCAAGGCGGTTCTGCGGAACATAGTCCATTTGCGGACGCAATTTCGGGAAGCTCACCGACAAGTAGTACTTGGGGCCATGACCGCGGCCCTTGGCGCATTTGCAGCCAGGCTTGCCACAGGGCTTGTAGCGTTCGATGAGAGAACCGCGAAGGATGGCAGAGAGGGGAGGCAACTTGCCTAATAGGGCCTGACGGCGCTTTCGCAGGGCGGCGGAGGCTTTCTTTTTCATAACTAGCAGACCATGTAAAAGACTGGTCTGACCATATTCCAAATGAATTCATAAATCAACCCTTTTCTGTAGATCGCTGGGTTAGCGAATCAAGGAGGGTAACCAACGCAAGAAGGGAGTCGGCATCGAGCCGCAGCTGCAACGAGTCTCCCGGGAAAGGATCGCCCCAATCGGTCCATTCCCGCGCGATGCTGAAGGTGCCACAATCCAGTCCACGGAGAATGAGAGTGTCTTGCCCAGCGATACGCCGCTTCTTGAGTACGGGGAACTGTTGGCCGCACAGCGGATGGTACGGGTGGCGGATCTCCGCCCATCCCAAATGCTCGCTGTGCTCAAGTGCAGTTTGCGTTAACCGTGGGAATCCCCAGGGGGCGCTTACGACCATCCGGCTTGGGTATGTATACGCGCAGCACTGGCTGCGGTTTATATCGCCCCGCCTTTAGGTCTTGAGCTATGGCCTCCAAAAACAGCGCTTCGCCTTGGCGCTCGACTTCTTCCAAACTCACGCCGTCGACGCCAGCACTGCCTCCATTGGCTTTCACTTCTTCCCAAGCCCGCCACAGTACATCGGGCCGGAATATGCGGTCATAGAGTGCATGGAATCTTCGATTCCGACACTTCTTGGCCGCCAGGTATAGCCTGCGCTGGAGTTGTCGTGATTTTTCATTCTGATGGAGTTGGCCGTTTCCGGCATGCATCGTCACTTACCTCCCCGCTCGGCGCGATTAAAGTAGAGGCCCTCTCCTCCGCCCGAGTTATGTTGTCCCGGTCTTCCACGGATATATGGCCTCCTCCGACTTCTCCGCCGGTGTCAGTCCGCCCTTCGCCTTCCGGCTTATAGCCGACCTCACGATAGTTGTGGGCTATCGCCCGCCGGAGATCTCTCTTGTTTTCTGCATCCGCTTTGATGACATTCCGCTCCCCATACGCCGTGGAGTTCTTCGAGAGTGCATTCCAGATTCTTCCCCTCTTCCGTGGCCTTCACCAGTAAGTGAGTGATTCGGCTCTCCCTGTTCCGTATGTCGACGCTGCAGGATTCCCTTTATGGTACGGACTGCCATCTTGCACCTCTTCCTCAGAGGCCTACTCCAGCTTTCACACCTCCAGTCGCCCGGGGCATGAGGAGCTTGCTACGCGGCTCTCTGGCGATTACCGCGACCGGTCTTTCACCGGCTAGTTGACACAGACTTCAAGACACACCACTCACGTTACGGCCTGCATGCTTGCCGAGTCGCTTTAACGACCTTCTGCACCAGAGGCTTCAGCAGTTTCGTTGCCTCCACTGCTGCTCTGATTGCTACCGGGTGGAGCGAACCAGTTCCCGGGCAGGTTTAACTCCCGCTGTGGACCATCACCTTTTCACGGCGCCCCCGTTTTCCAGACTAACAACCTCAGCGCCAGACAAGCCTTCCGAGCCGGCCGGGCAGATGCTTCCAACAGATGGTTCCAACATCTTCCGGCCCGATGACGCCTATGATATCGTCGACGAGACTTTGCAAGAACCTTTCCCGGCGGGCCATCGTCCTCCAACGGCTGCGGGAAGGTAAAAGTCTCCATTCAGCCTGACGCGGTGGACGCAGAGCCCGCCGAATTCACATTAGGTGGTTTCAAATGAGGAACACAAAGCTGCTTGTTGTGATCGATGAATCCGAAGCATCGAAACGAGCAGTTTCATACGTGGCTGGGATTATTGGGCGAGGAAGAAGATTCAAGGTTTGCCTTGCCCACACACTGCCAGAAATTCCGGCCCACTTGATTGAGCACGGTGGCGCTGAGGACCCCGGTGACGAGGAAAAACTGGAAAGAGAACTTCACTCGGATCAGAACCAGTGGATTGTCGCAGCGAGGAAAAAGGCACAACCCTTCCTCGCCGGTGCCCGAACCGTCCTGCGCAAGGCGGGACTGCCCGCCGGTTCCATCGAGGAACGGTATTGCGATCCAGCAGAAGGGCGTGCCCGAGGCGACGAGATTCTCGAAATGGCGAGAGAGCGGGAATGCCACACCATCGTCGTAGGGAGCGAGTCGCTATCCAGGTGGAGGCAACTGCTGGGGGACGACCCCGTTGAGGAACTCCTTCGGCGCGGCAAGGGTTTCACCGTTTGGGTTGTGGAGTGAGCGCAACGCAATCGAATTACGTCCCGCAAGCTGTCGTCTGTCACTTTTGACAGTTCCAACAAATGCGACAAGAGAACTAGTCTTGCTCGTGTTCATCGGAAGGGGCGGCCACTCTCCGAGGACACACCCCATTCGCTAGGAAAGACATCCCTGGCTTATCCGACCCCGGGTGTCTAACGGAAATGGATCGGGGATTCTGAACATGGCGATCGTCGGTGCGATTCCCCCTTATACAGATAGCGATTGCCCGCCATATTTGGGATTCACCATGGGTTTTTTGTGCCCGTGATCTGCTATTTGTGCATCTTGTTTTGCGCGCTGAGCGGCTCAAATCCAAACGGTGAACGCTACGCTTAGGACATTGGAAAGGATTCGGCGATGCTGATTGCAGGCGACATTGGCGGCACAAAAACAGACCTGGCGATCTATTCGATCGAGTCGGGGCCCCACGCACCGCTGGCTCAGGCACAATTCCATAGCGCCGACTATCACAGTCTGCAGGCGATGGTCTCCGAGTTTCTTGCTCAAGTGAGGGTCCCCGTCGCGTACGCCTCCTTCGATGTTGCCGGCCCAGTGATCGATGGCCGGGTGAAAACGACCAACTTGCCGTGGGTGATGGACGAAATCTCGCTTGCCAAAGACTTGAATCTCAAGTCGGTCCATCTGATGAATGACCTGGAAGCGGTAGCGCGGGCGGTACCGGTTTTGCGGGCAGTCGATCTCGTCACGCTCAACGACGGGCAGCCCGTCTCGAAGGGCACGATCGCAGTCATCGCGCCGGGAACGGGATTGGGCGAGTCATTCCTCACTTGGGACGGCTCGCAATATCTGGCGCACAGCTCGGAGGGCGGTCACTCAGATTTCGCGCCAACGGACAAGCGGCAGATCCATTTGCTCGAATACCTGCTCGAGCGGTTCGATCACGTGGCTGTCGAACGGGTCTGCTCCGGAATCGGCGTTCCTAACATTTATGAATATCTTCGCGACACCGAACGCCTAGTAGAGAGCCCCGAGGTCGCTCGGTTGATCGCGTCCGCCAAGGATCACACAAAAGCAATCGTGGAGGCGGCCAGCGATCCCAACAATCCAAGCGCATTGTGCCGGGCCACCATCACGATGTTGGCTTCGATTCTTGCAAGCGAAGCCGGCAATCTCGCGCTGAAAGTTCTAGCAACGGGTGGGGTCTATCTTGCTGGCGGGGTTGCCTTGCACGTGCTGGGCGCTCTTAAGGAGCCTCAGTTCATGCAAGGCTTCGCAAACAAGGGCCGCCTCAAAGACCTGATGGGACGCATCCCCGTTCATGTGATTACCGCCCGCGCCGCATTGGTCGGAGCTGCAAGCTTCGGACTGGAGACCTACAAGCGCAAATCCGGGGTGGCGGCATGAACAAAACTCTTCCCGTTACTTATCTGGCCAGGCACGGCGAAACAGCCTGGACGATTACCGGCCAACACACCGGCCGCACCGATTTACCGCTTACCGAGCGCGGAGAGGCTAATGCACAACGACTGGGGGAGCGTCTCGGTGGACTGACATTCGCGAAGGTATTCACGAGCCCTTTGCTGCGTGCTATGCGGACATGCGAGTTGGCCGGCTTCCGATCCGTGGCTCAAATCGATGCCGATCTCGTCGAATGGGATTACGGCGAATACGAAGGCCGCCTGACGGTTGACATCCTTAAGGAACGCCCGGACTGGCAATTGTTCCGCGATGGTTGTCCCGGTGGCGAATCGCCGCAGCAAGTCGCAGCTCGGGCTGATCGTGTAGTGAGCCGCTTGCGGGCCGTAACCGGGGATGTTCTGGTTTTTTCCAGCGGGCATTTTCTCCGAATGCTGGCTACACGATGGATCGGCCTCGAGCCCACCCACGGCAAATCTCTCATGTTGGGCACGGCGAGCCTGAGCGCACTAGGGTATGAACACAGCATCTCGGACCCGGTCATCCGGTTGTGGAACGACACCCACCATGTGCTCACGTCCAACGATCAGGATGCCGCCCGAGCGCACGCGAGCGCGACCAGTTTGCAAGCGACGAGGTGATACGATGAAAGCCACACAACTGCTTCACGACGAAGGCCAGAGTCTCTGGCTCGACAACATTACCCGCGACCTGCTGGACAGCGGCGCGCTCAAACGTTACATCGACGAACTGTCCGTCACCGGACTCACCTCGAATCCTACGATCTTCGACCATGCGATCAAGAACAGCGTGACGTATGACTCGGCGATCACTACGAAGGTAAAGAAAGGCACATCGGTTGAAGCGCTCTTCTTCGAGTTGGCCCTGGAGGACCTCACCCGTGCCGCGGATCTCTTTCGACCAATTTATGAAAAGACCAACGGGGTCGACGGGTGGGTCTCGCTGGAAGTGTCCCCGCTGCTTGCCTACGAAACGGCCAGCACTCTCGCCGCAGCCAAGGAGTTGTTCGCCCGCGCAAATCGCCCCAATCTGTTAATCAAAATTCCGGGCACCAAGGAGGGCCTTCCCGCGATCGAGGAAGCAATCTTTGCCGGCATTCCCATCAATGTCACGCTTTTGTTCTCCCGCGAACATTACCTCGCGGCGGCCGGGGCATTCTTGCGCGGCGTTGAACGGCGCATCGATGCCGGCCTCAATCCGCGTGTGGGTTCTGTGGCATCCGTGTTTGTCAGCCGCTGGGACGCCGCTGTTGCCAGCAAGGTACCGGAGAATCTGCGCAACCAGCTTGGCATCGCGATCGCCAAACGTACATACAAAGCGGCCAGCGCTCTCCTCGGTTCGGCGCGCTGGCAGCGTGTTTACAACCTCGGAGGTCGCCCGCAACGTCTGCTGTGGGCGAGCACAGGAACCAAAGATCCCCAAGCCTCCGACATTCTCTACATCAAGGCCCTGGCAGCGCCGTTCACCGTGAACACTATGCCAGAGGCCACGTTGAAAGCCCTGGCGACTCACACTGAATTAGGCGAGTTGCTCCCGACCGACGGCGGAAACGCGGAAGAGGTGCTGGCCAAGTTCGTCAAGGCGGGCGTCGACGTCGATGCTTTGGCTGCGCAGCTTCAAAGGGAAGGAGCGGAATCGTTTGACAAGTCCTGGAATGACCTGATGACCGTGATTTCTTCCAAGAGCGCTTCACTGGGCAAAGGCGCCAGGTCGAAAGCCGCCGGCTAGCGCAGGAAATACAAGAGGCAGGAGATGAAAAGAGGATAGCCATGGCATCACACGCTCAAACACCGGCAAAGCCAGCATTCAAACGCCTGGCGTGGAGTGCACTCGCGTCACACTACAACAGTGCGTCGAAGCTGCACCTGCGGCAATTGTTTGCGGACGATCCCAAGCGTGGCCAGCGCATGGCGATCGAGGCTGTGGGCTTGTATCTCGACTACTCCAAGAACCGTGTCACCGACGAAACCTTGCAGCTCCTTGGCCAACTCGCGGAAGAGTCCGGGTTGCGAGCACGAATCGACGCCATGTTCAGCGGAGAAAAGATAAACATCACGGAAAAGCGCGCGGTTTTGCACGTGGCACTTCGTGCGCCGAAGGACGCTTCCATTCTCCTGGATGGAAAGAACGTGGTCCCTGAGGTTCACGCGGTGCTCGACAAAATGGCCGATTTCTCGGACCGCGTGCGGAGCGGTGCGTGGAAAGGTCACACCGGAAAGCGCATTCGCAACGTAGTGAACATCGGCATTGGCGGCTCGGATCTCGGGCCGGTCATGGCCTATGAAGCACTCAAGCGCTATAGCCAGCGAAATATGACCTTCCGGTTCGTCTCCAATATCGATGGCACGGACTTCGCGGAAGCGGTATGCGATCTCGATCCGGCGGAAACGCTGTTTATCGTATCTTCAAAAACCTTTACGACGCTCGAGACCATGACGAACGCGCATACGGCTCGCGCGTGGTCACTCGCCGAGCTCGGCGGCGATGAGCGGTCGGTCGCAAAGCATTTTGTGGCGGTCTCAACAAACGCAGCGGAGGTGGCGAAGTTCGGCATCGATACCGCCAACATGTTCGGATTCTGGGATTGGGTTGGCGGGCGCTATTCGATGGATTCGGCGATCGGGCTTTCCACCATGGTCGCGATCGGCCCGGATAACTTCCGAGCCATGCTGGATGGCTTTCACCAGATGGATGAACATTTTCGCACAGCTCCCTTCGAAGCCAACCTGCCGGTGATCATGGGCCTGCTCTCGGTTTGGTACAACGACTTTTTTGGCGCACAGACCGTCGCCGTTTTGCCTTATGAGCAGTACCTGAAGCGATTCCCGGCATATCTCCAGCAGTTGACGATGGAGAGCAACGGAAAACACATCACACTCGACGGAAAAGCCGTCGCCAGCGACACTGGCCCTATCTACTGGGGAGAGCCGGGCACCAACGGACAGCACTCGTTTTACCAGTTGATCCACCAAGGGACGCGGCTTATCCCGTGCGACTTCATCGCCTTCGCCAAGCCGCTCAATCCGCTGGGCCGGCATCACGACATGCTGCTGGCCAATGTTTTCGCCCAGACCGAGGCGCTTGCCTTCGGTAAGACACCCGAACAGGTGAAGGCGGAGGGCACGCCAGACTGGCTGGTTCCGCATCGAGTCTTCGAAGGCAATCGCCCCTCAAACACGATTCTGGCGGAGCGGCTCACTCCAGAAACATTGGGCAAACTGGTGGCTCTTTACGAGCACTCCGTTTTCACGCAGGGTGTCCTTTGGAACATTGACTCCTTCGACCAGTGGGGGGTTGAGCTCGGTAAAGTTCTGGCGCAGCGCATCATCCCGGAACTCGAGAACAATCCCGCACCGACGCTTAACCATGACAGTTCAACTAACAGTTTGATTCGTCGGTACCGCAAGCTCAAGGAGTCGCAATGAACGCTGTCGGCTTTAACCAACCTCTATATATCCTGCCGTTCGACCACCGGGCCTCGTTCCAGACCAAGATGTTCGGGTGGAAGGGCACGCTAAGTCCCTATCAGACGGGCGAGATCGCCGCCACGAAGCAAGTAATTTATGACGCCTTTAAGGCTGCGATCCAAGCCGGCGTAGCCAGGCAGAAGGCTGGCATTCTGGTCGACGAGCGGTTTGGTACCGCGATTCTTCGCGATGCGGCGACGAATGGCTACACGACTGCCTGCCCCGCCGAGAAAAGTGGCCAGGACGAGTTTGACTTCGAGTACGGTGAAGACTTTGCCGAACACATCGAGGCCTTTCAGCCAACCTTCTGCAAAGTCTTGGTTCGTTATAACCCCGAGGGGGACCGCGCGGTAAACCAGAGGCAAGCGGCCCGTCTGAGAAGGCTTTCCGAATTCCTGCATTCCCAGGGTCGCAGCCGTTTCATGTTCGAGCTGCTTGTGCCGCCGGAGACCGAACAGCTCGATCAGCTTAAGGGCGACAAGAAGGCCTACGATTTGGAGCTTCGTCCTCGACTGATGGTCCAGACCATCCAGGAACTGCAGGATGCGCAAGTGGAACCCGATGTGTGGAAAATCGAGGGGCTCGACCGGCGTGAGGATTGCGAAAAGATCGTGGCTAGTGCGCGTCGCGGGGGGCGCGATCAAGTAGGCTCGATCATTCTGGGCCGCGGAGAGAACGACCAGAAGGTGCGGGAATGGTTGACTACAGCAGCCGGCGTGCCGGGCTTCATCGGTTTCGCGGTGGGCCGAACTAGTTTCTGGGACCCTCTTTTGCAACTGCGAGCGAAGCAGATCACTCGCGACGCCGCTGTCGCGGAGATTGCCCACCGCTATCGGGAGTTTGTGGACATTTTTGAGAATGCCCGCGGTAAGACTCGCACTGCTTCCAGCCGATGAAGGAAATTCGCGAGATGCGAAACGACGTCATAAAAATCGCACCGTCCATCCTGGCAGCCGACTTCGCGCGTCTGGGTGAACACGTGGCCGAAGCCCAGCGGGCTGGTGCTGATCGGATTCACATCGATGTGATGGACGGACACTTCGTCCCCAACATCGCGATCGGGGCACCGATTGTCGAGTCGCTGCGGCGCGTCACCTCCCTGCCGATGGAGACGCACTTCATGATATCGGACCCGGACTTTTTCCTGGACGAGTTCGCCGCGGCTGGTTCCGACTCATTTCTTGTCCACTGGGAGGGTAACAACAACTTGCACCGCACAGTGCAGCGTATCCGGGCTTTGGGCAAACGCGCCGGAGTAGTCATAAACCCGGCCACAACGCCGGCCGTACTTGAGGAGATTCTCCCGGATCTCGACCAGGTGTTGGTCATGACCGTCAACCCGGGCTTTGGACATCAGCATTTCCTTGAGTCAACGCTGCCCAAGATCCGGCGAGTCTCGCAAATGATCGGGCAGATGAAGCCCGGCTGTGAGTTGGGAGTGGATGGGGGCATTGATGATGCGACTGCGCCGCTGGTAGCGGCGGCCGGGGCGAACGTTCTTGTGGCCGGATCGTCGATCTTTGCCACGAGCCAAGGGGTGGAGGCCGCGATCGAGTCTTTGCGAGCAGCGATCGCCCAGGTGGCGCACTAACCCAAGGGGACCTGCAATAAGTTTTTGGAAAAGGAGCGCTTATGCAACTAGGAATGATCGGACTGGGAAGAATGGGCGCCAACATGGTGCGGCGGCTGATCAACAGAGGTCACCAATGCGTGGTGTTCGACGTGTCGTCGAAAGCGGTAGGCGAATTGGCGAAGGAAGGCGCGGTGGGAGCAGCTTCGCTTCCGGACTTCATGAAAAGGCTCGAGAAACCGCGGGCGGTATGGCTGATGGTTCCCGCGGCAGTCGTCGATAAGACTATCGCCGACGTGCTGCCCCACCTGGAGGCAGGCGACATTCTCATCGATGGCGGAAACTCGTATTATGTTGACGACATTGCGCGCGCACGGGACCTTGCAGCAAAGCGAATCCACTATGTGGATGTGGGCACCAGTGGCGGCGTTTGGGGCCTGGAACGTGGTTACTGCATGATGATCGGCGGCGAGAAGGAAGTGGTTCAACACCTCGATCCGATCTTCTCAACGCTTGCCCCCGGCATAGGCGACATTCCGCGCACGCCCGGCCGCGAAAAGCGTGATGGTACTGCCGAACAAGGCTACCTGCACTGCGGCCCAAACGGCGCCGGCCATTTTGTCAAGATGGTCCACAACGGAATTGAGTACGGGATCATGGCGGCCTACGCCGAAGGGCTGGCGGTGCTGCGTTCCGCGAACGCCGGAAAGCGGGATACGAAGATTGACGCCGAGACGACGCCCTTGCGCGATCCTGAACATTACCAGTACGAGCTTGATCTGCGGAACATCGCAGAAGTGTGGCGGCGCGGCAGTGTGATCGCCTCGTGGCTGCTGGACCTTACGGCCACCGCTCTGCTCGAGGATCCGACCCTTTCGAAGTTCGCCGGGCGGGTGTCGGACTCCGGCGAAGGACGCTGGACCATCAAAGCCGCAATCGATGAAGCGGTGCCCGCGCCGGTGTTGACCGCATCTCTGTACGAACGCTTCAGCTCACGCGGTGAAGCGGACTTCGCGAACAAGCTCCTGTCTGCCATGCGTTACGAGTTCGGCGGGCACTTGGAGAAACCAGCAGGACAATCAGCGGCTGCTTGAGAAAGGGAGATCTATGACCAAGCCCCACTCGGACGCGCTCGTTTTCTTCGGTGCCACGGGCGATCTTGCTTACAAGAAGATCTTCCCGGCACTGCAGGCAATGGTGAAACGCGGACATCTGCATATACCGGTCGTCGGTGTAGCCAAGGCCGGATGGAACCTCGATCGGCTTCGGGCGCGTGCCCGGGAGAGCCTCGAGAAACACGGTGGAGTCGACGCCGTTGCGTTCGAAAAGCTATCGAGCTTGCTGCGATATGTCGACGGCGACTATCAGGACCCCGCCACGTTCGAAGCCCTTCGCAGGGAGCTCAGGGACGCGCACTACCCCGCTCATTACCTGGCCATTCCGCCGGTTCTGTTCGAAACCGTCGTGGAACAGCTAGCGAAATCGAATTGTGCCCGGGGTGCGCGGGTTATCGTCGAGAAGCCATTCGGACACGATCTTGCGTCGGCGCAAGGTCTTAACAAAGTCTTGCTTGGGGTCTTCGACGAAGCGGACATCTTCCGCATCGATCACTACCTCGGCAAACGCCCGGTGAACAACATGTTGGCGTTCCGCTTCGCGAATACTTTTGTTGAAGCGTTTTGGAACCGCACCTACATCGAGAGCGTGCAAATCACCATGGCAGAGGACTTCGGCGTTCAAGGTCGAGGAGGCTTCTACGATCAGACAGGAACCATACGCGACGTAGTTCAGAACCACCTCTTTCAAGTTCTTTCTAATTTGACGATGGAACCACCAGCAAGATTGGACAGTGAATCCGTTCGCGACGAGAAAGTAAAAGTGCTGAAAGCGATTCCACCAATCGAAGAGAAGAACCTCATCCGCGCCCAGTTCCTCGGCTACCGCGATGAAGCTGGCGTAGCAAAGGACTCGAAAACGGAAACCTTTGCTGCGCTTAGGCTGGAGATCAATTCCTGGCGCTGGAAGGGAGTTCCTTTCTACCTCCGTGCCGGAAAATGCCTGCCCGTGACTTCCACGGAGATTGTCGGCAAGTTTCGCAAGCCTCCTACATTGATTCCCGAAAGTGCCTTGACGCAAGACCATTTGCGGCTCCGCCTAAGTCCTGAGGTCACCATCGCCATGGGGATGATGGTACTGGCCCCGGGCGAGGGCATGACAGGCCAGCTGGTCGAAATGGTAGCCAGCCGGTCTCCGCGGGCGGCCGATATGGATGCGTACGAGCGCGTGTTGGGAGCGGCCATGGAAGGAGATGCGGCGCTGTTCGCGCGAGAGGACTACGTGGAGGAAGCATGGCGCATCGTCGATCCGGTGCTCAAAATGAGCACGCCGATTTACCAGTATCAGACGAATACCTGGGGACCACGTGAGGTCGAACGAGTGACACCGATCGGCGGGTGGAGCAATCCAACCAGTCACGAAGCATCGGCACTAGCAAGCGGGGCGGCCGCTTAAGAAACAAGCCGATTACCATTTGCGTTCGGCAGTGCCGGGGAGAAGGCTTGATGAAAATCGAAGTCTATAGCGATCCGGACACGGTCGCCCAAAAAGCTGCTGCAGTGGTGGCGGCGGAGGCCAGAGCTGCGTTCTCCGCTCGCGGCTCTTTTGTCATGGCCGTCAGCGGGGGGCACACTCCATGGCAGATGCTGCGTGCTCTGGCAGGTGAAGAGGTGCCGTGGGACGCCGTGCACGTGGTGCAGGTGGATGAGAGAGTTGCACCTACGGGAGACCCGGACAGAAATCTCACGCACCTACGTGAGAGCCTACTCGAGCATGCGCCTTTGCGCGCGGAGCAGATCCACGCAATGCCTGTTGAATCTACCAACCTGGAGGCGGCCTGTGCGGAATACGCGCTGACTCTACGGGCCATCGCCGGTTCGCCGCCTGTGCTTGACCTCGTTCACCTGGGACTCGGGCCCGACGGCCATACGGCCTCGCTCGTACCTGGGGACGCGGTCCTCGAGATCAAAGATGCAGACGTCGCGTTGACGGGCCTCTACCAGGGAAGGCGGCGAATGACGCTGACCTATCCGATTCTCAATCGTTCCCGCCGGGTGCTGTGGCTTGTGACCGGAAGCGAAAAGGCGGGCATGCTTCCTCGATTACGCGCAGGCGACCGTCAGATTCCGGCCGGCAGGGTTCGCGCGGATCACGCACTGGTACTGGCGGATCGAACCGCGGCCGGACGACTGGAAGACGATTCGAGAGCGGAAGTGGCCTGAGTGGAGCGCGAATAAGCGGACCTCGAAGCCATTTGCGAGCCAATAGAAGGAGGGCACATGCGCGTCGGAATTGCCACCGATCACGGCGGGTTTGGGTTAAAGGAGGACCTGCGCGGACGGCTCGCTGCAGCAGGCCATGAGGTTGTCGAATTCGGCGCCTTCAAGCTGGACTCCGGTGACGACTATCCGGACTTTGTTGTCCCGCTGGCCAGGGCTGTTGCGGCGGGCAAGGTCGAACGCGGCGTGGCGGTTTGCGGCAGTGGCGTTGGTGCGACCGTGTGCGCCAACAAGGTTCCAGGAGTCCGCGCATGCCTAATCACGGACCACTTCTCTGCCCGGCAAGGAGTGGAGGATGATCACATGAACATCATCTGCCTGGGCGGCCGAAGCACCGGCCCGATGCTGGCTTGGGACCTTGTCGAGGCCTTCCTAGCTGCCGAGTTCAGTCAGGCGGAGCGTCATCTGCGGCGCTTGGGCAAAGTCGCTCGACTGGAAACGAGAACCACCAGCCCGGTCGGAGGAGAGGCCGCCGCGATACCGGCCTAGCCATCGTGCGCTGATTGAAGAGAGACGGCCATGAATAGGGGCGCATTCACGAAATGGCGCCAGGGACAGCCGGAAGACCGACTCGCCGAAGCAATCCGCCTGGCCGAGGATAGTCGTTTTGAGCGGAACTGGAAGCGGTGGGGGCCCTACCTGCCAGAACGGCAGTGGGGCACGGTGCGCGAAGACTACTCCCTTAGCGGTAGCTGCTGGGACTATTTTCCTCATGATCACGCGCGAAGCCGCGTTTACCGGTGGGGTGAAGATGGCCTCTTGGGATGGTGCGACCGCGAGTGCCGCCTCTGTTTCGCTCCCGCTCTTTGGAATGGCAAGGATCCCATCCTCAAGGAGCGCCTGTTCGGCCTGACCAACGCCGAGGGTAACCACGGCGAGGATGTCAAGGAATGCTACTTTTACCTTGATGGAACGCCTACCCACTCCTACCAAAAAGCGCTCTACAAATATCCGCAGGCCGAGTTTCCTTACGCGCGATTGGTCGCAGAAAACCGCAATCGTGGTTCCCGGGATCCTGAGTTTGAGCTGCTGGATACCGGCATCTTTGATGAAAACCGCTATTTCGATGTCTTCGTCGAATATGCCAAAGGCGGGCCAAACGATACTCTCATCCGCATCACTGCCTTCAATCGCGGGCCTGAGCCGGCCATGCTTCACCTGCTGCCCACTCTATGGTTCCGCAACGTGTGGTCATGGGGTCGTACGGATGAGGATTACCGAGGCCAACCCCGCATTCGCCGCCTGAGCTTCAACTCTCTCGAAGCTAAGCACGCGTCGCTCGGGCGCATGCTGCTGGTCGCCGGTCCGGGCCCTTCGGGCGACCATCCTGTGCTCCTCTTCACCGAGAACGAAACCAATTTCGCCAGGCTTTTTGGCACACCGAATCCCACTCCATTTGTGAAAGATGCATTCCACGAATACGTCATCGGTAGGCGTCACGACCTCGTGAACGACGAAGGCTGGGGTACGAAAGCCGCTGCTCACTACCATGGCGAAGTCCCCCCAGGCGCCGAGTTCCGTGTCGAAGTGCGCGTCTATGCTGCAGACGAAGCACCGAGCGAGCCGCTGGGCCGGTCTTTCGATGAGACCTTCGAACTTCGTATTCGTGAGGCCGACGAGTTCTACGCCGCCAAGCTCGCCAACACCAGCTCGGGCGAGAGTTCGAGCGTCGCTCGCCAGGCTTATGCCGGCCTGCTGTGGTCCAAGCAGTTCTACGAATACGTCATCCCTCACTGGCTGTCTGGCGATCCCAAGCAGCCGGCGCCTCCCGCGGAACGCAGCCAAGGTCGCAACAGTCGATGGCAGCACCTGCACTGTCGCGACGTGCTTTCCGTTCCGGATAAGTGGGAATTCCCGTGGTTTGCTGCGTGGGACCACGCCTTTCATCTAGTGACCTTGGCAGAGATAGATCCTGAACTCGCCAAACAAGAGGCAATGCTGTTCCTGCGCGAGTGGTACATGCACCCAAACGGGCAACTTCCTGCCTACGAGTTCGCCTTTGACGATGTCAATCCGCCAGTCCACGCGTGGGCCTGCTGGCGGATTTATAAGATGACCGGCCGTCGCAACCACCGCGACCGTGTCTTTCTTGAGCGCGCTCTACAAAAGCTTCTCGTTAACTTCACCTGGTGGGTCAACTGCGAAGACCATACGGGAAAGAATCTTTTCTCCGGGGGCTTTCTCGGGTTGGATAACATCGGCATTTTTGATCGCTCGGCGCCGCTGCCGCAGGGCGTCACTTATGCCCAGGCCGACGGCACCGCATGGATGGCCTTCTACTGCGTCACCATGCTTGCCATGTCGCTCGAATTGGCGCACCTCAATCCAGCGTACGAAGACATCGCTTCCAAGTTCTTCGAACACTTTGTCGCCATCGCTGATGCGATGAACAATTTTCGGGGCACCGGCCTGTGGGACGAAGCGGATGGCTTCTACTACGACGGCGTCGATATTCACGGCGAAAGTCAGCGAGTTCGCGCCCGTTCCATGGTCAGTATCGTTCCACTTTTTGCCGTTGAGGTTTTGGACGACAAGGTCATTGAGCAGCTGAGCGGCTTCCAGCAGCGCATGAACTGGTTCCTCAAGAACCGGCCCGATCTCGGGCATCAGATCGCCTATGCCACTCGAGGAGAAGACCGCGCCCGGGGGCACATATTGCTCGCCATTCCCTCCCGGCAACGGCTCGAACGCGCACTGCAATACCTGTTCGACGAGCGCGAATTCCTTTCGCCCTATGGGATCAGGTCTCTTTCGGCGATCCACCGGGAGCATCCCTTCATCGTGCACACTTCCAAAGGCGAGCTCCGCGTCGATTACACTCCCGGAGAATCCACCACTTCTATTTTTGGCGGCAACTCGAACTGGCGCGGCCCCGTGTGGTTTCCGGTCAACTATCTCTTGGTCGAAGCCCTTCAGCGTTACCACCACTTTTATGGTGACAGTTTTACAGTGGAGGTCCCGGTCGGCTCCGGCATCAGAATGAACCTCGCTCAAGCCGCGTCCGAGCTTTCTCGGCGCCTGGTTCAGCTCTTCCTCCCCGACCACCGCGGTTACCGCCCGTGTAACGGCCAGCACGCGCGCTTTGCCACCGACCCGCATTGGCGCGACCTCATCCTCTTCAGTGAGTACTTCCATGGAGACAATGGCCGTGGATGTGGTGCCAGCCATCAAACCGGGTGGACCGCTTTGGTCGCCAGGCTTCTCCGGAAATTCGGCTCCAGCCGCTCGCTCTCAGTTGCTGGAGCGATGCGATCCGCCATGGCAGGCACAACATGAACATCCGTGAACAGAGATCAAGGAGGCAGTCATGAGTACCGCGCGAAGTATTGTTGAGAATGTGACCCCAGCACAACTCGACCAGCTATGCGTCAATACCATTCGCACGCTCTCAATGGACGCTGTGCAGCTGGCCAACTCGGGACATCCCGGCACACCCATGGCCCTCGCCCCACTCGTCTATACGATCTGGAATCGCGTTCTCCGCTTCGATCCAGAGAACCCCATCTGGCCCAACCGTGATCGTTTCGTACTGTCGAATGGCCATGCGTCGATGTTGCTGTGGTCTGTTCTCCATCTCACCGGTGTACAGGCTGTCAATGCCAGCTATGAAACGCTGGGAAAACCTTCGGTTACCCTCGACGATATCCGTCGTTTTCGCCAACTCGACAGCAAGGCCCCAGGCCACCCTGAGTACCATTGGGTATCGGGTGTGGAGACGACCACCGGCCCCCTCGGCCAGGGTGTAGCCACAAGCGTTGGCATGGCGATCGCAGAGAAGTGGCTCGCCCACCACTTCAATCGGCCAAACTTCGAGATCTTCGACTACAACGTTTATGCCGTTTGCGGCGATGGCTGCCTGATGGAGGGTGTTGCGTCAGAAGCCGCGTCGCTCGCCGGACACCTCGGCCTCGACAATCTCTGCTGGGTCTACGACAACAATCACATCACGATCGAAGGTAGCACGCGCCTCGCGTTCACCGAGGACGTGGAGACACGCTTCCTCGGGTACGGATGGAACGTCCTGCGCGTCGGAGATGCCAATGACCTCGAGCGCATTGAAAACGCCCTCGAAATCTTCCGGAAGACGAAGGGCCGCCCGACATTCATTGTGCTGGACAGCCACATCGGCTACGGTGCGCCACACAAGCAGGACACTGCTGCCGCCCACGGAGAGCCACTAGGTGATGAAGAGATCCGCCTGGCCAAGCGCAGCTATGGGTGGCCCGAGCAGGCCAAGTTTTTCGTTCCCGAAGGAGTGCTTGGGCATTTCGCAGCAGGCATTGGCAAGCGCGGCGCCGATGTTCGGCGCAAGTGGCTGCAGCTTTTCGATGCGTACCGGGTAAAGTACTCTGACCTCGCCACGGAGATCGACCTGCTCGAGCGGCGCGAGCTTCCGGCGGGATGGGATCGTAACCTCCCTGTGTTTCCAGCCGATCGCAAAGGCCTCGCCGGCCGAGAGGCCTCGGGAAAGGTGTTAAACGCGCTTGCACAGAATATACCGTGGTTCCTTGGCGGCTCCGCGGATCTCGGTCCATCGAACAAGACCACCCTCACCTTCCCTGGCGCGGGGGACTTTCAAGCCGACAATCCAGGAGGAAAGAACCTGCACTTCGGCATTCGCGAGCACGCCATGGCCGCCATCGTCAATGGACTTTCTCTATCGAAGCTTCGGGCTTTTGGGGCGACATTCTTCATATTCAGCGATTACGCACGGCCCGCGATTCGGTTGGCCGCAGTGATGGAGTTGCCCTCGCTCTTCGTCTTCACCCATGACGCAATGGGGGATGGCGAGGACGGTCCCACCCACCAGCCGGTCGAGCACCTTGCCTCCCTGCGCGCGATTCCGGGACTCATCACCTTGCGCCCCGGCGACGCCAACGAGGTAGTCGAGGCGTACCGCTATATCATGCAACGGCGCCACACGCCTACGGTGCTGGCATTATCGCGGCAACCCCTGCCCACTCTCGATCGCAGTAAATATGCGCCCGCATCCGGCGTCGCGCAGGGGGCCTATGTACTCGCAGATTGTCCCGGCGGAAACCCCGAAGTGATCATTATCGCCTCGGGCAGTGAGGTCAGCCTTGCAGTCGAGGCCCACGAGAAGCTGGTCACCGAAGGCATTCGTTCACGCGTGGTATCCATGCCGTCATGGGACATTTTCGAGCACCAACCACAAGCCTACCGGGACAACGTGCTGCCACCGAATGTCAGAGCACGGGTCGCCGTGGAGCAAGCCTCCACCTTCGGCTGGGAACGATACGTTGGCACCTCGGGTCAGGTCGTGGGCATGAACACCTTCGGAGCTTCGGCGCCGCTCAAGGAATTACAGACCAAGTTCGGGTTTGAACCCGACAACGTGGTTGGTGCTGCCAAACAGCAACTGGGAAAGACGTGAGCTAGAGACTTCCGTCGTCGAGCCAGATCGAGATGAGAACAGCGCCGCGATCGTCGAAACCGAACCGCGCTTGCGCCTGAGACTGTGGAGGTCGATGTCGAAGAACGATCTGCCACCGGAGTTGCTAACTCCGAATTGCCGCCAATTCCCCTCAACTACTGGCCGTGCGTTAGATGCCGGCGTGATCGCGCGGCATAAACCCCAGCCGATGCCACATCCCGCGCCACAAACGAGCGCGTCACAGCTACCGGGACGGCCGTGCCGGTTTCGAAGCCAGAGTGCACCCCGCAACTCGTTTGTTATCCTCTAGTCGCCGAATTAGACCTTACACGCCTCCGCCCTATCCCATGGATCTGACGAAGTGTGCAGCCCAACGAGGGTGCTGCGGGAACAAATGTTCGGTTGGTCTAGAGCTGCCATCCGCCGCCCAGAGACCTATAGAGTTGCACGAGGCTTTGGTATTCGGCGCCCTGGGCTTGAGCGAGCGTGAGCTCGGCGTCGAAGAGCGAGCGCTGACCATCGAGAACTTCGAGGTAGGTGGTGGTGCCGCCGCGATAACGCATGTTCGAGAGCCGGACGGATTCCGCCAGATCGGCGACGGTGTCCTGCTGGCGAACGCGAACCTGATGAAGCTTTTGGTAGTCGATGAGCGAATTGGAAACGTCTCCAAAAGCCAGCTGGATAGCCTGGCGGTAACCGAGAAGCGACTGGCGGTATTGCGATTCGGCAAAGTGTAGATTGCCTTTCAAAGCGCCGCCGGTGAAGATCGGCTGGGTGACTTGAAGGCCGTAGGACCAAATGCCAACTTGCGTGCTCATGAGACTGGAAAACGCGGAGCTGCGGCCGAAAGCGCCGCCGCCCGAGCCAGTCAATTCGATTTGCGGGAAAAATTGCGCTTTGGCGACGCCAATTTCAGCGTTGGCACTGATGAGATTTTGCTCGGCTTCGCGTATATCGGGCCGGCGCTCGAGGAGAGCAGAAGGCATGCCGGGGGGAACTTCGGGAGGGAGAAGCTGCTCGACGAGTGGAACACCGCGCTGGATGCCATGAGGGTAATCACCGAGGAGAATGCTGATGGCGTTTTCCTCTTTGGCTATCTGGCGTTCAAGATCGGGGACGGCGGCGTTGGCCGTATCGAGAACTTGCTGGGCCTGAAGGACGTCGAGCTTGGTGGCGACGCCGTGCTCGACGCGGAATTTCGTGAGCTTTACGGAGTCTTCCTGAGCAGCGATGGTGTTGTGGGTGATTTGGAGTTCGAGGTCGAGCTGCAGGAGAGCAAAGTAGTCGCTGGCGACGTCGCTGACGAGCGTGAGCACAACGGTTTGGCGAGCGGCTTCCGTGGCCAGGAGCTGGGCGCGGGCAGCTTGCGTGGCGCGGCGAATCTTGCCAAAGAAGTCGAGCTGGAACGCGGCGTCGGCGGTGAGGTTGAGGAAGTTGGATTTTGTCTGAAAGGTGCCTTCTTTTCCGCCGGTGAAAACGGCGTCTCCAGAGAATTGCGGAAATAGGCTGGAGCGCGTGATGGCAACCTGCGCGCGGGCGGCTGCGATGCGTTCGGTGGCGATCTGGAGATCGTAATTTTCCTTGAGCGCAGTGCGAATTAGGTCTTGCAGTTTCGGGTCCTTGAAAACGTCCCACCAGGGAAGATCAGCGTAGGAAGCGACCTGCGCTTGCGCTTGCGGATTTTCAGCCAAATCGCGAAAGGCGGGGGCTTGCACAGCCGGGCGATGATAGTTCGGGCCGACCATGCAACCGCCCAAAAGGCACGAGGCGAACGCAGCGAGCAGCAGCTTTGAGGGCTTGGGCTTCATCATGGACACACTCCCGTGCGCGTGATTCCGTTCTTTAAATCGATTGACTAATCTCCTGGTGCCGGAAAAGTGTCCGGCACTGCTCCCGGAGCCTCTTCCTTGCGCGTGCCGGACCACTTTTCGACCAGGCAGAAAATCGCCGGCACGAAAAAGATTCCGATCACGCTCGCGGCCGCCATGCCTCCGATCACCGTGGTGCCCATGATCTGGCGCGCCACTGAGCCGGCGCCTGATGCCGTCCACAGCGGCACACAGCCGAGAATGAAAGCGAAGGAGGTCATCATAATTGGACGGAAACGGAGTCGGGCGCCCTCCAGCGCGGCGTCGGCGAGCGGCTTGCCCTGTTCGAACTCGTCTTTGGCGAATTCGACGATGAGAATCGCGTTCTTGGCGGTGAGGCCGATGAGCATCACGAGCCCGATTTGCGAATAAACATCGGTTTCGATCTGGACCATGTAGGGCGGCAAGAAAAAGCCGAGCAGCACGCGGCGCAACCAAAGAACCAAAAAGGCGCCAAACACCGCCACTGGCGTACTGAGCAGCACGCTGAAAGGCAGCGACCAGCTCTCATACAGCGCGGCAAGAATCAAAAAAACAAAGAGAAGCGAAATGCCAAAAATCACGGCGGGGGGAACACCCTCTCGTGCTTTCTGCTCCTGAAACGATATGCCGGAATAGTTGAAACCCATCTCGCTCGGCATGGTCTGCTTGAAAACTTCCTCAAGTGCGGCCGTAGCCTGGCCCGCGCTGTAACCCGGAGCCGCCGCGCCATTGAGCTGCGCGCTGCGGTACTCGTTGAAGCGCATCGTAAATTCTGGGCCGGAGCGCGGCTTGACAGTGATCAGCGAGGAAAGGGGGACATTCTGGCCCTTGTTATTACGGACGTAGAACTCCCCGACGTTTTCGACTTTGGCGCGGGCCTCGCCCTCGGCTTCGATGTACACCTGCCACTGGCGGCCAAAGCGATTGAAATAGTTGATGAAATAGCCGCCCATGAAAGCCTGGATTGTCTTGTACACATCGTTAAGCACGACACCTTGTTTCAGCACTTTGTCGCGGTCCACATCGAGAAATCTCTCCGGCACGCTGGGCAGGAAAGTGGTGCTGAGCTGAGCGATTTCGGGCCGTTTGCGGGCGGCGTCCATGAAAGTGGCGAGGTTCTTTGCCAGGAACTGAACGTCCCCGCCCGAACGGTCCTCGAGTATGAATGTAAATCCACCGGAAGTCCCGACACCCGGAATGGCAGGCGGCGAAAAACCGAAGGCGATTGCCGCATGCAGCTTGCTGAGCTCAGCATTGATATGTGCCTTGACGGCTTGGAATTGCTCGACGCGCGAGGTGCGCTCGTCCCATGGCTTGAGCGTCACAAAAAAGAATGCGTTGTAAGAGGTGCGTACGAAGCTGAGCAAACTGAAGCCAACGACACTGGTGGTGTACCGGACGCCGGGGGTGTTGGCCAAAATCTTCTCGACGTCCGCCGCGACGGCGCTGGTGCGTTCCAAAGAGGCGCTGTTCGGGAGCTGCATGTTGACATACAAATAGCCCTGATCTTCATCAGGAAGAAAACTCGAGGGAACGCGGCTCGCGAAGAATACTGCGGCTACGCAACAGCCCACGAGCAAGACGATAACGACGACGCTCTTTTGAATGAGCACGGCACTCCAGCGCACATAGCCCTCGTTGGCTCGCTCAAAAGTTCGGTTGAACCAGTCGAAGAATCGGCGCAGGAGTCCGCGGCTCGGCTGTTTTGGCCGTAGCAGCAGCGCCGCCAGCGCCGGGCTCAAGGTGAGCGCGTTGAAGGCGGAAAGCAGAACGGAAATCGCAATGGTAACTGCAAATTGCTGGTAAAGCCTACCAGTGATTCCGGGAACGAAAGCGGTGGGCACAAACACAGCCGAGAGAACCAGGGCGATCCCGACAACGGGGCCCGACAGCTCTTCCATCGCCTTGAGCGCCGCGTTCTTCGGCGTCATGCCCTCTTCGATATGGCGTTCGACGCCTTCGACGACGACGATGGCGTCGTCCACCACGAGACCAATCGCCAGCACCAAACCAAAGAGCGAAAGGGTGTTCAGGGAAAAACCAAACAACGGGAAAAATATGAAGGTGCCCACCAGCGCGACCGGCACAGCGAGGAGCGGGATCAGCGTGGAACGCCAGCCTTGCAAGAAGATATAAACGACAAGGATTACGAGCGCGAGCGCAATCAGAAGAGTCACCACGATTTCCTTCATGCCTTGCGTAACCGCTCGAGTCGTGTCCAAGGCCGTGGCAAAATCCATGTCCGCCGGGAAGCGCTGTTTCATTTCATTCATCAGCTTCATGACGCCGGCCGCGGCGTTCACCGCGTTTGAGCCCGGCAATTGGTACACGGCCACGATGGCGCTCGGCTTGCCATTAAAACGGCCAGCGGTGCTATAGTCCTGCGAACCGAGCTCGATGCGTGCGACATCGCGGATCCGGACGATCCCGCCGTCTGGAGTTTCGCGGAGAACGATATTTCCGAATTCGTCAGGAGAAATGAGGCGGCCCTGAGCGAGAACCGAGTAAGTAAATTCCTGGCCTTTGGGAGCCGGCGCGCCGCCCGCCTGGCCGGCTGGGTTTACAGTGTTTTGCGCTTGAACGGCGCTGATGATGTCCGTAACGGTGATGCCGAGCTTGGCCAATTGGTCGGGCCTAACCCACATGCGCATAGCGTATTGGCCGGCCCCGAACACCTGGACGTTGCCGATGCCATACGAGCGCGTGATCGGATCGACGAGATTGATGAACGCGTAGTTCGACAGGAAGGTCGCATCGTACGTGCCCTGAGGCGAGTACACCGCAAATAACATAAGGGGAGCGGTAACGGACTTTCGGACGGTGATGCCGTAATTGTTGACATCGGCAGGCAGCTGAGAGGCCGCCTGCGTTTCGCGGCTTTGCGCCAGAATGTAGTCCGTGTTCGGATCCGTCTTCTCATCGAAGTCGACAATCAGCGTCGTGTTCGAGTTGGCTGTGGCGTTCAGCGAATACATGTAGTTCATGTTGTCCACGCCGTTCATCTGCTGTTCGATGGGCGTGGCCACCGCCTGCTCGAGGGTCCGCGCATCTGCGCCCACGTATGTCGCTAGGATCTGAATCTCAGGCGGAGCGATGTTCGGGAACAGAGCCACAGGCAGCGCCAGTATGGTGATCCCACCGACAATGACCATGAGGATGGCAATCACCATCGCGACGATCGGACGATTGATAAAAAACTTCGACATCGAACTATTCCCCCTTCGTCTCCGCCTTGGTCTCCGCTACGAAGGGCGCGGTCTTCACTTGCATTCCCGGACGCACTTTCTGCGTGCCCTCGGCGACAACGCGTTCGCCGGGTTTCAGACCTTTCGTAATGACCCATTCGCCGCCGACCGTATCGCTGACTTTGACCGGCCGAATGCTCACTTTGTTCTGGCCATCCACAACCGCGACTTGATAGCTGCCCTGCAGCTCTGAAACCGCACGTTGTGGGACGACCAGTGCGTCGTGTAAGGTCCGAATCACCGCGCGAACTCTGGCGTAGCCTCCGGGACGCAGGATGTAGTCGGGATTGGGGAATAGCGCGGCGATCCGAATTGCGCCGGTGCCAACGTCGATTTGGCGGTCGGCGAAGTCAAAGGTGCCCTCGTATTGATACGTTGATTCATTAGCGAGAATGAGTAGCAGGTGTAAAGCCTTGGCGGCCGCCTGTGTACTGGTCTCCGTCGGAAAGCGTTGCCGCCATTCCAGATATTCGGCTTCACTGACCGTGAAAAAGACCTTGATCGGGTTCACCGTGGAAACCGTCGTAACCACGCCGCTTGCCGGAGTAACGAGCGCGCCCACTTGAAGCTGTGCTTGGCCGGCGATGCCGTCGATGGGCGCGATCAGCCGCGTAAAATCGAGATTAATTTTCGCCGTCTCCACCGCCGCCTGGTAGGTTTCGATCTGCGCCTTGGCTGTTTGCACGTTGGCCTTGGCCGCGAGGTTATTTTGGATGGCGTTATCGAGATCCTGCTGGCTGGCGGCCTGTTCTTTTGCTAGAGGAGTGTAACGGTCAACATCGAGCTGAGTGCGACGCTGGTTGGCTTCAGCATTTGCGAGGGTGGCAATGGCCTGATCAAGCTGGCCTCTTGCTTGATCGAGCGCAGCCTGGAAAGGCCGTGGGTCGATTTCAAACAGGAGTTGGCCCTTCTTGACGAGCGCTCCTTCCTGGTAGTCTTGCCGCATCAGATAGCCGGTCACTTGAGCCCTGACGTCGGCGTTCTCGAAACCGTCGAGCGTGCCGATATGTTCGACATAGATCTGCACATCCTTCTGCTCGACAGGCGCGACCTCGACAATCGGCGGGGCGCTCGGTGGCGCTCCTGATGCGCCCTTCGGCCGTATTGCCACAACGATCAGGCCGACAGCCAGCAACCCCAATAATCCGGCTATCCACAGCTTGTATTTCCAAATCATGTTCATCTTATTCGTTCCAATCCCAGGTGTACTCAATAGAGCGAACTCCATCGAAACGAATCACCTGCCGCGTCGCATCGAACGGCGTGCCCGTAAGTGCACTTTCACGAAAACGCGGTCTAGCGAGCGAACCATAGCGCGCACCGAATCGCCTGGAAGACCGCCCATGGATGATGGGCTCTCAAGGCGGGCGAA
>DATAIH010000211.1:0-15069 GCA_036262755.1 Candidatus Acidiferrum sp.
ACTTTCGTGATCGCCGCCGTCAAGGTGGTCTTGCCATGATCGATGTGCCCGATCGTCCCGATGTTCACGTGCGGCTTGCTGCGCTCGAATTTCTCCTTGGCCATTTCCTTTCGCCTTCTGCGCCCGCCTCTATGCCGAAGCGGCGCTACCGTGCAACCTCTTGGAGCGGGGGACGGGATTTGAACCCGCAACCATCACCTTGGAAGAGTGAGACTCTACCGTTGAGTTACCCCCGCTCAAACCCCGCAGATCTCCCGGCCTCCCATACCGGCTAACTTGTGGAGCCTGGGACCGGGATTGAACCGGTGACCTCGTCCTTACCAAGGACGCGCTCTACCAACTGAGCTACCCAGGCCGAATCCGTTTCCCCATCGTTTTCGCCTGCTTCATCCTCGATTACGTCAAAAAGCGTTTTCCGCGGCGCACCTTTCCCGAGCGGCGCCGCCGCCTATCAGACCGCTGACGAACATCGCTTGCATGCGATTACCCTGCGATCTCCACAACGAGAGCCTGGTGGACGGGGAAGGATTCGAACCTTCGTAGCCCGCAAGGAGCGGCAGATTTACAGTCTGCTGGTTTTAGCCACTCACCCACCCGTCCCGCAAAAACTTTTTTCGGAAGCGAACCACGGGTTCCGAGCTTTTTCCTCAACGAGTTCCGAAGGTTCGATGCAAAAACACAAATAGGACTCGTGTCAAGAGACACCAGCCCGTTGGCTTTTTGCCCCAGATTTCGTTCCGCCTCGCTCCCCAGAAAAAATTTCTGGTGGAGCTGGCGGAGGGAATTGAACCCCCGACCCTCTGATTACAAATCAGATGCTCTACCAGCTGAGCTACGCCAGCGCCGCTCAAACCGAGTAAGTTTACCAGAAGAGGAATTAGAATTGCAAGGGCCGCTCTCAAATTCGAGCACGTCAGTAACCAGTGTTGTGGAAATCCTTCGCCCTCATGCTTACGCGTGCAAGGGCTATCCCATTTCCCATCTATCATTTACCATACGATCGAAAGAGAAGCGAGCGCCATCTTATCCGTCGCAGGAATTCTCACAGCCCTCTCTCGCCGGGTCAGAATAGGATTCTTCGGTTCCGCGAAGCCGAGTCATGGGAGAATCGCGGACGTACAGGCCAATGAAACTAAACAAGCGAGAATGGATTGCCTTGACGGCTGGTTTGCTTTTCGGGACTGGCGCGGCGTTATATCTCTACCAGCGATCGAGCCCGCCGAATTCCTTTGCGCGCCGTGATTTGCTCGAGTTGATGCCCGCCGATGCGAGCGCGATCTTCTCTGCCGACCTTACGCAACTGCGTTCCGCTCGTTTCCTCGAGCAAGTCTACGCGTGGGCGCCGCAGTCCGAACCCGATGAGGACTACACGAAGTTCTTGAACGAGACGGGCTTCGACTACCAACGCGATCTCAACCGCGTGGCGATGGCGTTTCAGAAAACCGGCCAGGACTCCACCTTCTTTGCGGTGGCAGAGGGAAGATTCGATCAGCAGAAAATCTCTGCCGTGGCCCTCAAGTCCGGCACCGTGGAGAGACGCGGCGGCCGAGAGATCTTCGAAGTCCCGGAGAGCGGCGGCGCAAGAAAAATCACTTTTGTTTTTCTCAGCAAAGATCGTATCGCTCTTACCGATCGGCCGAATCTCGGCCAGTGGCTAAGCGCCAAGAAACGCGACGACCTCGCGGAGTGGCAGACGCGTTTTGAGCGCCTGGCGGGTTCACCCATCTTCGCCGTGATTCGCCAGGACGCCGCAGCGGGCGAGGCGCTGTCCTCACAAGCCCCCGGCGGCTTTAGCTCGCCGCAACTCTCCACCATCTTGGACGAGCTGCAGTGGATCACCATTGCCGGAAAACCGGAGAACGATGGCCTGCGCGTGGTGGCCGAAGGAGAAAGTAGCTCCGAGGAAACCACGCGCCAGCTCGCCGATTTGTTGACTGGCGTGCTGTCCCTGGCGGAAGCCGGGTTGAATGACGCCAAGACCCGGCAGCAGTTGAACCCGGCGTTGCGCGAGGCGTACCTCGGGCTCCTGAAAGGCGCGGATGTCTCGAGACTGGACCGCGGGGACACCAAGTCCGTCCGGATTACGTTTGAAATCACAGCGGCATTTCTGGAATCAGCAAAGCGCTCCGCCGCTGGTGCAACCCGGGCCGCGCCTGCCAACCCCGCTCCGGGGGACACGGCTCACGCCAAGAAAGGCGGTCACACCTAAGACCTGAGGAGCTAGAGACAAGAAATTGGCCATTGATCCCGAGTCTTCCCACGAGCGCTTAAAACAAAAAAAGCGGGCCAAAAGCCCGCATTCCCTTCCCGCTTTCTTTCGGAATCCCTAGTCGCCCGCCGGACCCGACTTCATGTACCGCCACGGGTTGACCGGCGCGTTGTTCATTCGTACTTCATAGTGCACGTGAGGTCCGGTCGATCGCCCGCTAATGCCGGTGTACCCTACCACCTCACCGCGCTTAATGCGGGCCCCCACTACCGCCGAAAACGCCGAAAGGTGCCCGTACCAGGTGGTAATCCCAAATCCGTGATCGATCACGACCAGCCGGCCATAGCCCGGGTGAGTCTGGGCGATGACCACCACCCCATCCGCGGTCGCGTGCACCGGTGCGCCGTAGTCGGACGCGACATCGATTCCCGTATGGAACGCGCCTTCTCCGCTGAACGGGTCCAGCCGCTCGCCGAAGCTATCCGTGATGTGCCCCATCACCGGCCAAATCGAAGGAGTGTAAGAGGAATCCGCGAGCCTACTCTTAGGCGAGAGCAATTGCAATCCGCCGCTCGCCACGGCGATCATCGCGGCATTGCGCTTCAAGAAGGTGTACTGCGCAATCGAGCGGTCAAACGCATCCTGCGAGTCCACCGGGTTGTCGGTCTGATCGAAGGCCGCCGGATGGTACCGCAGCACACCGTAGGTCATGGCTACTTCGGTCGCGAGAGATTGCAAAGAGTCGAGGCGCTGGTTGGTATCATTGACGGTGGCTTGCAGCTGGCGGTACTGCTGGGTTCTGGCTTCTAGCTCGTGGCGAACGGCGTTGTAATTTCCAACTTTCCACAGCATCCGTGAGTACGACGCCACAGCTGCCGTGACGCTGATGGCACCGATCAAGGCGAGAACGACCACACCGTGTAGTAGGTAGGCTGGTAGTACCACCTTCCGGAACTTCCCGGGCGTGGATGCTATAAAAAATGTATAGCTCTTGCCTCTCATGCTCACCTAGAGGGCCTTCAGCCCCTTGTACTCGCCGAGTGCGGGTGGCTCACCCCAAGTACCCGCGGAAACCGATGACTAATCTGAACCGAGTGGGTTGGTTCGCGACCAGGCCCATACTAGTTTCTGGGGAAGGGTTCGTCAACCCTGATTTTAGTACCAGCCCGGTACAGGCGGTGCGTACCAGTTTCCTGTACGCAAGGACAGGTACTCCTTCCGGCGTAATCTCTTTGGGATGTGAAGCCTACAGCCGAGTCGCCGGCCAACGTCGGCAGGAGTACGCTATAACGCTAGGTCGTTCGATGGCGGCCGATAGCGGGGAGCAAGAGCAAGGAAAAAGGAGAGCATTTTTGCCTCGAGTTTGCTCATGACCGTGCCAGAAAGACAACTGATCGACAAGATTGACCGGGCGCTCAGGCTTCCCCGCTCCGTCTCGCGGCAAGTTCGCCTTGGGATCGGGGACGATGCGGCACTTTTTCGCCCTCGGGCAAGGAATGAGATCATCCTCACTTGTGACTGGTTCCTGGAGGGCACCCACTTTCTCCGGGAAAAGCATCCGCCCGACTCTGTGGGATGGAAATGCCTTGCGCGGGCCTTGAGCGACATCGCGGCAATGGGTGGAGTTCCCCGCTGCTTCCTGCTAAGCCTCGCGCTTCCCGACACCCACACGGGTCGCTGGCTCGACGAATTTCTCGCCGGTCTCGGACGCGCTTCCCGGAAGTTCCGATGCGTTTTGGCTGGCGGAGACACCACGCGCCGGAGGGAGATTTCCGTGAGCGTTACGGTCGTCGGCGAAGTTGAGGCCGGCCGCGGCATAGCTCGCTCGGGAGCTGGCCCAGGAGAACTCATCTATGTAAGCGGGCGCTTGGGAGAGGCCGAACTAGGGCTCGAAGTCCTCCGACGCTGTCGCGGGCTCGGCCAAGGGAGGAATTCTCTTACGAAAAAGCACCTGTACCCGGAGCCCCGGCTGGCTCTGGGACAGTGGTTGGCAGAGGAACGGCTCGCCAGCTCGATGATGGACCTCTCCGATGGCCTCTCGAGCGATCTCGAGCGTCTGTGCGCGGCCAGTGGCGTGGGGGCGTGCCTTGAACGTCGCTATATCCCCTGCCTGCGCACCCCGGACATTACCGGCAAGTACGGTTTAGATCCCTGGAGACTCGCTTTGCATGGCGGAGACGACTATGAACTGCTCTTTACCGTCCCGTTGCACAAGACAAAGCTACTTCCGCGTGCCTTCCAAAGCATCCCTCTCACGCCGATCGGGCAAATTCGGAAGCAATCGAACCTAGTCTTGCGTGATGAGCATGGCCACGAGCAGCCGCTGAGCGCCGGCGGGTGGGATCCCTTTCGAAAGAGCGGCGCTTAGCGTGAAGCAAAGTATGGAGCTCCCTCGTCCCGTGCGCGGTTTCCCGTTCTCTTGGCTAGCAAGAGGCGCCCCTGCGGGCAACCATGTTCGGCGCCGACCGGCCCAACGGGTTTCCCCGCATGCCAGGTCAATGCTTTCCCGAGTCAACTTGCACCTGACCTCGAGACAGGCGCAAGCGATCGATCTGCCGTCTAACCCGGCGGGGCGGTTGCCCCCGGCGTACCTGTCTTGCTCGTTGGAACGACGGCAGGCGGCTTTTCCTTCGGCGCGGCCGGTTCGTCTTCGGTGGGGGCGGTATCGGGAGTATCCAGCTGCAGCTGATGCCCGCCCGCCAACTGTTCGAGCGGAACGACATTCGGGAAATCGGTAGCCGGAGTTCCCGCGAGGGCGCCTTGCATAAATTCCAGCCAGATCGGCAGCGCCGCTCGCGCGCCGGTCTCTCGCTTGCCAAGGGAGATTTGTTTATCGTCGAAGCCCACCCACACCCCGGCGGTGATCTGCGGCGTGAATCCTATGAACCAGGCATCGGTGTAATCCTGCGTAGTGCCGGTCTTTCCGGCGGCAGGCCGCCCCAGCGGTTTCGCGGCCACACCCGTGCCGAACTTGATGACCTCTTCGAGCATTGCGGTCATGGTGCGCGCGACTTCCGGTGAGACCACGTCACGGACTTCCGGATGCGCTTCTTCCAGCACGGCACCATCGTAACTGCTCACCCGCCGGATCATGTACGGATTAATGCGGATGCCATCGTCCGGAAACACCGTGAAGGCGGAAACGTGCTCGAGCAATTTCATGTCCGCCGCTCCCAGGGCGAGCGGCAAATAAGGCGGCAGCGGCGTGGTAATGCCGAAACGCCGCGCCATGTCCACGACGGAGTTGATGCCCAGTTTTTCCGCCAGCTTCACGGCCGGGACATTGCGCGAGCCGGCCAGCGCGCGCCGCAGCGTGATCGTGCCCTCGAATTTTTCATCGTAATTGTGCGGTGCATAAGTCTGTCCGCCGCTAATGGTCGTGAATGGCGAATCCACGATGGTGTCGAAGGGCGATGCGCCCTTTTCCAGAGCGTCCGCGTACACATAAATCTTGAAAGAGCTGCCGACCTGCCGCACCGCCTGGGTTGCTCGGTTGAATTTGGAATCTTCAAAACTATAGCCACCAACCATGGCTTTGATTTCGCCGGTGGCGTTGTCAATCGACAACAGAGCGGCTTGCGGCCCCGGCTGCTGTTCGAGTTGCACGCGCGCCGTGGTAGTGCGCAATTCCTGGATCGAGAACTGCGCCAGGTCGCCCACCTTCAGCAATTCAGAAGGCTTCCGACGGCCGGTCCAGGCAACATCGGCCGGCGAAAGAATGGCGCGGTAAGGCCCGATTTTGATGACCGCTTCGCGATCGCTGACGCTCACGACGAGTCCCGTAACGTAGCTGCCTTTCTCGATGGCGTGTCGCCAATCCTCGTCTTCATAGGTGTCTAGCTTGCCCAGATTGTCGCGCAGGACGTTGGGCAGATTCCCTTTCCATCCGTGGCGTCGCTCGTAGGCGTGCAGCCCGTCGCGCACGGCCTGATTGGCGACCTGCTGCATGTGCACGTTCAGCGTCGTGTAAATGCGCAGGCCGCGCTCGTGAACCGCCTCGGTTCCATAGGTGGCTTCCAGATATTTCCGAAGCTCTTCGAAGAAATAGGGCGCAAGGTCGTTGCGCGGATACTGAACGCGTAAGCCGAGCGGCGACTTCGCTGCCGCGGCTTGCTCTCGAGGAGTGATCTTTCCCTCTTCTTCCATGCGCTGCAGCACCAGGTTGCGCCGCACCAACGCGCCCTCCGGATTCAGCAGGGGAGAGTATTTCGGGCCATTGATCATGCCCGCGAGCAAGGCCGCCTCGGGAAGCGTTAAATCGGTGACCGGTTTGGCGAAATAAAACTGGGAAGCGGCAGCGAATCCGTAATTGCCGTGCGCCAGGTACACCTGGTTCGCGTACATGGTGAAGATTTGCGGCTTGCTATAGCGGCGCTCGATCTGCAGCGCGAGGAGGGTTTCTTCCGCTTTGCGGCGAAAGCTGATGTCGCTGCGGTCCAGAAATAGATTGCCGGCGAGCTGCATGGTGATGGTGCTGGCGCCACCGGCGCGGCGGCCTCGCGTGAGGTGGCGCAGCGCCGCGGTGAAGATGCGCGGAAAGTCGATGCCCCAGTGCTGCTCGAAGTGCTGGTCTTCAATGGCCGTGACCGCGTTATAGAGCACTTTGGGGACCTGCTCGTAGGTCATCAGGATGCGGCGCTGCAGCGCGAAACTGCCTACGAGCTGGCCGTCATCGGCATAGATTTCCGTGACCACGTTGGGGCGGTAGGTTTCGAGCGCGCGAATCTCCGGCAAATCGCCGATGTAAACGAAAAGCAGTCCGCAGGCGACGCCGAACAAAATCGAGCAGAGCAGGAGAAACGCCAGAGCGACGCGATCGATCAGCTTGAAACTGCGCAGCCGTAGGGTGATCGGGGGGAGGTTCAGCATGAAAGAATAATTCTAACGCAGAACCAAAGTTTGACGAGGTTCGTAAGCACCGCCATGCCCGGGAGAACATGGTACTTTGGAAACATGCAAGGATTTCGCGGTTGGGGTGTCCCTATGTTTGCGCAATAATCAACTGACGAAAGACTTTACTTAGGCCCCGGAGTTCCCCCTATGTTCATTGCCCTGTTTGGCGCCTCCTTCCTGCTTGCGCTGGCGTTGTCCGCCACGATTGCTTGGCTTTCGCGAGAAGCGATGGACACCGTTTTGCGGCGCTTTGTCGTTGACCCGGTGGTCCGCAGCGGCTTTGAAAAGTACATCCGCTTCGCGATTGTAGTTGTGGGCATCTCCAGTGGAACTCGGGCTAAGGCCCTTCAGGAGTATATTTCAGCTGCCGAGTGGAACAAGCCGGCCTTGCAAGCGGCGCTAGCGCAAGAATTCTGGACCCTGGAGCTGTATCGCACGGTCATGGGAACGCTCGAAGGTGTGGCTGGCCTGCTGCTTTTGTGCATTTTCCTGGCGCTCATCGCTCCCGCGGTCCTCCGCATGCTCAACGTGGAACCGCCAAAAAACCCGGGCCAGCAAGAAAAACCTCGCGAACCCGAACGCTTGCGCTAAACCTCAGGCAACCGGTTCGTAGTACCGTTCGCCAGCGCAGGAGCGGCACAGCGCGCGACCATCCACCACGACTTCGCGTTTGAAATTGATGCCCTCACCGCATTGGGCGCAAACGACGCGCGGGCCTTTGAAGCCCGGCAAATCTTCCGCTGGGACTTGCACCTTCACCCAGTGCTTGTCGAACAAGACTTCATCGGGAAGCTGCGCGTAAGCTTTTTGCTGGCCGGCTTCTTTTTCGACTTCGGGGAACATTTCGCGCGCCGCTTGCTTGGAGGATTCTTTCGCTGCCACGCGGATGGCCCGGCCGGTTTGCAGATCCACAAAAGTTGCCGCGACTTTGCCCCAGTCCCGGAATTTCAGCGCGCGCTTGCCCAGCCGGCAGTTGGCTACCACCGCGACGGCATCGGTAACGCAGCGGTCGATCTCGACATAAGTCACCAGGCGTTTGCGCTCGGCGACCGGATCGTCGATTCCCAGTTCCCGCAGACCGAGCATCGCCAGGCGCACGCCGAGAACTTGCCCGGCGCACAGGTGGCCATGCGCCTTCGCGGACAGCTCCAGATACTCGGCAAGACTCTTCATGGCCAGCTCACGTCGCCTGGGGCCTCGCAAGCAAAGCCGGCGATGGGTTTGATTATAGGCCGGGGTTTTCTTCTGAGCTACCGGCAAGTTGCCGCAGACCACGAGACCCGGAAAGTTCGCGGAGAAGTATCCGAAGCCCGCCCGAGCGAATGCGCGCGCTGGGTGTCCTGATGGTCGGGAAGAAGCTGTTTCTCGTGTTGCCCGGGCTAGTGTTCCTTGGACTGCGAGGCGAATTCAATGGCAATCGTCCGATGGGCGAAGAGCTCGGCGGCGTTTGTCGGAAACTCGACGAGAAGCTCGCTCCTCCCATCAGGATCCTTGGAAAGCTTGGCACCGGAGACGGAGGCAATCTGTGAGGGGTTCCAGACCGGGAGGCGGTACTGACAGCCCGCGAGGCCTGTCGCGGCGATCGTGAGGCGGTCGCGCGAGGGGGACCAGGTCTCGGACACCATCCGCAGGCCTTCGGAAGTGGCTCCCAGGACGGGCAAAGTGGAATTGTAGGTAAGTCCAAAATCATCTTTGAGGCGGATGCGCAGCGAATTTGCCCCGGCCGACAGGGGAATACGGACGAGGATATGCTGGTCGACACTATTCGTCTGTACATGGAACTCGGTCGCGCGGCCGTTGAGTGCGACGCCGAGGACTTTGGCACGCAGGCTGACCGCGGGCGCAAAGTCGATGGAGACTTTGCCAGAAGCTCCCTCCGGAGCTCCTGCTTCCAAGGTGATTCCGTCGAGGTCTTTGGAGTACTTTAATTCGATTCTTGCCGATCCCACCGGAACCTCGCGAATGACGAACGAAGACCAATCGGCCGGAACGTGCGGCTGAAAGCGAAGCGTTCCCCTGGCGGCCTCGGTTTCTAAGCCAAGCAGGCCGCGCAGTAGCGGGCTCACCACCATAGCGGCGGACCAGATCTGGTGGGGCGAGCTGGTGGAAAGGGGCTGGTAGAAATCCCCCGAGAGGACCTCGGTGATGTGGCCGAGCGACCCGTCAAAGGCGAGCAGCGCGTTGGCGCGCAAATTTTCGTAAGCGGGAAAGGCGCGGTGATACCGATACTCGCCCACCGAAGCCCAGCCGGTAAACAGCGGCCACACCGAGCCGAAGTGGTAGCCACCGCCGCTGAACTTCGGCGAACGGTCGGAAATGATGCGCATGCCCCAGTCCGCCTGCTGATCGAGATCGGCGAGCTCGGTGATCATGGCGTCGGCTTTCGCTTCATCGAGCAAGCCGAACCACATCGGCACGGTCGTGAGCACGCTGGGTTCGTCGACCGGGCGGTTGTCTTTGTCCAGCGCAAAGGCAAAGCGCTTCTTGTCGGCGAGCCAGAACGTGTCGTTCATCTGCGGCCGCTGCTCGGCGAAGGTTTTCGTGAGCTCCTTGCTCGAGTCTTCTTTGCCGGCGAGATGCGCCAGATTCGAGAGCGCGCCGAGCGCTTCGATGCCGAGCCCCGTTTGATACAGCTCGGTTTTCACTGGGAGCAGCGGGCCGCCTTCGACCCAGCCGTGTCCGACACCGAGGTTTTTCGCGAACCCGTGCTCGTCGTAGGTCGCGCGCAGGAATTCGTAGGCTTTCCAGAGGCTGTCCCACTTTTCTTTGGCGAAGGCGGTGTCGCCGCTTTGGACCACGTAATCGTTGACGGCAATGATGTAGAGCGGCGTCGAATCCGCGGAGGCGTAGGGATACGGATAGCCCCTAAACCAGTCCACAAAAGGAGCGCCCTGCGAAATCTCATGCGGAATTTTGCCGTCGTCGCGCTGAAATTTGCCGATGAACGCGAGCGCAGTGCGCGCGGTCGAAAAATCCCCGGCCGCATTCAGCGCCAGCGAGGTCCAAAAGGAATCGCGGCCAAAAAACCAGGCGAAGCCGGGACGCTGGGATTCGCCGGAAGTGCGGTAGCCGGCCACCAGGCCGGTGCCGAGATAGGGATTGCTGACGAGCCCCTGGAGCATGCTCACGCGCGCCCAATCGTAGGCCTGCTGGATTTGCGCGTCAGGAAGCTCCAGGCGGACGGTACGCGCGAGGTAGTCCTGGTAGTATTTCTGGGATTCTTTGAGCAATGCGGCGTAATCCGCGGTCAAATGCCGATAGGTGTCTTCGGCCGCCTGGCGGCCTTCCGTCGAGGCGGCGATGACAATGAGTTTCGTCTCTTTGCCTTTCTCCGTGGCTCCCAGCCGGAAGGAACTCGTTTCGGATTCCGAATAATTGGTCTGGTATTCGGCGTGGGTATCGCTTGCGGTGGGCGAGCCGACAAACCCGGCGAATTTCTTTTGTTCCTCGCCAAAATAAAAGGCATGTTGCGGCACGCTCCAATCGAGGTAAGTGGCTCCGAGCGCCGCCGGCCATTCGAGTTGGAAGTCGCGACGGAAGACCGCTTCGATTTCGAGAGGCTGCTCGGTTTGCACATGCAGAACAATGATGGCGCCTTGCTCGCTGACGGGGACAAAAAAGGTTTCGCGCACGGTGAAAGTGTCGCCGGCGTAGAGAAGGGTGGCGGATTCCGGGCGCACCGTAAGCGTGCGAGCAAGCTTTGCGGCAGGGAGAACTCGTCCTTGGGTAAGAAAGTTCAAATGAAATTCGCGGAAAAGTTTCAGCGGATAGACCCACGCCTCCATCTCGCCGGCCTCGTTTCCGAACAGTGCCGAGCGTTGGCCGGTGATCGGCAGAAATTCCGAGGGGCGCACGGTGCGCGAAAGTTCCATAGCGGGAGGCACTTGTTTCGCCTGCTGGCCCCAGGCAGCCTGGGCCGCCGCGCTACCCAGAATAACCGTAATGCAAGCAAAGACTGTTTTTGGCCGTTTACTCGAAAGCTTTCCTTGCGGGCGGTCGGAAAAGTCGTTGGAGGTTTCCATTTCTGTGGCTCTCCGGAGTCCTGAACTTGCAATGACCAGCGGCCTTACTATAAAAGAAAGTGCGGGGCTCTCGCACGCGCTTCTTCAGGAAAGGTCCGTTCCTATTGGCTTCCACGCGCCGTAAATTTCTTCGCTCGCTCTGCCGCTCGGCACTGGTGCTCCCGTTTGAAAGAGTCTTGGCTCTAGCGCGACCGGTGCCGGCGCCGCGGGCTTCAGCGCACCCGTTTGTCGCCGGTGCGCTCGAGCACCCTGCCGCGAGCCCAGCTCCGGATCTGGGCGTCACCTTTGTAAATGTGGCCCGGGAATCCGGACTCAATGCAAAAACCACTTACGGCGGCGAGCACAAGAACAAATATCTGCTAGAGACCACCGGGTGCGGTGTGGCGTTCTACGACTACGACAATGACGGCTGGCTGGATATTTTCCTCGTGAACGGCACGCGCCTGGAAGGGTTTCCCGCCGAAGGGGAGCCGAGCAATCATCTTTTCAAAAACAACCGCGACGGAACGTTCACCGACGTGACCGAGAAAGCCGGTCTGGTGCATTCCGGGTGGGGCCAGGGAGTTTGTATCGGCGACTACGATAACGACGGCTTCGACGATTTGTTCGTCACCTACTTCGGGAAAAACGTGCTGTACCACAACAATGGCAACGGCACGTTCACCGACGTGAGTGAGAAAGCCGGTGTGGCGGGGGACGGCAAGCGTTGGAACACCGGCTGCGCGTTCGTGGATTACGACCGCGACGGGTATCTCGATCTTTTTGTTGCGAATTACATCGATCTGGACTTAAAGACCGCGCCGGTTCCCGAGTCCGGGCCGTGCCTGTACAAAGGCGTCATGGTGGCTTGCGGGCCGCCGGGGCTGATCGGCGGGAAAAACATTCTGTATCACAACCGCGGGAATGGCACGTTCACCGATGTCAGTGAAAAATCAGGGATTCTGAAAGCGAACGGCACCTATGGCTTGGGCGTCCTCACGGCGGACCTTGACAACGACGGCTGGCCGGACATTTATGTTGCCAATGACTCGACGGCGAGCGCGCTGTATCAGAACAAAAAGAACGGGACGTTCGGCGACATCGCAGTCGAAGCCGGCTGCGCGCTGAGCGCCGATGGCAAGCCGCAGGCGGGTATGGGGATTTCCGCAGCGGATTACGACCTCGACGGCAATCTCGATTTGGTGAAAACGAATTTCGCGGGCGACACCCCGTCGCTCTATCACAATCTTGGCGGCGCGAATTTTGAGGATGCCACGTTTCAGGGAGGGCTTGGCAAGCACACCCAGTACCTGGGATGGGGCTGCGGGTTTTTCGACATGGAGAACGACGGCTGGGCGGACATTTTGATTTGCAACGGGCATGTGTATCCGGAAGTGGAACAGCTGAAGACGGAAGCGGGGTACCCGCAGCGCAAGCTGCTTTACAAGAATTTGCGCAATGGGCGTTTCAATGACGTTTCCGACGACGCCGGGCCGGGGATTTCAGTGCCCGTGGCGGCGCGAGGGTGCGCGTTCGGGGATTTTGACAACGACGGCGACGTCGACGTGGTGGTGAATACGGTGAACGATTTTCCGCAGCTTCTTCGCTGTGATTCCACGACCGGCAACAACTGGATCAAGATCAAAACCGTCGGGACGAAATCGAATCGCAGCGGGATCGGGGCGCGCCTGCGCTGCGTTACGCGCCCGCCGGAGGAAAAGAATGCGCATTCACAGATCGATGAAGTGCGCAGCGGCGGCGGCTATTTCTCGCAGAACGATTTGCGCGTGCACTTCGGAATCGGGAAAGCGGAGAAGGTCGAGTTGCTGGAAATCCGCTGGCCCAGCGGACAGCTCGACGCGCTCAAAGACATCAAGCCGAACCAGGTGATCTTCGTCAAGGAAGGCGAAGGTATCGTTCGCTCCGTCACTTTCCCTAGGAAGCCCAAGAAGCCGTGACGTTCCGGCGCCGCCCTCCCACTCGGGTGCACGACTTTAAAGTGAAGCCTGTGCCCGTCTGGCGGTCCAGTAATCCTCGAATTTTCCGCTATGGTGACAGCAACGGAGGGTGATGATGGCGTTAGCCCCGCGTACCGTCCAGAACATGCCGGACTGTTTGAGCCTACCGATTATCGTTTTGCACGAAGCTTCGACCACCCCGGACCCCACGAAAAATCCCTGCTTACGAAATTCCGGATAGCGCATCCGCTCTTTGTTCTGTTCGAAATAGTTCGCTTCGATCTGCAGGATCTCCGCTAAACCGCGGTGGGAGCGTTCGAGCGCGTGCAGCGAAGTCACTACGTTTTCGATCTGTCCATTATCCAGTTTGTTTTGCTTCACCATCCTCCAACGCCTTTGGGCTGGTACATCGTCGGGATACAGTTGGCGGGCTACCACCCGCAGGTGTTCCCGGGCATGATACAGATCGACGATTTGCGTAGCCTCGGGGAAATGCAGATCGGCCTGGTTCCTTATCCATTCCGCGCCGTCTCCCAGAACAACCCTTTTCTCCGCGCGGCTCCATCCCCGCCGCCAAGCTTCCGCATAGAGCCGGCGGCCGAAGTCCTCGGCAGTCTCGATAGCGCCCACATAGGTGGTCGAGTCTTCGTCTCGTACCGGATACCCTTCCTCGTTCACCGTCGTCTGCGTAAATATGCAACCGATCTTCGCTTCCCGGGTATGCCCCGGTTGACCGTCCTGTTTCCCCGCACGTCCTTCGGTTTCCTTACGCACCACGGGAACACCCGTGCCGTCCATCTCCACGTAGAGGACGGGAATCCGTGGTCCCAAGGGAATCGGTAAGTTCAGTTGCAGAGCCTGTTTGAGTTCGTGCTGCTGGCGCATTTCGATATCGGCTCCGATGGCTTCCGCAGTGCGCTCCACGGCCTTGGTGGTGACGGATAGACCTGCCAGCAGCTCCATTTGCTGGCGCCCTTGGTCGAAAGCCCCTTGCTGGCCGACCATGGCCAGCATGCGCCGCACGCCGGGAGACAGTTCCGTGTCTTCTATGTCGAGTCCGACATCGATGGGGAACTGGCCGCGATGGCAGCGGTCACACAAGTAATACGGGCGCAGGCATTCTGCCTTTCCTACCGCCGTCAGCACAGGTTTCGAGCGTAGCTCCACATAATGGGCCGTGCGGCCGCAGGTGCAGGACAACTGCCGCTGTTCTGGGCCGGGAGGATCAAATTTCAGCAGTTCGGTAAGTGCCGCCGCCCCCGCTTGGTGCATCGCCGAACGCATGGCCATCTCGATGGCTTCCAAATCCAGACGACCCGTCCGGCCCCTTTCGGAAAAAATGAGCTGCAAGAGATGTTCTAGTTCGCGGGTGATTTCCTGTTGGATAAAGATCGCCGTTTTTTTTTCTGTGGAGTCAGTTCCTGCTCAAGCGGGCGAGCGCGGCAGATTTTCTCATTGACCTCTAACAACTGTTGCGCGAGCTGACGAAAGCGGTGATAAGCCTGCACCTCTCGTTCCGCCTTGTGCAGTTCGGCTGGCGTGGAGAAGGTCTCCGTGATGGTCTTCCCATTCGCCTTGCGGGTGAGGCGAAAGTGGGGACCGTGTCCGGGATGATGGGCCTGATGGCAGTGACAGTTCGGCTTGCCGCAGGTGCCGCGCGTGGCGGTGATCGATCCGCTGCGAAAGTCGGGCAGTCGAACGATTTCCTGGAAGATACTGCTGCGCTGCTGTTCCAGCTCATGAAGCGATTCAGTCATGGACACTCTCCATACGAGGATAATCCGACCTGTCCTAACGTACAACTACGCTAGGATATTAGGCCAAAAAAAGAGAACCTGCAAGACTGCCCACTCCTATGTCGCGCGCCCTCCAGTTTAAGCCATGTTTATTCGGGAAGGTTCATGGAGTAGAATCCTGGATAATTGCGGACGTGGAGGAAAGCGATGCATGCCGACCGAGTGGAAATTTCCTGGGACGCTGCCAAATCCAACTGGCTGGTGCGGATCGT
>DATAIH010000212.1:0-1528 GCA_036262755.1 Candidatus Acidiferrum sp.
TTCATTGACCTCGGCGCTGATAGTTGTAATCGAATCCGGGGCTGGCTAAAGCAAGCGGGCGAGTCGGGGGTCGCCGACGAGCGCCAGGAATATCCGCTGCCTACCTTGGCAGTCGAACAAGTGCCGGATATTCCTCGTGGCAGCTCCAACCTGGATACCAGCCCGATCCCACCGCTGCCAATGCACGTCCGTGGAACACGGCCGGTCGAGCCCCGCCTGGCCCCCATTCTGCTGCCCCTCATGAACGCGGATTTGACCTTGCAATCGCAGGATTCTTCCGGGGTTCGACGAGGGTTCTTACGGCACGTCGCGACAGGATTCCTTATCGTGGCGTTTTTATTGGCGTGCGTTGCGGTCGCTCAAAATCTCGGTGTGGTCCCGAAGATTCGTCCAAAAGTCGCTGATGCATTAATTCGGCTGGGGGAGAAACTGAACGGAACTACCGACTCGCAATCGCGGAGTTCTTCTGCCTTGGCAGATTTGCCTCAGGTTCCGCCGCCCCCCTTGCCAGCCAAATCAATTCCCGATGCCCCTCAAACCGAGGCGCTCGCAAGTTCTGATCCAGTTAATTCCTCTGCCCAAAATAATTCCGAGACTCCCAGCCTAAAGATCCCGCGCACGAAGGAAGACGCAGGTCACTCAGCCTCTCGAACTTCAAGCCTTGCCGCCGAGAGAAGCGCGGAGGTAAGTCGTCTCTGGTCTGCGGTAGGGGCGGGCAATTCTGCCGCGGAAGTGGATCTGGCACGGCTTTACTTGAAGGGCGAGGGTGTCCCGAGGAATTGCGAACAAGCCAGGATCCTCCTCAAAGCGGCGGCCAAGAGCGGAAACCGCGAAGCTAGTCAACAACTGCAGAGGCTGCGCACCTACGGTTGCCGGTAGGGCCGCGTCGCGTCGTTTTGCGCCGCGCGACTGACCGGTGACGCGCAGCTAAAAGAGGCGCGAAGCCTAACAGTTTCCCCGATCATTTCAGGGTTGTACCAACCCCCGGCGAACCGCATAGCGCACAAGGCTTGCGGTTTCATGAATATCCAATTTCTGCATGAGTCTGGTTCGATGAGATTCGGCAGTCTTCACGCTGATTCCCAGAAGCGAAGCTACATCCTTTGTCGACCTTCCCTCGGCAATGAGTTGCAACACCTGGCGCTCCCGAACCGTCAGCGGATCGGAGGGCGTTTGCGACTTTGTGCGGTAGGCTTCCACAACCGCCCTGGAAACGCCGGGGCTCAGATAGAATTGGCCGCGCGCAACCTGCTGAATAGCGTGAACCAGATCGTTCGCCGCCTGACTTTTCAGGACGTATCCGCGAACGCCGGCTTCCAGCGCTTCTCGAATGTACTGATCCTCTTCATGTTGCGTCAGCAGAATGGTCTTTGTCTTCGGGCAGGAGCGGCTCATCTCCCGCACCGCGTCGATGCCGTTCAACGTTGGCATGCTGATGTCAACGACGGCGATATCGGGGTGCAAGGACTCCGAGTAGCGAACCGCTTCCTGACCATCGGACGCTTCAGCCACTACTTGGAGCTTTTCC
>DATAIH010000213.1:0-3183 GCA_036262755.1 Candidatus Acidiferrum sp.
CGACTTCCGGCCCACCACCAAGATGCCGAATTTCCGCTTGACCGACGAACAGATTCGCTCCATTGCCGCATTCGTCTGGCAATCCGGTCTGACCGATCCTCTGCCCAAGCACAAGCCCGGCAACGCCGCTCATGGCAAGGAATTGTTCGAAATGCGCGGGTGCCTCGCCTGCCATTCCATCGGCGAGGGCGACGAGATGCAGGGTGGCACGTTTGCCGCCAATCTCACGCGCGTTGGCGAAAAAGCCAATTACGACTATCTGGTCCGCTGGGTCCACAATGCTCGTGAACGCACCCGCCCCTATTGTCCGTACGAGAAAAAAGACATCGGCCCCGAGGACTACAAAAAGAAAGGGCTACCTTTCGTCTTCGACCTCGATCACAGCAAGTGCCCGAACGACGGCCATGAACTCCAAGTCCAGAACATGACCGTAATGCCCAGCCTGCGCCTCTCGGAGACCGACGCCGAGGATATCGCTAGCTATCTCGTCACCCTCAAGCGGAAAAATCCTTCGGACTACCTCGACGCCTCGTTCATGGACGATCCGAAACTGAAGGCAGAAGGCAAGAAGTGGGTTCGCTTCTTTGGGTGCTTCGGCTGCCATGAGATTTCCGGCCTTGAGGACGAAGGCCGCATCGGTACGGAACTGACGACCGAAGGCAGCAAGCCCGTAGAGCGCCTCGACTTCGCGCTGCTCACGGAAGTCGCCGAGCGCGGCGGCCAAGAGCCCATCAAGGACCCCGAGGATCTGGCGCGTCTGCCCGAAGGCCCCGCCAAGGAGTCCTGGTATGACCACAAAGGCTTCTTCGAGCACAAGCTCGCCGAGCCCAACATCTGGGACCAGGGGAAAATCTTCTCCGATGAAACCGAGAAGCTGCGCATGCCGAACTTGCACCTCACGAAGGAGCAGATTCGCGCGCTCACCACGTTTCTGCTCGGCAGTCAGGAAAATCCCCTTCCCCCCAGTTATCAATATCGGCCGCTCGACTATCGCAAAGACATTCAGGAAGGCTGGTGGGTGGTCAAGAAGTACAACTGCATGGGCTGCCACCAGCTCATTCCCGGACAGAAAACCATTCTCATGGGCTTGGCGCGTTATCAAGACGCTCAGGAGCAACTGCCTCCCAAGCTGCTGACTGAAGGCGCGCGCGTCGATCCTCAATGGCTGCTGCGCTTCCTGAAAAACCCCGCGCTCAACGACAAAGACACGAATCGCAACGGCGTTCGCAGCTACCTGCAGGTGCACATGCCCACGTTCTCGTTCTCCGAAAACGAGCTCGGCAAACTCGTGCGTTTCTTCCAGGCACTATCGCGCCAGCCGTTTCCGTACATTCCCGAAGAAGTCCCCGTGCTCACCGCCAAGGAAACGGAAATGGCCCGCAGTCTCTTTAGCAGCAATGCCGCGCCGTGCCTGAAGTGTCACGCCACCGGCGATCCCGCGCACGACCGCTTCGCCACCGCGCCAAACTTTCTGCAGGCTCGCGGCCGCCTGAAGCCCGATTGGATGGAGCAGTGGATGCTCGATCCGCAAGCCATTAGCCCGGGCACTTCCATGCCTTCGGGCTTGTTTAAACGCGAGAACGGCCATTGGGTCTTTGCCGGCCCGACGCCGCCTTCGTTCCAAGGGTATGACAAGGACCACACGAAACTCCTGGTGGACTACATTTTGCAGCTCACGCCCGAAGAGCAGCGCCGCGTCGCTTCCGCGATGGGGCGCTCGCGCGCAGCAACAAGCCCTGGTTCGCCCGCTGCAAGCGCCAGCGGTGGTCACGGAGTCAGCAAATAGGATTTTCTACTGTGTAAGATTTTCATTCTCAAGAGAGAGAGCAAAAAATGAAAACGAAAACCTGGGTGAGAATTCTCAGCCTGCCCTTGGCGTGTGGACTCCTCCTCGTCGCCGGCTGCGGCAAGAAGGAGGAAACTGCGGAGCAGCCCGCGGGTGCTCCCGCGGCGGCTCCGGCTGCCACGCCCGTCGATCTCACGACCGCTGCCACAGTCAGTGGCACTGTGAACTTTGACGGCACGCCGCCGCCGGCCGCGAAGATCGACATGAGCCAAGACCCCGCCTGCAAGGGGAGTAATACCGCGGAAGCTGTCGTCGTGAGCGGGGGCCGTCTCGCGAACGTTTTCGTCTATGTAAAGGACGGCCTTGGCAGCCGCACTTTTGACGTCCCGAAAGAAGCCGTCACTCTCGACCAGAGCGGCTGCAGGTATCATCCGCACATGCTCGGCGTGATGGCCGGCCAGGACCTCAAGATCGTCAACAGCGATCCCACCACGCACAACATTCATCCCCAGCCGAGAGACAACCGCGAATGGAACGAATCGCAACCCCCGCAGTCCGCGCCCCTTAGTAAGAGTTTTACGCGCGAGGAAATTCTTCTTCCCGTCAAGTGTAACCAGCATCCGTGGATGAAGATGTACATCAACGTGCTGAAGAATCCCTACTTCGCGGTCACCGGCGCCGATGGAAAGTTTGAGATCAAGGACTTGCCACCGGGCGACTATACCCTGGCTTTCGTCCACGAAAAGCTTGGTGAAAAGGATCAGAAAGTCACGCTCGCAGCCAAAGAAAGTAAGACTGTCGACGAGACATTTAAACAGTAGCGGGTGTGAGGAAACGGTTCTGCTTAACGCTTGATCCGAGCGTAGGCGAGATGTGAGGAGGCGACTTGCTTGCCGTGATGCTCTTGGTCTCCATCGTGCTTGGGCTGATTCCGCTTGCTGGCATTGCCTGGATCGTCGTCAGTGGCTCGATGACCACAGTCGACGGCCTGTTCGAGATCCTCATCATGCTCAGCCTCTCTGCCGTCTTCTTTCTCAATGCTTTCTGGGAGCTCCGCGGCAAAAACAAGCCGGCCGGGCCATCCAAGCCCGGCTCGCCCCCGGAGGAAGGTTGATTCGGGCCTCGGGAACTCCCTTACCGGGAGCCCAGTCGAAGGGCCCGGCCTGGGCTGCGAGCGGTTGCGGTCTGCCGCGGCCAGGACCGAGGCCTTTTGCTTCTAGGCCTTCTTTTTGACAAACTCATCCACCAGAATGGACACCCCCTCACGCTCTGCGTCAAACGGCGATGCGGAGGCATCGCCCTCCGAAGCTTCCCCGCAAACCGGCACGGCCCCCGGGCAATCTGCGCACGGCATGCCCACCCGTACGCGCCTTCTCTTCTATCTCGCCGCGTGGCTC
>DATAIH010000214.1:0-5905 GCA_036262755.1 Candidatus Acidiferrum sp.
GAAACGGAATCAGCACGCGACGAAACCCATGTTGTTGATTGACTACGTTTTAGTTAGGTTTCCGTTTTCTTGCGTTGAGCGGAATTTGGATTACGAGTCGGGCTGCTGTACCACTGAGGCACCTCGCCAAACCCTTGAAAGGAAAGATGATTTTCTGGCGACGTCTTAACGGTGGCACCCTGCTTTTGAGCGAGTTTGAACATCCGCCGCAAATCGGCGCAGATTTCGATCGATGGTGAGCCCGGCAACTCCAGCGGCTGATCGGTCATTTACAAACTTTCGGACCACGGCGCCAATGGCCCCTGACAAGCCCCAACTGCTGTGGAAATCTCTCCCTCAAAATCTTTCGCCCTGAGTCACTATAAGCATCCCCTGCGAAGTGATCGTCTAACGCTTTCAGGTGCCACCCGGCATCGGTAATGATGGGATCATCTCCGTCCATAACGCTGTTGCACATTTTCAGAACTGTTGCACATTTCGTTGCACAAAAAGCTGCCAAAGCCGCCCAAAACACGCCATTTCGATGTGGTATTCTGTACCGCAAGTTATTGATTTGTATGGGATGGGGGCACTGCCTAGCGAATTTCAAGACCGCCGGTTTCAACCGCTCACCCACTCCTCCGCTTGCGATTCTAACGCACTTGTCGAGCGAGTGTGCATTTTTGCTGTTGCCCAGTCGTTGCTGAGTTGTTCTTGATCGCAGTCCCGGCTCGCCCGAAGCTTTGTTCAGGGGATGACGGTGGGTCGTACTCGTCCGTGAAGGCGGTAGACACCAAAATCCTCGCGGTCTAACGTGAAGATTTTTCGGATGCCTTCACGCTCGGCAACCCTAACAAGGGCCGCATCAGCAAGGTCCATCGGACGGTCGACGTACTTGCTCATCAGCTCGCGCATTCGCGGAACGTCGGCGAGGTCGAGCGACAGGAGTTGCAACACTCCTCGAGCAAGCATTTCCCAAAGAGCTTCCTGGGCTTTCGGCAAGTCACTTAGCAAGTACATCGCCTCCGTGACAGGAGGCCAAACTGTGGCCAAGGGCTCTCGCAGCACCTTTAAAGCGGCAACGCACTTCTTGTGATACTGATCATCCGCATCGACCAATGCAACGAGCGGCCCAGCGTCCACGAGAATCACGGGCGTTTCCGTTGACTCTTCAACAGTTCTCTAAAGCGACGGCCGGTTCCTGCCGAACGCCCTGCCTTCCCGCCGTTAACAACCCCGATCAAATCAGCCATTGCTTCATAGGGCGCCGTGATCGGTTCCTGCCGTTCGACCCATGCCTCGATCGCTTGCCGAATCACTTCCGAAGTCGAAATTTGCTTTCGGCTGGCTATGCGAGCGATGCGCTGCCGAGTCTTCCTCTCGAGTCTCAATGTCAAAGGCGACGACAAAGGAATCCACCTCGCATAAGCTTAGCGTATTACACCGCGTAATACAAGATATATATTATCCCAGCCACGGTCGTCGGAGGGTCCGGTGCCAACGCGCAGCTGCACATTCGGTCGCATACTCGATGCCGAATGTGCCCAAACATCCCAACCAGAGCCGCCGCTTATCGCTGGGGCGAACCGATTGACAACAGGCAGTTCAGAAGCAAGGCAAACGTTTTCAAGACCGCCGATTTCAACCGCTCACGCACTCCTCCGTTCTCCAGTCCGAAGCAGTACGCAACCGCCCGAAGGCACGGTTCCCGCAACTTGTTCAGCATAGGCTTCGCGTACTCAGCTTGGCTTCTTTCAGGATGGGGACGTCGGAGTCTTTCCACAGCATCAGTAAATCTTGATAAGCGGCGCGGGCCTTGGCTGCGTCGCTTTGCAAGACATAGGCTCGCCCGAGTTGCGGATGAGCCAGTACCCCAAGCATGCATCAGGGAATTTTAATTTCGGCGTGATCGTGCTCATCGTCGACGATTTGGTAGCCAGGCGGCGCGCGGAACAAGGCTGGATCGGGTTCCGAGCGCTCGATATTTCGCAGACGCACGACGGATTCCCCCATGCGAGGGTCGGAAGTTTTGGTCAGCAGAAACTCCTTGAGGTCGGGCGAAAACCAAGTTTCCGTCACGCTTACCAAAGGTCTGTCATTACCCATCGTGCCCACAGGAAAGGTTCTCGTCACCTTTTTCCCTTCGGCAGAGACGCCTTCCATAACTTGGGAGCCGATTGACTCGGCGGAGGCGTCTACGCCCTTGGTGCCAGCGGTGGGAGGTCTTACCGCCTGCAACGCTGTAGCATTAGCTCCTTGCAAAACCAGGTGAGCGGGCTCATTAGCCTTCTCCGGGGGGGCGAATCGATGAGCGATATGATTGTAGGAGTCAAGGAGATAGCGAAATCCGCTGACGGGGTCAATGATCCACACAATCATCACGCCCTCGGAAGGGTTGCTCGAGCCTACGAACCACTCCCTGCGCGTTCTTCCTTCTGAGTCTCGGTATAACCTTACGATTTGCGGGTTTTGGGTGATGTGCGTCCCATCTGCCAGAGTTTGTGTGCGGTCGGTCACTTCCTCCGCAGAATACGGTGCTCCTTTGACGACTGGCGTGTGAGCCGGGGGCGCAGACCAATAACCGTTGACCCTTATACCGTTGGGAGGCCGCTCAGGCGACCCGGCCGTTCCGGGCTTTTCTTGTGATGAGCCCAGCTGTACGTAGGCTCCGGAAGTGAAAAGGAGTAGGGTTACCGCACTCAAGCTGATTCGACGCAGAGCGCTCACATCCTTCCCCTTCCAGGCGGGCTGGCCTTGCGGCTGGCGAGGCACGAGAATCCTAAAGAACTGCCATTTTCCCTGCAAGTAGGGTAAACACCTGCACCGGGGGCCGCTTCACGGGAGGACTTACTTTGAGTTGCATATCCAGTGGCATATCCGAACCCGAATGTGCCCGAGGATCCCAATCACTACCGATCATCGCAGGGCTAACCTATTGAAAAGAGGCAGCACCGATATAGGTAGGAGCGTTTTCAAGACCGCCGGTTTCAACCGCTCACCCACTCCTCCGTTTGTGATTCTAACGCACTTGTCGGGCGAGTGTGCATTTTGCCGCTGCCCAGTCGTTGTTCACCTTGTTCTTGATCGCATTCCCGCCGTTCACAGGTAATGCCGCCAGTCGAAGACGACGCGGACGCCGCCCGTCGTAATCGTGTGGAGTTGCGGAGTCGGCGCGCCGGGAGGGCTAACGACCGACGAGCCGGTTGGCTTGTCGAAGCCGACGTAGGGCTGAATCATCAAGCCAGAGCTCTGATTCAAAGAAAACGTGCGGAACAAGCGCCATTCGAGGATAGGAAACTCGAATTGCATGGAGTTGAGCGTAATCAGGGTGGCGCCGGAGGGTGGCAGGTTCGGCGGAGGAACGACGAGCGGGTGGTCGCTACCGTTGTGATAAAAACTGATTGCGACTTCGCGACCGAGAACGACTTGAAGCCGGCCAACGCGCGTGGCAATGCCAGCCTGCCAGGGGATCAAGCCGCCGTTGACGGACTGCATGGCCATTTTTTTCAGCGTTGGCTTGGAGGTGAAGCCCAGAACTGGTGCGAGCACGATGATGTCGCCCGGTATCAGCCAGAACGGCGCGCGGAAACGAATGTTGATCGCGCCGCGGCCGGGAACCGTGGCGACACCGCTGGCGTGTTTGTCTTCGCGGATGCCGACCTCGGCAAAGACCAGACCGTCGCTCGATTCACTGAGTATGCCCTCCAGCCCCATGCCGACGCTGAAATTGGCTTCGAGGCCTCCGATGGAGCTCACATCATTCTGCGTGGTGGTAAAGCCGCCTGACAGTGCGCCGAATCGTACGGCGGTGGTCACTCCGGCGAACGGGCCCAGCTCGGCGCGGAACCGCGGCAATGCGCCGATGCCTGCGCCCAGGGCAGGCACGGGAGTTTCGGCGATGATCGGAACCATGACCGCGACGTCCGCGTCCGGGCCTTCGACAGCGGGAAAGTGCGCTTCGTGACAGACGTCGAAGCCTTCGGGCGCAATGGTGGCAGCGGTTTCTCGATGGCCTGTGAGCTCTACTTTTCCGGCGAAGGCATCGAGCAACTGCGCCAAGCTGTCACGGACCGCGGCAGCCGTGCGGTCTTCGTCTTCCTGACGCATGAAGGAATCGCCCAGCGCGACAAACTCTTGTCCGTTCCAGGAAACCAGAGCAACACCGTGTTCGTTGTAGTAGTCGTGCGTGCCTTTGCGAACCGCTGAGTTGCCCCAGTTGCCGGCGACATGGCCCGCCGCGAAGCTGTCTTCAAGAAAGTGCAAGGCAAAGGCTTCGTTAGCGAGCGCATCGCGCACGGCGCCGGCGCGGCTCTCGGCGGAAACCTCGGAGTGCGCAATCCGCGAAGCAAGTTCGAGCGCTCGCAGGTGAAACCAGTCGTACGTGCCGAGCGCGTTCAGTTCGGCAGTGGTCCCCAGGGCCAGCCGCGCGTACGCTTCAGGCTCGATGGAGACGCTCGGCCGCGCCAGCAGAAAATGCGCGTTGTTGGATATTGCCCGGCTGACGTATTCACGATCTGCGCGTTGCAAGGCCAAATTCGAATCGCGGACCGCGTTGACGCGTTGATCGTGCCGTTTGGCGGCGGCAAGTTGCGTCCGCAGGCGATCGCTGACGTGGCTGACGCGGAGAATCCACGGCGCGTTCAGAATGATGTTCAACATGTCGCGCGCGGAGCAAGAGTGATCACCCGAAATAGCCGGCCAGGCCGCATAATCGAGACAGTCTTTCTGCGGCGTGACGGAGGCAACGTCCTCGCAAAGCCGCGCTTCATGGCTGGTGCGCGCCAGAAGCCACAGTTTCTCGAGTTGCGTGCGATGTTCGGGGTCGAGCCGCTCGATGGCGAGCGCAGTCATGTCGCGGTGCTCCGGAAAGACCCAGGCCGAGGCGGGCTCGAGTTCCCATGCCGCGCAGAGAAGGAAAACCACCAAGACCTTCAAGGTTCTAGTACTAAAAACTTGTAGAAAGAGCAGTGGAGTCTCCAAACGGACCAAGGTGTCAGCCGCAGACAAGGCTAATCCCAAATCGGCCAACTGCACAACGGTTAGAATGGCAAGGTAAAGGAAAATAATCGCCATATCACGACTGGAACGGGACGTTCTCCTTTTTCAGCAAAAAGAGGGCGACGATCTTGTTCCTTTGCAGCCGCCGGGTTTCAACCGCTTGTTCGATTCCTATCGCTTGTGGGCGAAGACGCCATCAAATGTCGCCCCTTAACTTCGCCAGAGCATCAGTGGGCGAAAGACCTTGGGCTGTCCCCGCGTCACGCGACTCGATATGACCGGACCTTACGAGCTCCGTGGCACAAATGCCAAACACCAAGATTTGGACCGCGCAATGCCGAAATCCATGACGTAGACGCGGCCGGCTTTGTCCAGCATGATGTTCTGGGGTTTCAGGTCGCGGTGGATGACTCCTTCGCCGTGAGCGGCTTCGAGCGCCCGGCAGACCTGGGCCATGATATTGGCCGCTTCGGCCGCCTCGAGCTTTTTCTTGCGCCGCAGCATTCCGTGCAAATCTTCGCCCTCGACGTAGTCCATGGTGATGAACTCGATGTTCTCAGCGCGGGCGAGGTCGAAGATGCGAATGACGTTCCGGTGGGTGATCTGGCGGGCGAGAAGCAGCTCCTGCTTGAAGCGCCTCAGGCTCTCCGGGTTGGCCGCCATGTCGGCGCGGATCACTTTCAGGGCGACTTTGCGGTCCAGTTCGCGGTCATGCGCCAGGTAAACGGTTCCCATGCCGCCTTGTCCGAGGAGCCGGATGATTTCGTAGCGAAGGCCGAGAGAGGAACCGGGAGCAAGGGGGACGAGAGAGGCGCGTGAGACGATGACATCCCCAACAGGCACCGACCAAGCTTCGGCGCCAGTAGCCAGCGTCTGGTCACTTATCGGAAGAAGAGTCGTGCACTTCTCACACTCCACCGACTCAGCC
>DATAIH010000215.1:0-5174 GCA_036262755.1 Candidatus Acidiferrum sp.
TTTTTCTTTTTTATCTATGGAAGGCGCAAGGCCGCGCGCAAGCTTGCGCCCACTGCGCCCGCCATGTGAGTTTTTGCCGGCGCGTGGAGGAAATCTGTTTCCCGGGAAGTCGGGGGTTTAGCCCCGCGCAGGCGGTCTAGAATGATCGAGGGCCTTAGCCCCTGAAGTCCGTTCGAGTCTTTTTTGCGCAACCGGTTCCGGTCCGTGGAGGAAGTGATGTCCAGCATCGCCAAAAGCAGCGTTCGCACCTATCAGAATTACGTGAATGGCCAATGGGTCAGCAGCGCCTCGGGGGAAACCTTTCCCGTTTACGACCCTTCCAGCGAAGAAGTGATCGCTCAGGTGGCCTCCTCGGGCGCTGCTGACGTCGACAAGGCCGTCGAAGCCGCCCGCGCGGCATTCGACTCCGGCCCCTGGGCTACCACAACCGCGCAGGACCGCGGCCGCGTTCTTTTCAAGCTCGCCGAAAAAGTCCGCCAGAACACCGCGCAACTCGCCGAACTCGAATGCCGCAACACCGGCAAGCCCATCATCGAAGCCGAATTCGACATCGTTGATGTCGCAACCTGCTTCGAGTATTACGGCGGCCTCGCCACGAAAGTCACCGGCAACGTCAATCCCGTTCCCGCCAACGCGCTCAGCTTCACCATTCGCGAACCAGTCGGCGTCGCCGGCCAGATCATTCCCTGGAACTATCCCCTGCTCATGGCCGCCTGGAAACTGGCCCCCGCGATCGCCGCTGGTTGCAGCTGCGTCCTCAAACCCGCCGAGCAAACGCCTCTCACCGCGCTCGAATTTGCCAACTGGTTCGAAGAAGTCGGCTTGCCGCCCGGTGTCGTCAACATCGTCAACGGCTACGGCGAATCCGCGGGCGCTCGGCTTGTCGCTCATCCGAACGTGGACAAGATCGCCTTCACCGGCAGCGCGGCGGTCGGAAAAATCATCGTCAAGAGCGCCGCGGATACGCTCAAGCGCGTCACTCTCGAACTTGGCGGTAAATCCCCAAACATTTTCTTTCCCGACGCCGATTGGGAAGCCGCCGTGGATGGCGCGCTGTTCGGCGTCTTCATCAATCAGGGCGAAGTTTGCTCAGCGGGCAGCCGCATCCTCGTCGACAAGAAGATTTATTCCAAGTTTGTCGATGCCATGACGGAAAAGGCCAAGCGCATCAAACTCGGCGCTCCGCTTGAACGCGAGACGAAGATGGGTCCGCTCGTCAGCAAAGAGCAGTACGACCGCGTCACGTCCTACCTCGACCTCGGCAAGAAGGAGGCAAAAGTCTCGATCGGCGGCGGCCGCCCCAAGCAGTTTGGCAAAGGTTATTATGTTGAGCCTACGATTTTCTACGACGTGGAGAACTCCGCACGCATCGCTCGTGAGGAAATCTTTGGCCCCGTCGCTTCCGTCATTCCCTTCGACGGCGAATCGGAAGCCATTCGCATTGCCAACGACACGCCTTATGGCCTGGCCGCCGCCGTCTGGACCCGCGACATTTACAAAGCGTTCCGCGTCGTGAAATCCCTCCGCGCGGGAATCGTCTGGGTCAATCACATGCAGCCGACCTATGTCGAAGCGCCTTGGGGCGGCTACAAGCAATCCGGATTCGGCCGCGAACTCGGTCCCTGGGGTCTCGAAGAGTATCTCGAAACCAAGCAGGTCTTCGTCAACCTCGACGAATCCCCCATCGGCTGGTACTGAGATGAGCGCACCAAGAGAGGCATCATGAAAACCATTCAGCTTCGCACTGAAATCCCCGGGCCAAAGTCCCGCGCCCTAATGGCCCGTCGCGAGGCCGCCATCCCCCGCGGCCCCACGAGCGCCACGCCCGTTTTTGCCGCGAGCGCCGAAGGCGCGGTGATCGAAGACGTCGACGGCAATCGCTACCTCGATTTCGCCGGCGGTATAGGCTGCCTCAATGTCGGTCACCGTTCTCCTCGCGTGACCGCCGCCATCCGCGAGCAGCTCGAGAAGTACTTGCATCTCTGCTTCGCGGTCACTCCCTACGAAGGCTATGTCGCCGTCGCCGAAAAGCTGAATGCGCTGGCTCCAGGCAACTTTCCGAAAAAAACGATCCTGGTGAATTCTGGAGCGGAAGCCATCGAGAACTCCATCAAAATCGCCCGCGCTTATACCAAGCGTCCCTCCGTCATTTGCTTCGAGGATGCCTTCCACGGCCGCACGCTCCTGACCATGTCTCTCACCAGCAAAACGCATCCCTACAAAGCCGGCTTCCAGCCTTTCGCGAGCGACATCTATCGCATTCCGTATGCTTACCCCTACCGCCACGCCGAGGGAACGTCCGCTGAGGATTTTGCGCACCATCTCGAGGACGCCTTCAAGCGTTCCGTCGCGCCCGAATCCGTCGCCGCGGTCCTTGCCGAGCCCGTTCTGGGCGAAGGCGGCTTCGTCGTTCCTCCGCGCGGCTACTTCAAGCTGCTTCAGGACCTCTGCCGCAAACACGGCATTCTCTTCATCGCCGACGAAGTTCAGTCGGGCTTTGGCCGCACCGGAAAATGGTTCGCTTCGGAACATTTCGGCATCGAGCCCGATCTGGTGGCCATGGCCAAGTCGCTCGGCGGCGGCATGCCCATCGCCGCGGTTACCGGCCGCGCCGAAATCATGGACACGCCCGGACCCGGCTCTCTCGGCGGAACCTTCTGTGCTCACCCCCTGTCTTGTGCCGCGGCGCTCGCCGTGATCGAAATCATCGAAAAGCAAGGTTTGCTCGTGCGCTCCGCCGCCATCGGCGAACGCTTTGAGAAGCGCGCTCGTGGCTGGCAAAAGAATCGGGAACTGGTCGGCGATGTTCGCGGACTCGGCGGCATGTGCGCCATCGAGTTGGTCCGCAACGCCGCCACCCGCGAGCCCGCCGACACGGAAACCAAACAAATCGCCCGCTATTGCTATGAGCACGGCCTCATCACCATCATTGCCGGCACCTTCAACAACGTGATCCGCATCCTCGTGCCACTGGTCGTCACCGACGAACAATTCGACGAAGGACTCGACGTCATCGAAGCCGCCCTGGCTTCCGTTGCCGCGCCCAAACAGGCCGCCCTTTCCCGCGCCTAGTCGCTTCGGTCGTCCATCCCCTTTGGGGGCGGCGACGTCACACCTTTCGGGTGTGCTTCTTGCCTAGGTCAATTTAGCGCGGAACGAGAACATCGAAGAGGGGCGTGATCGTTCGGTGAGAAGGATGGGTGAGGTTTGGTTTCGAAATCTAAATCCTCGTTCGGAACCTTGCGGATGACTTCTTCCGCAACAAAGGCGTAAGATTTCACCGCCTACCCTCAAGAATGGAGCATCCGATGAAGAACCTCGTCGTATTTCTCGTCCTGCTGGGCGCCGCCGCCGCGGCACCAGCCCTGCGCGCGCAGGGCGGCGCAACGCCCCAGCAACAACCGCCGTCTGTCGCCTCGGTCCTCAACATGCACTATGGCATTGTCGAGCAGGAAGTCGTCTCCGCCGCCGAGGCCATGCCCGAAGAGAAGTATTCTTTCGCTCCGACCAGCGGCGAGTTCAAAGGCGTCCGCACTTTCGCCGAAGAGGTGAAGCACATCGGCTTCGCCAATCATCTTTTTTTCGGTCCGCTCGTGGGTGAGACGATCGACGCGAAATCCATCGAGCAAAATGCCAACGGCCCCGCCGAGTTGAAGAGCAAAGCCGAAATTGTTCAGTACCTGAAGGACTCCTTCGCACTCGGCCACCGGGCCATTTCGGGGATCACTTCGGAAAACGCGGTCACGCCGCTGGCCAAGCCGGTATTCCCGTTCCTCTCAACCCGTCTCGCCATCGCCGATATCGGTGCCTGGCATCCCATGGATCACTACGGTCAGATGGTCGAGTACCTGCGGATGAACGGCATCGTCCCGCCCGCCAGCCGCCCGCGCCCGCCGCAACAACCGTCCTCGCAACCCAAACCTCAGCAATGAGCAGGGTCGCCTAGGACCAAGCGATTGTTCGCATCGTGGCGGGCCCCGGCCTGCCGCAGGCGCGCGAAGCGCGTCTTTTGCGCTCCGGCGGTCCTTGCGTAGGGAGGTCAGACGCCCTATTTGTTGATGTCGTCCTTGGCTTCCAGGCGCTTCAGCAATGGCTCGAGGAAGGGCTTGGTCTGGTCCGGCGCGCCGCTGATGGCCTGCGTCAACTCCTTGCTGGCTCCAGGAAAATCTCCTTTATTCGAATCGACGCGCGCCATCGCCAGGTGGCTCACCCAGTGACTGGGGTCCTTTTTCGGAACCTGCGGATACAGCTCGAACGCCCGCTTCGTGTTCCCTTGCCTCTGCAATCCGCGAGCGTAAACGTAGAGCTGCACCGCGTTGGCCTTGTCGAGCGCCGTCGCGAGCGCCTTGTCCGCGTCTTCCTTTCGGCCCATCGCGGCAAGAATCCGCGACTTGGTTTCCCAGTTCTCAAAGCGCGATTCGTTTTGAATGGACGTGTCTTCCCACTTCAGCGCTTCCTCCAGGTTATAGTTGTTGTCCAGGCACCAGTTCGCCGCCTCGTCGTACCCCGCCCAGGTGAAACCCCCGACATTGCGCAGCTCGTTCTTGACGCTCCGCAGCACGACGGCCTTCACGTCCACGCCAATCTGGAACGGCACGGCCAGCTTCTCCCAGCGCAGCGTCGCTGCCGCCGACTCAGGCTTCACGTCGTCGAAGGTGTAGGTCAGCTGCTCAAACGCTTCGCCCGGGTATGCTTTCACGTTCACCCGCAGGGCATCTTCTTTTTCGTCATAACTGAAGCTGCCCCACGAGGTCGCATTCTTGGAGAAAATGATCGTCCATTGATTCGTGTCCGGAATCATGTGCAGCCCGTACGTGCCCGCTGCGAGCGGCTTTCCTTCCACGGTTACGTCGTCGGAAAACGTAATGGTTGTATTCTCATTCGCTCCGGCTCGCCAAACCTTCCCGTTCGGAACGGTTTTACCCCAAATCTCCCGGCCTCCGACCGCCGGCCGGTGATAGGCGATGGTGATATCCGTCAGCCCGATCCGTTGCGTCACGCTGGCCCGCTGGCTGAGGCGCGGGATATTCAGCTCCGTTGGCTGGCTTCCGTTCTTGAATTGCGCTTCTGCGCTACCCGACAGAAGGCTCAAACCTGCAAGCAATCCGAGGACATACTTGGACACGCTGCGCATAACCGCACCATCCTCTCTCATGAATTACGACCTGGTGAGT
>DATAIH010000216.1:0-89374 GCA_036262755.1 Candidatus Acidiferrum sp.
CCTGGGGGTGATTGAAGCACAAGCTGGCAACCTAGAGCGGGCCGTTCAACTCTGGGAGTCGGCGTTTTATCGCGCGCCGGGCGACACCGCCATCGGCTTGAATCTGTGCAAAGTTCTGTGGCAGCAAGGCAAGCAAGCGCAAGCACGCGAGGAGCTCAAGCGCGTGTTGCAGTTCAACCCGGACGTTCCCGAAGCGGCAGACTTGCTGCGGGAATGGTCAGGGGATACCGCGTCTCACTGAGCGTTGTTGTCACCGACCGACGAAAGACCCTGCGGGCGCGAAGCCCGGGTGTCGGGGAGAAGTTCGAGCACTCCTCAACATTGTCTAGCGCCACTGCCCTTGGGTGTACACTTCCCCCGCCATGTTCTGCCCACAATGCCGGGTCGAGTACCGCCCTGGCTTTACTCATTGCACCGACTGCGACGTCGATCTGGTGAACGAAAGTTTACCGGACGCGGGGGTGTACCCCCAGGTTCGCAAAACCGAACTCCCGGGCCAATTGTCTTGCACGCTCTGGCGCGGAACCGATCCGCACTTCTATCTGGAACTCGTCCGTGATCTTGGCAGCCGGAAGGTTCCTTGTTTTGGAACGCCCGTTAACCCTCCCTTGTATGGCTCTTTCGAAGAACAGCCGGCGGGCTCTTACTCTGCTGTCGAATTCGAAGTGCTGGTTTCCGAAGAAAACCTTGCCTTTGCCCGCTGGATTCTGTCTTCTGCCGAGGAACTCCAGCGCGAACAAGGGCAGGAGGTGGGTGCGGACGATTTAGGCAAGGCGGAAGAGCCAGATGTAGCGCCCGATGTTGTGGGTATCTGCCCTTTATGTTTCTCGGAGTTCACGACGCTGTGTTCGGTTTGCGCGAATTGCGGCGTTCCTTTGCGCCTGCCGCAAAGAGGTTGGCTCGAGCAGAATCCGGGTAAGACGCTGTCGAATCTTCCGCATCCGCAATTCCTCGCCGATTTGCGAAAGAGCTTGCAACGTGCGGGGATTCCGTTCAACAACGCAAACTTTTCCCAAGGCCCGGACACGCTCGGAAGCGATGTGTCGGTGATGAGTTCGGACTTCGAGCGGGCTACAAACGTTTTGGCCGAGGTTCTGCAATACTGGGAATTCCTTGGCACGGTCATTTTCGGGCCGTCCCGCGATCCGCGAGAGCCTTACTGGCCGCATCGGGCCAAGAGAAAAGGCTGGTATCTGGAAGATCTGCAAACCCTCCTTTGGACAGGCAACAATCTGAACGCGCTCGAAGGAATCGGCATGGCGCTTCGAGAGCACCGGATTGCTTACCGCATCGAGTCACCGAAACCAGGCGCCGCGAGAGTGTTCATTCACCGGGAAGACGAACAGCCGGCGCGAGAGCTCTTGCAAGCTGTTTTGGAAGGAGCGTCGTCGGGTTGAATGCGACGCTCCAAGGCTGGATAAAGGGGTCGGGACAAAGCCCGAGGCAGGCAAGGTTTGCAACCAAAGCCAGAACCGTCGAGCACTACCAGTGCATCACCTTTGACACCGAGTTACTCGTACCGCAGCGCAACCACCGGATCCACGCGCATCGCCCGCCGCGCGGGCACCCAGCACGCCAGAAAACCAACCGTCAACAGCATTACTACCACCGACACCAGAGCCACCGGATCATGCGGCGAAACGCCCCAAAGTTGGCTGCCAAGTATTCTGGCTGCTCCAACGCTCGCGGCCGCGCCGATCCCAATGCCCGGCAGAATAAACCGTGCACCGAAACGGAACACCAGGCGCAGCACATCTCTCGAACCGGCGCCCAGCGCTTTGCGGACGCCAATTTCGTGGGTTCGCTGCGCCACCGCGTTCGACACCACCCCGTACACTCCCACAACGGCTAACGTCAGACCCAGCGACGCAAAAATCGCGAGCAGCACCACGCTAAAGCGCGGACCGGAGTACTCCCAATCGTTCAGCCGCGAACTCATCGAGCGTACGTCGGTGACCGGCTGGCTCGGATCGATCGCGTACACCTGTTCGGCCACCGTTTTTGCCCATCCGGCTGGGTCCGTGTTCGTTAACACCGCCAGGAACTCGCCGCTACCGGTAATGGTGTGGGGGAAATAGAGCTCCGGAGCAATCTCGCGTGTCAGCCCGCGATTCAGCGCATCTTTCACCACGCCCACGATCTGGAACGCGTCATCTGCAAGATGGGATTCGCTGCTCAGCCGCGGCACACGGACTATGCGGCCCAGCGGCTCGCTATCCGGGAAATAACGACGTACAAAGCCCTGATTGACAATAGCCAACCGACTCCGAGCGGCGATTTCGCTGTCCGTGAAGAGCCGTCCCTCGAGCAGCGCGATGCCGAACACCTTCGTGTAATCCCGGCTCACCTCGTGGATCAGCACTGGCCGGGCATCGGTCTGAGCGGTACCCGGAATCTCAACGGGCGTCTCCATGCCACCAAAAAAGGGATGCATTCCGGTGTTGATGGCCGCAGCCTCGATCCCTGGGAGAAGCTCGATGCGACGCAACAATTCTTCGAAAAAACTGCTGCGTCGCGATGCGTCGGTGTAACGTTGCGAGGAAAGCGGAATTCGCATCGTCAACACGTGGTCCGTGCGAATGCCCAGATTCTCGTTCTCAATCGCCAGCACCGTCCGGACCATCAGCGTCGCCCCCACGACGAGGACGAACGACATCGCGACTTCGATGACAACTAACCCACCACTGGCCGACACTCGACGAAACCCGGCACCAATGCCCCGCCCGCTCTCTTTGAGTGCCGTCACTAGCTGTCCGCGGCTCGCGTGCAGCGCGGGTGTCAACCCGAACAGGAGGGTGGTGACAAACGACACCCCCAAAGTGAAGAGCAGCACCGGGCGGTTTAGCGCGACTTGCGCCTCATCCGGGATAGACTCGGGAGGCACGATCGCAAGAATGGCGCGCAACGCGCCGAACGCCAGCGCCGCGCCGATCACCGCCGCAAGCGCCGAGAGCAGCGCGCTTTCCGTCAGCAATTGACGCAAGAGTCTTCCGCGCGTGGCTCCGAGCGAAGCCCGCACGGCAATTTCGCGCTGCCGCGACGCCGAGCGGGTGAGCAACAGGTTCGACACATTGGCGCAGGCAATTAGGAGGAGCATGCCCACCGCGCCGAATAGAATCCACAATACTTCGCGAATGCCGCTCGGGAAGGTCTCCTTAAAGGAAAGCAAGCCCACACGCCATTTTGCTGGAAAAGCCGCCGGTTCGCGTTGCTTAAGATCCGCGATGATAGGTCGAAGATCGGTCTCGGCTTGCGTCTCGGTTACGCCCGGCTTTAGCCGCCCGAGCACGTGTACGTAGTGCACACCTTCCAAAAACTCGCCTCGCTGGAACACTATCGGCAGGTAGACATCGGCGCCGCGCCACATGAAGCGTGGCGGCATCACGCCAATCACCGTGCGTACCGTGTCGTTGAACAGCATCGCGCGGCCCACTACGCCGGGGTCGCCGCCGAATTGCCGCATCCAGAACTTATATCCCAACACCGCAACCCGCGGAGCCCCTGGCGCCCCATCAGCCTCCGTCGGCACGCGCCCGAATAATGGAGGTACACCCATCACGGCAAACGTGTTCATCGTGCAGACATTTCCACGCAGACGCAGCGGCTGTTCTCCGCTCCTCCACACCACATCGCTGATCGTTGACGCAATCGTGCCTTCGAAAATCACATTGCGTTCGGCGATCTCCAGGAATTGGTCGACGGTGTAGCCCAATCGGTATCGCGATGAGTCGGGAGACCAAACTTTTATACTCATTAGGCTGTCCACATCACGGTAAGGAAAGGGATGGAGCACCACGCCATAAATCACGCTGTACATCGCCGTCGCCGCCATGATGCCCAGCGCCAACGAGAGGATCGCCAGCGCGCTAAACCCGGGCGACCTGCGAAGAACGCGCAAACCGTAGCGGAAATCCTGGCTGAACTGTTCCAGCCGGGTCCACCCCCAGGTATCGCGCGTCTCTTCGTTGAGAACCGTGGGATTGCCGAAACTGCGCATGGCGGCGTAGCGGGCTTCTTCGGGACTCATGCCGGCGGCGATGTTCTCGGTGATTTGCTGATCAAGATGAAACTGGAATTCGTCGTCCAGTCGCTGAGCCCTTCGGTTGCGATGGAACAGAGTCCCGAGCCGGACCCACACTCGCCTCGCCGAGACCATGACAGCACCATCCTATGTCGTCTCTACCACCAAATTGATTGCCGTCGACAAGCGACCCCAATTCGCGGCTTCCTTTTCAAGCTGCGCGCGCCCAGCAGCCGTTAACGAATAAAACTTGGCTTGCCGACCTGTTTCGGTCTCCTTCCATTTGGCCTTAATCCAAGCTTTTTGTTCCAGGCGGTGTAAAGCCGGGTACAGAGACCCTTGCTGCACTTGTAGCACTTCTCCGGAGATCTGCTGAATGCGTTTCGCAATCGCCCAGCCGTGTTTCGGCTCGAGCGAGATGGTCTTGAGAATCAAAAGGTCGAGCGTACCTTGCACCAGATCGTTTGGCTTCGCCATACTATGATTACCTACAGTAGACATTGTCGATTGTCAAGGTATGGCCGTGCCGGAAGTTCCCGCGGATCCTTCGCAGATCAGCAAAGGCCACCTTCGTTCGGGGCGATCCAGGCCCGCGGCGATCGAGGGAAAAGGCGAAGGCAATTTCACTTGCGTGCGCAAGCCGTTTGTGTTTATATCCGCAGAATTCCCGCGACGCACTCGGGAGGTCCCAAATGGCAGACGTTACCCTCCGCCCGATGACCTTGGGCCAGGTACTCGATACCACATTCAGCCTGTATAAAAGAAATTTCTGGCTTTTCGCAGGCATCACTGCTTTGCCTTTCTTCCTTGTTCTCCTTTTTCAGATCATCATCGCCGCACTAGGTAGTCCGATCGGGCGCGCCGGCGACCCTACCGCAATCTCCGCGGATCTTGTCGGACGCATGGTAGCGGGCGCCGCGATTGGAGCCATTCTTTATCTGGTGATCCTGGGTTACACGCAGGCAGCTACGATTTTTGCTGTTTCCGATCTCTATCTTGCCCGGAGCGCAACGGTGCGAGGATCTTTTGGAAAAGTAGGTGCAAAAATCCTCAGAATTATGCTGATCTTCTTAATTGCAATCATCGCGGGTATCCTCGGGATTTTCGTAGTTGCCCTGGTCCTGGGGATCATCGTTGCCATAGTTAGAAGCCCGCTAGTGATCTTCCCGGCGCTGATCGTAGTGGCCGTGCCGGTATTACTGCTCTTCTGTCGTCTGGCGCTGTGGATCCCTTCGGCCATGCTCGAGAATGTGGGGGCGGTAAGCTCGTTCCAAAGGAGCATGCATTTGACACAGGGGTACGCCTTTCAGATTTTCCTTATTTATTTGCTGGTTGGCGCTCTGACGTACGCCGCGATTCTCATTTTTCAATTGCCGTTCTTCGCAATTGCCGCGAAAACCGCCGCCGCGCATCAAGCCCTCCCGTTCGGGGTCGCAGTACTTCAGCATCTCGGAGGATTTGTCTCTAACGTTCTCGTCGGCCCGATCGGAACGATTGCTGTCTCCCTAATGTATTACAATGTGCGGGTGCGCAAAGAAGCCTTCGACATTCAGCATTTGATGAATTCCCTGCCCGCCGGTCCGTCGCAGGGAGCTGCCGCTACGACGTGAAATGCGAACGCGGCGGCCCGGGCGTTCAACCTCGCAGCGAATCCTCGTTCTTGCCATTTCCGCGTGCGCGGCTGGGTTGTTCGGCTTCCCGGCAAGCCTTCCTTCGGCGCAAGAGCCATCCGCCAACACTGTTCCGGAGCTGACCCTCGAACAGTACCGGGAGGAGCTCGACCGCTGGGCAGGCGCGATTCAGCAGCCTTCCCAGATTCGGCAGCTGCAAGAATCGCTTCCGCCTGTTTGGGTTGTGCGCGTCGGAGAGAAGCGCCTCGAAGTGCCCACCGAGCCGATTCGATCGCAGCTCCAGCAATTGCACGGCGGCAATTCCCAGGGAGCGGCCCGCGCGCTGCGATCGCTGCTAAACGGCATGAAGGAAGAAGCAGCGGAAATGGGGCGCTCCGAGGGACGCCTTTCCCCGGCGAAAGTTCAGGCCACCCTGGCAGAAATTCTGCGCCGAAAGGAATTTCGAAGCGCTCGCGGGCCCAGTGACATGGAAATGCTCACGGCCCGTATCAGCCGGTGGCTCGTCGAGAACCTCGCTGGTCTTTTATCGAAGCTCCCTCTCGGCGCAAGAACCGGCAACATCATGGTGTGGAGCTTCATCGTCCTGGCCTTCCTCGCCCTGTGTTACATGGCGTGGAAATGGATTATTGGCTGGCAGCCTGCCGAAGCAGCGAAACCAGCGGCTCCCTCTGCGCCAAGTGACGCGCGCCAATGGGTACAGGAAGCGCTTGCGGCCGCCGAGCACGGGGACTATCGCGCGGCGCTGCATTGCGCCTACTGGGCCGTCGTCGCCCGGCTCGAAGATCTCGGGCGGCTGAGCCGGGACCGCGCGCGCACCCCCCGGGAGTCCCTGCGGCTGCTGGAGAGCCAGCCCGGCGACCATGGCGTGCTCCACGCCTTGACGGCAATTTTCGAGCGCGTCTGGTACGGCTACCGCGCTGCTTCCGAGGCCGACTGGGCGGGCGCGAAAGAACTGCTGGAGAAAATAGGATGCCTGGGGGTCTCGACAGCGCCGACCGCAAACTCCTGATGGGGGCCGGCATCTTGTTGGGCGGGCTGATCCTTGTTTCCGCGTTGCTCTCTCCCGCCGGAAATAGGGGGGCAGCCAGCTTTCCGTCGAGCTATTCGAATGCCTGGGACGGTGCGAAGGCCGCATTTCTCTTGCTCCAGGAATCAGGCTTCCGGGTGGAGCGCTGGGAGCTTTCGCCTACTGACCTTGACGAGGATTCCGCTCAGGAGGTCCTGATCTTCGCCGAGCCGTTGCTGCCACCCACGAGCGAAGAAAAGGCACGGATACTGAGGTTCCTTCAATACGGCGGGCGAGTGGTGGCCACGGGCCCGCGCGCCGCGTCCCTCTTGCCGGAAGCGGAGCACTTTGAGCCGGCTGACGAGTACGACAAGAGAGAGAAGTTTCTCGCGCTCCTGCCCTCACCGCTGATCGAGAATGCTCCCGAAATCGATATCGTGCCGCCGAAAGACTGGAAGCCTGGCAGGGGATCGCACCTGGTCATCTACGGTAACCAGGACACCGCCGCCGTGATTACCTATCGCGTGGGCGCCGGGCGGGTCATCTGGTGGGGTTCCGATACGCCTCTGATCAACAGCGGAATCACCGATGCGGGAAATCTCGCGCTGTTCCTGAATTCCGTCGCGGCTTCGCGCGACAAACGAATTCTGTGGGACGAATATTTTCATGGCGCCCGCGGCTCCTTGTGGGCTTATTTTGCGAAGACTCCTCTCCCGTGGGGCGCGGCGCAGGTGGGATTGGCTTTCCTGGCGATTCTGGCCACGTATTCGCGGCGGAACGGGCCGATCCGAATGCCGGCAAAAGTTTCACGTCTTTCGCCGCTGGAATTCGTCGAGACCTTGGGAGATTTATATTCTTCAGCGCACGCAGGGTCCGCCGCGGTTCAGATTATGTATCAGCGCTTGCGGTTTTTGCTGATCCGCCAGCTCGGGCTTTCCGTCAACGTCCCCGCCGCGGAATTGGCAAGCAGCACGAGCCAGGCGCTCGGCTGGAAGGAAGAAGACCTGCGTAAAACCTTCGTGCAAGCAGAGCAGGCCGCCACAAGCCTCCCGCTCGACGACCTTGAATCCCTTGCCCTGGCTCAGGGGCTTTTCGACTACATAGCGCGCCTGGAACCAGGTCGTTCGAAGAAAGAGTGAGGCAAACGGAATGCGTACCGCAAACGAATTGGCGACGCACGTGCGAAGCCAGACGGAGAAAGTAATCGTCGGCCAGCGCGAAGCGCTCGACCAGCTTTTTCTGGTGCTGCTCGTCGGGGGGCACGCGCTCGTTGAGGGTGTACCAGGGCTGGCGAAAACGCTGGCCGTGAAGGTGCTCGCGCAGATTTTTCGGCTGAAGTTCCAGCGCGTGCAGTGCACCCCGGACTTGATGCCCGCAGACATCCTCGGCGCCAACGTCTTCAATCTCTCCACCAGCTCATTCACTTTGCACCGCGGGCCCATCTTCACCGATCTGCTCCTGGTCGACGAAATCAACCGCACTCCGCCGCGCACGCAATCCGCCCTCCTGGAGGCAATGGAAGAACGCCAGGTCACCATCGACGGAACCGCTCACGACCTTTCGCGGTTCTTCGCCGTCTTTTCCACGCAGAACCCTGTCGAGTTCGAAGGCACCTATCCTTTGCCGGAAGCGCAGCTCGACCGCTTCCTCGCGAAGATCCGCATCGCCTATCCCGCCGCAGACCACGAGGCGCAGATTCTGCGAAACGTGCAGAACGGTTTCGACGCTAGAGAACTGCAAAAAATTCAGTTTGAACCCGCCAGCGGAGAAATGCTTCTCACCGCCCGCGCCGAAGCAGCCGCAGTAAAAGTGGAACCCGCGTTGTTCAACTACATGGTGTCCCTGGTTGCCCGCACGCGAAACTGGCCGTCCGTGAGTCTGGGGGCGAGTCCGCGCGCCACCGTGAATCTGATGCTCTTCGCCAAGGGTGTGGCCGCCGCCGAAGGGCGCGACTATTTGATTCCCGACGATATCAAGTTGGCCGCGCTGCCCATCCTCCGGCACCGCATGATCCTGAAGCCCGAGGCGGACCTCGAAGGAATCACCGCCGACCAGGTGGTTCGCGAAGTGATTAAAGCTGTCGAAGTTCCCCGATGAATTCTGCGGCGCATCTTGTTCCTCCGGCTGTCGGCGCGCGCGGAAAAGTCCCCGGCCGCTTCCCCGCTGCTTTTGGCAGGCGCTTCTTTCTGCTTCTGCTGATCGGCTTAGTTTGGATGGGGCCGGGCTGGTCGGATTCCCGTTATCTTCTCGCCATGCTTGCCTGGGACCTGGGGATCGTGCTGGCCTGGTGGTGGGATTTTGCGGGGCTTCCAAAACCTGAGCAACTGGAGATCCGCCGCGTTTGGACCTCGCCGCTCCAGCTTCTTGTGGAAACGAAGGTCGCGCTGGAACTACAGAATCGCGGAACTTGTTTCATTGCGGCCGAAATTCTCGATGACGTTCCGCTCCAACTTCGCACGGACGTCCCCAAAATAAACATCACCATTCCCGCGGGCGGCAAAACCGTGGCGGAGTACAGCGTCTGCCCGCGGGAACGCGGCGACGCAACTCTGGGAACCGTGTCTTTCCGGTATCAAAGCGGTTTGCATCTGGCCGAGCGCTGGGCCTCCGCAGCGATGAAGCAAACCGTCCGGATTTATCCGAACCTGGAAGAATCCAAGCGCGACACCATCTACCTGATTCGTTCGAGGCAGGTGGCTCTGGAAAAAAGGCTCGCGCACCAGCGCGGACAGGGCCGCGAATTCGAAAGCTTGCGCGAATACCGCGAATCCGATGAATTTCGCGACGTTTGCTGGACCGCCAGCGCGCGCCGCGGCAAACTCATCAGCAAGTCTTACCAGATCGAGCGCAGCCAGACGGTCTGGCTCGTTCTCGATTCCGGGCGATTGCTGCGCGCACGCGTTCACGGACTCAGCAAGCTCGATTACTCGATCGCGGCGGCGCTCGCGGTAGCGCAGGTCGCACTGCACTCTGGCGATCGCGTGGCCATGCTGGCGTACGGGCGCCGCATACAGCAGCGCTTGACTCCCGGACGGGGCCGGAGCCAATTACGTGCCTTGCTGGAAGGATTGGCCCAGGTGCGCGGCGAAGAACTTGAAGCCGATCATCGCCGCGCGGTGGAAACTCTGGCCGTCTTCCAGAAACGTCGGAGCCTGGTGCTGTGGCTTACCGATCTTTCCGAAACAGCCACAACCCCGGACGTTGTCGAAAACGCCTCGCACCTGGCGCGACGCCATCTAGTGCTATTCACGGTGATTGGGCAGCCGGAGTTGCGCGACATGCTCGAAGCCCGGCCGGAGACGCCGGACCAGATGTATCGCTACGCGGCAGCGCAGGAAATCGTTCATCGGCGCGACGTTCTGCTGCGCACCCTGCGGCAGCAAGGCGCACTGACCTTGGAAGTGGAGCCCGCGCGCCTTTCTTCCGCGGCGGTGAACCAGTATCTGCTGGCGAAAGAGCGCAGCCTCATTTAACGCCGGCCCTCCCTGACCGCAACGGCGCAACTTGCCGCCTGCCTCTCGGGGCTGCTTCCGCTGAGAAGGTAGAGGACCAGCAGAGTCCCCAGCGCGCCAGACAAGAGAAATTTGATGGCGGGATGCAAGTCCGTGGGCGACACGAACCCCTCCACGAGGCCGGCAACCAGTAGCAACGGAATGGTCCCGAGCACCAGCCGCACGCTTCGCGCGCCTGCCTGAGCCAGCGATTCGCGCCGCGGCAACGTGCCCGGGAACAACAGCCCCCGCGCAATCCCCAGTCCCGCGCCGCCCGCAATGAAGATTGCCGGTAGCTCCAGAATTCCGTGCGCCGCGACGAAGCTCCACAGTTCGAGGCTCATGCCCTCGCGCCAGCACGCCGCGCTTATGACGCCGATCAGCAGCCCGTTGACCAGCATCATGTACACCGTTCCCACGCCCGCCGTGATTCCCAGCGCAAACGTGGCAAAGCTCACGCTAAGGTTGTTCGTCAAAATCGCGCTGGAAGCCAGCGGCTTGATGGTAACGATCGAGTGCGTCCACATCTGATGTTTTTCTATGGTTTCGATCATCCCCGGACCGAGCAAATGCCGCACGAAGGCAGGATCGCCCATCCCCACCAGGAACGAAGCGACGCCCGCAGCCAAAAAAATAACAAACGCCGTCAGCGTGTCGGAAAACGTGGCACGGAATATCGCTGGAAAGCCTTCCTTGTAGAAACTCCAGATGCCCGGGCGCTTCACTTTGCGGCCCATGTAAATCAAGTTGTGCGCACGCCCAAGCAGCTGGTTCAGGTAAAGTGCGAGAGTACCGTTTGTGGGGTCTTCCCGAACCGTGGCGAGATCGGACGCGGTTTGCCGATATAATAGCGCCAGTTCCTGAAGTTGGCGGGGCGAAAGCGAGGATACGCTTTTTCCGCCGCTCGCTTTGACGAGACCTTCGAGCTGTTCCCAATACGGCCGGCGTTTTTCGGTCCAGCGGGGTGAACTCACGGATGGATTCTCACGACAATCTTATCATCGACACCCCGGAGCAAACTTCTCTCGAGTTTCCGCTGGCGGGCATCGGCAGCCGCTTCCTGGCCATGGCCGCCGATACGGCCATTCAGGCCGTAGGGGGACTCGTTATTCTCATTGTCCTGCTCATCTTGCTTCCCGCGTTCAAGCTGGTCGGAATGGCAGGGTGGCAATGGATTCTCGCGCTTTTCGTCATTGCTGGTTTCCTCCTGTACTCCGCCTACTTCGCCTTCTTCGAGATTGTGTGGAATGGCCAGACTCCGGGAAAGCGCTACGCCCAACTGCGCGTGATGAAAGACGATGGCCGTCCCATCAGCGCCTATGACGCGATTGCCCGCAACCTTCTTCGCATCGTGGATTCCTTTCCGGGCTTTTACGGGGTAGGTATTCTCAGCGTTTTTTTCAGCAAGCAGAGCAAGCGCCTCGGTGATTTCGTCGCCGGAACCGTTGTCGTACATGAAACCGCCCTGGAAGGCGTGCGCCCTTTCGCGGAAACCAAGATCGATGAGTCGCTGCCTGCCTTTGATGCCTCGAGCATCACCGTTGACGAACTCCGCTTGATTGAAACCTTCATTCAGCGCCGCGACGGCCTGGACCCGGGCTTGCGCGGCAATATGGCCCTGCAAATCGCCGGCAGAATCGGCGAGAAGCTGCAGGTCAAAGTGTACGGCTGGCCACGGACCGAGACGTTCCTGGAGGCGGTGCTCAAACAATGCCGCGAGCGTGGCCAGTTTCGAAACCAGTGACCTCGACGGCCGTCGCCGACCGAGAGACCGCCGTGAGGCGAACGCCAGGAAAAGGACGGAAGCCGCAGAAACCAGCGTTTTACGAGTAATTTTGCGGCAAGGGTTTTAATCCCAGCCAAAGTTCCCGCAGCTTCGGAATATCATCGAGACAGGTTCTAGGCAAAAGTCAGAGACTCGAGGAATGGCGCGTAAGGAGCAGTCGCTGGCCGCGCATGTCATCACCGCGGAGCTCGCCTAGCGCATAGGTGACGAATTCCGCGGTCACTCGCTTCCTCCAGGTCATGTCGAAATCGGTATTGTCCAACGGTTTGGCTAGGCGTGCGGCAAGAGTCGCCGCCTCCGCGATAGACTCCTGATGGAGCGGCCGGCCCACAAGCGACCTCGAAGCTTCCTTGGCAACCAGGGGGAGGCAGGCTACCGAGCCCACCACGATCCGAGCGTCTACGACGATGCCTTGGCTAGATAACCGCACCGCTGCCGCAACCGACAAGACAGGGAAATCGAACGAGCCACGGCGGCGCAGCTTCCAATACGTGCTGTTCCACCCGTCGAGGGAGTCCAGGAGCACTTCGGTCAACAGCTCATTGGGCTGGCGTCTGATGTAGTGGATGCCATCGTTTTGGTAGAGCTCCGTGAGGGGCACCTCGCGTTCACCGGAGCGCGACACCAGGCGAACCCGTGCCCCAAGCGCCATCAACGCCGGCGCGGTATCGGTCGAAGAAACCGCCACGCACTTTGCGCTGCCCGGAGCGACCCAGCAGATGTGGCCATCCTTTTTCAGGCAGAACCCGATGGATTTTCGCCATTCGTAATTCTGATCGTAATAATTGCAGCGCGTGTCGAGGCAGAGATTTCCGCCAAGCGTGGCCATGTTGCGGATTTGCGGAGTGGCGACAAAGGACGCTGCTTGTGCGAGCGCCCTCATGCCATTACGAAAGCGCCGGTCCGCGGCAATCTCAGACAGTGTTACGCAAGCGCCGAGCCGCGGTCCCGAATCGCGCAACTCCACCCGGTGCAATCCGCGAATGTGTTGGAGACTCATCAGCGTCTTTGGAACTTGTTGCCGCCGTTTCATGTTTGGCAGCAAGTCCGTGCCACCGGCGAGGGGCATGGCCCCGGGCCCCTCGCCGTCGAGAATGCGCACGGCTTCCGCCACGGTCTGAGGCGCGCGAAATTCAAACAGTGGCAGACGCATCATGGTGCGAGCACCTTTTCATTCTTTGCGCGCGGTTTTTCGCGATGGACGTCGTTTACGGCGTTGCCGTCACCGCCTTCCCATGGCGGAGGAACGCGGAGCGCCTCCGGCCAATTCACCTGCGGGAAATGGTCCGGGCCAAAGCGTGGCTCGCGGCCCGCGCGCTTCTCGGCGATGGCCTTCATGACCTTTTCTGGGGTGATGGGGACTTCGTCAACGCGCACGCCCACCGCGTCGTAAACCGCGTTGGCGACCGCGGGCATGATCGGCAGCAGCGGCCCTTGGCCGACTTCCTTGGCCCCAAAGGGACCGCGTGGATCGGGATTCTCAATGAGCTCTGTCACCACTTCCGGCATGTCCAATGAAGTCGGGCTTTTGTATTCGAGCATGGAGGGAAATTTGTGCACCAGCGCATGCGAAAGCCGCTTCGGCAGCCGCCGGAACTCCTGCTCTTCCATCAGCGCTTCGCCGAGCCCCATGTAGACGCTGCCTTCCACCTGCCCGCGCACCAGCGTCGGGTTGAGCGCCCGCCCGATGTCATGGGCAATCCAAACTTTGGGCACATGAACCCAGCCCGTGACAGGATTCACTTCCACTTCCACGACTGCGGCGGAATAGGAATACGTTGGCGACGGCCCAACGCCCCCGCCCTTGTAAAGGGCCGGCGATTTTGGCGGAGTGTACGAGCCCACGGTGCCGATGGTGCCGAAGCGCGCTTCCGCGAGACAAATCGCCTCGGCGAAACTGACGCCTGTGTCGGGCCGTGCGGAATCAAAGACGCGCTTATCGGCGAAACGCAATTGCTCTTTCGGCACGTCGAACTTCAGCGCGACGGCTTCGGCGAGAAGCGCCTTACCGCGCTCGGCCGCCTGTAACGCCGCATTTCCGGCCATCAAAGTCACACGGCTCGAATACGAGCCCAGGTCCACCGGGCCTAAGTCCGTGTCGCCGGTGAACAGGCGCACATCAAAGGGGTCGATTCCAAGAACTTCCGCGACGATGCTCGCAAGAACATCGTCGGATCCTTGTCCGATTTCCGTCGCCCCGCAGAAAATGCTGACCCCGCCGCCGCGGTCGAATTTCAATTGCACGCCGGAATGCGGCATCTTGTTCCAATAAATGGGCAAGCCGGCACCGGTCAAATACGCGGAGCAAGCAATTCCCACCCCGCGGCCTTCGGGGAGTTTCCCGAATTTGGTCTTCCAACCGGAGACCTCCACGACTCGCCGAATGCATTCGCTGAGATTCACGGTGCCCAGCCTCAGGAAGTTTGCTGTCACCGCCTCTGGCGCTTCCGCGATTCGCAAACGCAAATCCGCCGGATCGATGCGAAGTCTCTGGGCGATCTTGTCGAGCTGCACTTCCTGGCCGAAACGCGGCTGCGGCGTGCCGTGACCCCGCTTGGGCCCGCAAGGCGGTTTGTTGGTAAACGTCCGGCAGCCTTCGTAGCGGTAGCGCGGAATATGATAGGTGGTGGTCTGCAGCGCGCCCGCATAATAGGTGCTGGCGACCCCGTACGAACCGTACGCGCCGCCGTCGATCAGTGTCCGCAGGTGCAGGCCGGTGATGGTGCCGTCCTTTTTCACGCCGGTCTTGAATTTCATCAGCACCGGGTGGCGTCCCCGGTGGCAGTAGAAAACTTCTTCGCGAGTCAGGCAGATCTTGACCGGACGATCGAGCAGCAGTGCCGCCTTCGCAACAACGATTTCGTGATTAAAAGGATCGCTTTTCCCGCCAAACCCGCCGCCGTTCGGCGTGGCAATCACGCGGATGTGCGCCGGCGGCATTGCCAGCACTTTTGCCAAAGCGCGATGTAGGTAATGGGGAGTCTGCGTGCTGGACCAGATCGTCAGTTTCCCATCGGGATCTTTGATCGCCACCGAAGCGTGCTGCTCGATGGGGAGATGCGTGTTGCCCTGATAGAAAAAAGTGTCCTCGAAGATTTCGTCCGCCTCGGCAAATCCCTCATCCACGTCCCCGAATTCGAGCGCCACAAATTTGTGGATGTTTCCTTCCTCGCCGTATTTGTGGATGCGCGGCTCGGGCATGGCCAGCGCTTCTTCAGGATCGGAGATCGTCGGAAGAATATCGTAATCCACGTTGATCAGATCGAGAGCTTCGAAGGCCGTCAATTCTTCGCGGGCGACAACCGCGGCAACAGGGTCACCCACATGCCGCACGTGATCGAGGCACAGCGCCTGCTCGTCCTGGCTCACCGGCAGAATCCCGTACCGGACGGGAAGGTCTTTCCCGGTGAGAACCAGATAGACGCCCGGATGGGCCATGGCCCGCGACACGTCCATCCCGCGGATGCGCGCGTGTGGGTGCGGAGAGCGCAAGAGTTTACAATGCGCCATGCGGGGCAAAAAAATGTCGTCGGCGAACCGCGTCTGCCCGGTCACCTTGGCGCGGCCGTCCACTCGGCGCCGGGGCACGCCAATGACGCGAAGCCCTTCGCGTCGCGAGCCGGGACCCGGAGAGCCGGATTTTTCGTTGTGGTCCGACATCTGGCCTCTCGAAAGCACGCCCTTGAGCGTGCCGTCGAATCTTTACGGTGTTTCTTTTTCCTTTTCTGAAATCTTGATCATGGCGGCCTCCACGGCTTCAAAAATCTGGAGATAGCCGGTGCACCGGCAGAGATTTCCCGAAAGGGCTTCGCGGATCTGATCCCGGTCCGGATGAGGATTTGCCTCGAGCAGCGCTTTTGCCGTGACCAGAATCCCCGGTGTGCAATAGCCGCATTGCGCTGCGCCGAGGTCCGCAAAAGCGTCCTGCAGGGGGTGAAGCCTGCCGTCGGCGGTGAGCCCTTCCACCGTCAAGACACTCCTTCCCGTGCATTCGAGCGCAAGAACCAGGCAGGAGAGCACCGGCTTGCCGTCCAAAAGAACCGCACAGGCGCCGCATTCCCCCAATTCGCAGCCATGTTTCGTTCCGGTATGGCCGAGATCCTCACGCAGGACTTCCAGCAGGGTTTTGTACGGAGCGAATGAGACGTCGACTTCTTCGCCATTCAAGGCGAAGCGGATCTCCGCCGTTTTCTGTGATTCCGGAGGGAGCATGGCCATCTCCGTCACCTTCCTAGGTCCTAGCGGGCCGCCCATCTCATCCGCATGTCTCCCGAAACCGGTTTCGCGATGATTCGCGTCGCCTCTCCCTCCGGCGCGAATCGCCGGCGCGACTCGGGCTTGGCAAGCAAGCCGCGAATCAGATAGTCCGCCAATTCCTCCGCGATTTCCTCGGCGGTCATTGGCCCATCCGCGCGAAACCACTGCACGCTCCAGTTCAGGGCGCCCAGCATCGCCCGGGCCACGAGCGCCGCGTCACCAGAGACAAATTCCCCGCCCCGCATGCCGCAGGCAATCAGGTTGCGCACGCCCAGTTCGTAGCGGTCGCGTTTCGCAACCAGATACCGTTGCTCGCGCGGTGGCAGGGCACCGGTCAGCAAATGTGCGGCGGAGCCCTCGACTTCGTCGAGCAGACAGCGCAAATGGGAAACAATGACCAGCCGCAACCGGGCCGTCGCGGTGGTCTTCGCGCGCCGCGCCTTTTCGAGCGCGGTCATCATGCGATCCAGCGAACTGTCCTGACAGAAAAACAGGATTTCGTCTTTGCCGTGAAAGTAGTTGTAAAGATTTGCCGGGGACAGCTCCGCAGCTTCCGCGATGTCGCGCATCCCTGTTTCCACAAATCCGCGGGAACGGAACTCCCGTCCGGCCGCGCGCAGAATCTCCAAGCGTCGCGCCTGGTATCGCTGCTGCTGGCGGCCATTCCGAGAAGCCTTGGTGTCGCGATCGAGCGCCACGGTTCTCCGCTCCAGGGTAAAGCAGGCTCCCTTGAGGTCCCCGCTCCCAGTGTCTTCCCTTCCAGAGCGAGTGTCAAGATATTCTGAACGCATGTTCAGAAAACGAACCAATGTTCAGCCATGCGCAAGAACTCGCCATGGGAGCAGGCATTCTTACCGATGTGGTTCACCCGGGGGCCCGGACTTTCTAGCCGTGGTCCAGCCGCTGGAAGCGGCGAGCCTTCATCTCAAACCGCGTGAGGGCGCCAGGCGGGGCCACCGTCACCGTGGGGCGCAGAGAAAGCGCACCATAGATGGCCTGCTCGACGCCCGCGCGCACCTCCTCGGCGTCATTCCCGGAACGCACTTCGATTTGCACTTCGAGGTGTCGCATTGCCCGCCGCGTCTTCACGGTAACCTGGAATTCGTCAACGGCGGAAAACCGGCGGATCACGTTTTCAATGGCCGTGGGATATACATTCACGCCGCGAATCGTAAACATGTCATCGGTGCGCCCCAGCAGTCCGCCGTCAAAGCGCGCAAACGTCCGGCCACAGGCGCAGGCCTTCGGATTCAGCCGCACCAGGTCGCCGGTGCGATAACGAATCACGGGGAATCCCGGCCGCCCGAGATTGGTGATGACCAACTCCCCAGTTTCACCGGGCTCGATTTCTTTCCCAGTCTGCGGATCGATCACTTCGGGGATAAACTCGCTCTCGATGATGTGAATTCCGTTGGGCTGAACCTCGCATTCGAAACTATGCGCGCCTACTTCCGAAGCGCCTGCGTGGTCGAAGCACTTCGCATGCCACGCTGCCTCGATGCGCGCCTTCGTTTGCGGCACGTTCGCGCCAGGCTCGCCGGCGTGGATTAACGCTCGCACCGGGATAGATCGCAAATCAAATTTCTGCTCGCGGGCCACCTCCGCCAGACGCAGCGCGTAGGTGGGCGTACAGCAAATCACCGTCGCTCCAAGGTCCCGCATCATGTGCAGCCGTTCGAGCGAATCCCATCCACCTCCGGGAATCATCATCGCGCCAAGCTGCCTCGCGCCTTCGACCGCCGCCCAGAATCCAATGAACGGGCCAAACGAGAAGGGCAAAAACACTCGGTCGGTTCGAGTTACGCCCGCGCCACGCAAAACGAGCCTCCAGCATTGGCCCCACCATTCCCAGCTCTCGGGAGTGTCCACCACCCGCAAGGGAATGCCGGTAGTCCCGGAAGTCTGATGCACGCGCGAGTACGCTTCGGCCGGGAAAGTCGCGTTGGTCCCGAAGGGAGGCGCCTCGTCCTGCGCACGCGCGAGCTCGGATTTGTGAGTGAAAGGGAGAGTGCGAAGGTCCGTTAGCGACTTCAGCTCGTCGGGCGCGATACCTGCGTGACGCCACTTCTCGGTGTAAAAGCGGTTGCGGTCAGAAACTAGGCGAAGCAACTCGCGGAGCTTTTGCCACTGCACCTCGCGCAGTTTTTCGCGCGGCGCGTTCTCCACGACCTCGTCGAGGGGTGTCATGGCGTGTTCAAGATCCTCGCGATCTTCCTCTGGTCCAATCTAATCTAGACGCGTTTCGAGGTCGGTCAAATGGCACAAGCAGAATCGCGGAAAATCCGTCTCACTTCGGGAACAAGCGCATCGCATTGTCATAAAGAATTTTCCTCTTAGCGGCTTCCGCGATGCCCAGCGCCTTGAATTTCTCGATGTTCCCTTTCATCTCGGGAACCCCCGGGCCCGGCCAGTCCGTGCCCCACAAAACTTTGTCGGCGATATCCTCGATCCGCGGAAAATATTCCAACAATTTCTGAGGCGGGATGCCGGAAATGTCCATGTACATGTTCTTGTGACGGCGCACGAGAAAAAACGCCTCGTTCATCCACAACGGCCGGCCGCCGTGCGCCAGAATAACCACCAAATTCGGATAATCGACCGAGACGTCGTCGCACAGCATCGGCTGCGCATGGAGGTTTCGTGCTCCCGGGAAGATCGAAGTCCCGGTGTGGATCATGATCGGCAACCCATTCGCTTGGGCGCGCTCGTAGAGCGCGGCCAGTCCGCGATTGCCGTCCATGTAGTCGTTCGGCGAGAGCGCTTGGTGTGAAGGGTGCATCTTGATGGCGCGAATTCCGAGCTTGGCAAGACGGTCGACTTCGACCCCGGGATCGCGAACCGTTCCCGGGAGAACCCCGCCGAAGGCGATGAGGCGATCCGGCGCAACGCTGCAGTATTTCGCGCTCCAGTCATTCACCTCGGGGGTGAACCCGATGATTCTCGGAGCGACGTAGTTGATGAGCCCAGCGCGCTCCACACCGAGGGTATCCAGTAATGCCAGGAAGGCTTTGGGATCGGCGCAATAGCGCTCGATGTCCGCGTAGTCCTTGCGCCCCCTCTTCATCAACTCCATCGCCGAGGGCTTCATCATGCTATACGGCATGATATGAACGTGTATGTCGATGATCGGCTGCACGAAATTCCGCCTTAACCGGAGAGACAGCGCCGGCTTTGTGACCGTCAGTTGAAACGGACGTATTCGAAATTCAGGGGCTTATTGTTGATGCCGCGGAGCGGGGGCGCAATCCAGTTCGCAAACTTTCCCGGCTCGGTCACCCGGCCGCTCATGAGCGATTGCACGAAGGCGTAGTCTTTCGGGCTTGGGAGCCATTCAAATTCATGCTTCTTCCAAGCCTCTTCGGTTAGCACTTGGCCCTCCGGACTGATGAAGTGGCCTGCAAAGTTTCCAATTTCGCGATGAAAGCCCTTGTGCGGCAGGGTCAAGCGGAAAGGGATCCCGGCCTGATCGATCACTCTTTGCCAGCGGCCGACGCCGTCTCGAATCTCATCGATGTAGTCGTCGCGCAAGCGCTCGTTCAGCGCCGTCAGCGCCGGAACATCTCTGGTGGAGATCTTGTCGCCCACGACTTCCGAGACGGGATAAGACGCATCGGTAAGCACATGATCGTCCTCGAGCTTCGTCTCGCGGAAGCGGCCTTTCAAGCCACTGGTGAAATAGTTCGCCGCGTTCGAGGAAATGTCCGAGCCGTAAAGGTCCAACGTCACGCTGTAGTGGAAGTTCAGGTATTTTTGGATGGTCGGCAAGTCGATCACTCCAACTGCGCGCACGTCGGAGGGATCTTCGACCTTACTCTCTTTCATGGCCTCGCAGGCCCGCTGAATAATCCGGCTCACGCCCGTTTCGCCCACGAACATGTGATGCGCTTCCTCGGTCAGCATGAAGCGGCAAGTGCGTGCGAGGGGGTCAAACCCGGACTCCGCCAGCGCGCAAAGCTGGAATTTCCCGTCGCGGTCGGTAAAAAAGGTGAACATGTAAAACGCCAGCCAGTCCGGTGTCGGCTCATTGAAGGCCCCGAGGATGCGAGGATTGTCCGTATCGCCCGAGCGCCGCGCGAGCAACGCTTCGGCCTCTTCGCGGCCATCGCGTCCAAAGTAGCGGTGCAGCAGGTACACCATGGCCCACAAATGGCGCCCTTCTTCGACGTTCACCTGAAAAATGTTTCGCAGGTCATAGAGAGACGGGCAGGAGAGCCCGAGCATCTTCTGCTGTTCGACCGAAGCTGGCTCCGTGTCGCCTTGCGTCACGACGATACGCCGCAGCGTCGAGCGATATTCTCCAGGCACATCTTGCCATGCGGGCTGGCCCTTGTGCGTCCCGAAATTCACCGCGCGCATCTCATCGCGCGGCTGCAGAAAGATTCCCCAGCGGTAGTCCGGCATTTTCACGTAGTCGAACTGTGCCCAGCCGTCGGGCTCCACGCTGATGGCTGTGCGCAGGTAGACGTCGTAGCCGCGGCTCTCGGTCGGCCCCATGTCGTACCACCAGCCGAGGAAAGCCGGCTGCCAGTGCTCCAGGGCGCGTTGCAAGACGCGATCTCGTCCTAAATCCACATTGTTTGGAATTTTTTCCGTGTAATTGATCATGACTGCCCTCAGTCGTGCGGACTCTTTCCGCTAAACTTTTTCCCAGTCGAATTTCACGGGTGCGCCTGTGCCGTAGACTTTTAACGCTCCGCTGGGGCCGACGGCGTTCGGCCGGATGAAGATCCAATTCTGCCAGGCCGTCAGCCGCCCGAAGATCCGAGTCTCCGGTGTTTCCTTGGGTCCGAACCGCAAGTTCGCCTCAAGGCCGGTCAGCGCATCGGGGGATTGCGCCACGCGCGACTCCAGGGCCTGGCGGATTTCATCTTCCCAGTCGAGATCGTCGGGTGCAGCGGTAACCAGGCCGGCTGCGAGCGCTTCGCCCGCGCGGAGCTTTTTCCCAATCTGCTGGCGAAGCGCTTCAATAGGAGCTGCGTCTTCATAGAAGCGCGCCGCCAGACGCGAAAGGTGATTGACCATCGGCAGAGGTCCGAAGTTCATCTCCCCTAGCGTCACGGTGGCAGCGCTTCCGCCTTCTTCTGTATCCCGCATGTACATGCGGTCCGCCGCCAGCGCCAGTTCGAGCAACGTGCCCGCGAAACAGGAGCCCGGCTCGGCGACGGCGTAAATCGAGCGCGACGTCACTTCAAGCCGCGCGAAGGTGCGCCTCACCATGCCCAGCACTTCGCGCACGAACCAGTGGTCCTGCTGGCTGAGGATCAATCTGTCGATCGCCAGGACGGCATCCGGGTTCCCGGTGGTTTTCATGACCCAGAGCCCCAATTCGAGTTCGTTCGTGCGCAGGCTAAGGACGGCGTCATCGAGTTCGCGCGACATTTGCAGCGGCCACCAGTTCGCTCCTGCGGCGAGGGCCTTCTCGAACGTTTGCTCGCTGGCCTCCGGCGCACGCACGGTGATCGTCGCGGTGCGCCCCGGCCGGTTGAATTGTACGTCCACGTATTCGTAATGCAGGCCGGTGTCGTCCACCACTTTCTTCAAAGGCGTCAGCGACACGCCTTTTGCGCCCACGGGGCGGTCGGAGAGTGCGGCAAGCTTCAGGGCACGCTGCTTGACATGCCCTGCAAACTGTTGCGGCTTGACGATCTCATCCACCAAGCCCCAATCTTTGGCTCGCTGTCCGCGTGCGCCGTCCTGATTGGTGCAAAACATGTCGGCAAGGTCTTTGCGAACTTTTCTCTTGTCTGTCAGGCGCGTCAGCCCGCCCGTTCCCGGAAGAACTCCCAGGAGCGGCAGCTCCGGCAGGCTCACGGCGGAGGAACGGTCGTCGACAAGGATGATCTCGTCGCAGGCCAACGCCAGCTCATACCCCCCGCCCGCGGTGGTTCCATTGCACGCGGCGAGAAACTTCAGTCCCGAATTCCGGCTCGAATCTTCGATGCCAATCCGCGTTTCATTCGTGAATTTGCAGAAATTTACCTTCCAGGCGTGCGAGGAAAGACCCAGCATGTAGATGTTGGCGCCAGAGCAAAAAATGCGGTTCTTTGCGCTCGCAAAAACCACCGAACGGACCTCCGGATGCTCGAACCGGACTCTCTCGAGCGCATCATGCAGTTCAATGTCCACGCCCAAATCGTAGGAATTCAGCTTCAGCTTGTAGCCCGGACGAATCCCGCCGTCTTCCGCCACATCCATGGTGAGCGTGGCAACCGGACCATCGAAGGAAAGCCTCCAGTGCCTGTAGCGCGAAGGCTCGGTCTGATAGTCCACGCGAGCTGGTTTCGTCTTCGTGTCTTGCGTTACCGCTACGTCCACGCCGTCCTCCTATTGCAAATTCGCCTGCAACATCGCTTTTAGTTTCGCAAAGCTCTCTTCCACGGACGCTCCAGAACTATCCAGCAGCAAGTCCGCTTTCCGGTACAGCGGATCGCGGGCCTCCAAGATGCGGCGCAAATCTTCCATGGCCTGATCGTTCGCCGCCATGGGACGAAAATCGCCCTGCGCCACCACGCGCGACATGTGCTCTTCCGGCCGGGCCTTGATCCACACCGTGTAGCAGTGGGAGAGCAGATAGTCAAAAGTCTCTTTCTCCGAGACGATCCCGCCTCCCACGGAGATCACCGCGCGCTCGTTCTCCTTCAGCACCTTTTCGAGGGTGCGCTTCTCCATCGCGCGAAAACCGGATTGCCCGTAGAGAGAGAAAATCTCGCCCAGGGGCATTCCCGCATCTTTCTCGATTTCGCGATCCAGTTCGACGAAGCGCTGGTTCGTTTCCCCGGCCAGCCTTGCTCCCAGCGTAGACTTGCCCGCTCCGCGCATCCCTATCAGGGCGATGCGCATCCGGCGCATCTTTTCCTCGTGGCCAAAGTCGCGCATCAGCCGGAATACCACGTCCTCCAGGCGGTGCTGCGGGAGGCGTTCCAGAAATCTTTGGATTAGTTTCTTTTCCGCGGGCTCCTCGGTTTGCGGCGCAAAAAAGCTGGCGATGGGCACGTCGAGGGCCTCGGCGATCCTCTCAAGCAACACCACCGAGATATTTCCCCCGCCGGCCTCCAGTTGTGCGAGGTGCCGCTCCGATACGTCGGCTTCTTGTGACAGTTGCTTGCGGGTCAAGCCCCGGCGGTTTCGCAATTCGCGCACGCGGCGGCCGAGGGAGCTCAGAAAATCCTCGTTCGCTCGGAGTCCCGGTGGATGTAGAGTGGAAGCCTTGGGCGGCGTGGTTGTAGGAGGCGCCATAGTTTACGCAAGCAGCAAACAGCTGCATTATAATACATGGCACTGGCGGGACGTCAATGTCGGAATAGGACTTTTCTTGCAGGATGCTGTAAGATACGCCACCTGAACTTGATCAAAGTAAGCGATGTTCTCGCAATGCCATAACCTCTGTTTCCATCCGTCGCGCAGTAACTTTGCGGTGGAGTTTGCTCAGGCAAACATGCATTATTGTGCTGGCAAAGCGGCCAGCGTTAGGAAGGTCTTTCCATGAAACTCTCGAACTATCTCGCCGGGAAGTGGGTTGCCGGTTCCGGCCCGGGCACACCGCTGGTGGACCCGGTAACGGGCGACGAGCTGGCTCGCATTTCCTCCGAGGGCACAGACCTTGAAGCTGCGCTCGATTTCGCCAGGGCCCAGGGCGGAGGGGCGCTACGCCAGTCGAGTTACCGGCAGCGGGCGGAAATGCTCGCCAAGATCGGCGAGGCTCTTACGGCCAACCGTGATGAGTACTTTCGCCTTTCCCTCTTGAACCTCGGCGCCACGCCTGCGGATGCCTCTTTCGACGTGGACGGCGCGCTTTACACCATGAAGTATTACGCCAAAATCGGCCGCGCCCTGGCCGAGGGGAAAATGCTCAAGGAAGGCGCGTCCTTGTCTCTTTCCAAGACCGGCGCCTTCGGCGCGCAGCACTTTCTCACGCCTGCCAAAGGCGTGGCGGTGTTCATCAACGCTTTTAATTTTCCCGCCTGGGGCTTTTGCGAAAAGGCCGCACCCGCACTTCTCTCGGGCGTTCCCGTATGCCTGAAGCCTGCTTCGCCGACCGCATGGCTCGCCCATAGGATGGTGGAGGATGTTGTGAAGGCCGGCATTCTGCCCTTGGGCGCCATTTCCGTGGTTTGCGGCTCGGCCCGCGAACTGCTCGACCACGTTCGCGAAGAGGACATCATTTCCTTCACCGGCTCCGCGGACACCGCCGCGCGCGTGCGCTCTCACGCCAATGTCCTCAACCGTTCGGTGCGCGTGAACATCGAAGCCGATAGCATCAATTCCGCCATCCTCGGTCCGGACTGCGCTCCTGGGACGGAACTCTTCGACCTTCTGGTAAAGGAAGTTCTCAAAGAGATGACGCTCAAGGCCGGGCAGAAGTGCACCACGATCCGGCGGGTCTTTCTGCCAAGGCAGACGCTCGAGGTTTTCGGCGAGGCCGTTTCTTCCCGCCTGAGCACCATGAAAGTGGGGAACCCCCGCAATGCCGAAGTGAAAGTCGGCCCGGTGGTGAACAAGGCGCAGCAATCCGCCTGCCTGGAAGGGCTCAAGAAACTGCAATCGGAATGCTCGGTTCTATATGGCGGCGACCCTCAGTTCCAGCCGGTCGACGCCGATCGGCAAAAGTCCGCGTTTGTTCAACCCACGCTTCTCGTAAGCAACGACGGGCTCGCGTCGAAATATGTGCACGACGTCGAAGTCTTCGGGCCGGTGGCAACCCTGATTGCTTATGACCGCTCGACCGATCTCATCCCCATGGTTCGACGGGGGAGCGGTTCGCTCGTGGCGTCCATCTTTTCCAATGATGCCGCCTTCTTCCAGGAAGTGGTGCTCGGCATCGGCGATCTGCACGGAAGAATTATGGCCGTCGATTCTTCGGTTGGCGGCCAGTACACGGGCCATGGCAATGTCGTTCCGAGTTGCCTGCACGGCGGGCCGGGGAGAGCGGGCGGGGGCGAGGAACTGGCCGGCTTGCGCGCGCTGCTGCTCTACCATCGTCGCTTTGTAGTGCAGGGCCCGGTCAACTCGATCAAGGATTTGTCGGGATTGTGCGCCGACGCGAATCTGCTGTACTCCTAGGGACGCCGCACCGGGCGGTCTCGTCGGTCCGGCGGGATCGCGACGCTCAGTCCAGGGTAAAGGCAAGGAAGAGCAACTTCTGATCACGTTGAATCTGCAGGGCAACGGGCGCCCCCGGCGGCAGCGATTTCAGCGCGCTGCGCAGACGGTCCAGCGTGGTCATGGGCTGTCCGTTCAGAGTTCGAATCACGTCGCCGGCAAGCAAAGGCACTTCCACGGTTGCCCCGGTCGAGCGCGCCGCTACAAAAACTCCAAACGGATCGCGGAGATCCGGGACCATGGCGGCAATCCTTTGATCAATTTCCACACCAAGGATTCCCAGCGTCGGCACCAGACTTTTCTCCGGATCCGCCAGCGCGGCGACTTGGTCCGTGTCACGCGGTGGCTGAGCCACGGGCACGTCAAACGACAGGTGTTCCTTCCCGCGAAGTACGTCCAGATGGACCTTTTGGCCGTACTCGAGGGCAAAAAAGTGAAATGCGACGAAGGGAAGGTTTTCCGCGGGCCTCCCATCGAGAGCCGCCAGCACGTCGCCAATCTGCAATCCGGCAGCTGCCGCCGGGGTGTCCGGCAAGACGTCAGAGATAACCACACCATAATTCCTCGGCAGGCTCAAGGCCGCGGCCAGTGTTGGCGTGACGGTTTGCAGCCCGATGCCGATCTGCGCGCGATGCAAGTGGCCGAACTTGCGCAACTCCCGGTAGGCCACCCCGACCACCCCGCTCGGGATGGCGAAGCCAAGCCCTTCATTTCCTCCCGACTGCGAGAGGATGAAAGTGTTTACCCCGACCACCTGGCCGTCGACGTTGACCAGCGGGCCTCCGGAGTTTCCCGGGTTGATGGCGGCGTCGGTCTGGATGTACACCATCGGCGAGTCGGGATCGGTCTGCCGGGCGACCGCGGAAACCACACCCATGGTGACGGAATTTCGCAGTCCCTCCGGGCTCCCAAAGGCAAAGACCATCTCGCCCTGGTCCAGCTTGCGGTAGTCCGCTAGGGAAAGGGCCGGCAGCTTTCCCGCCTCCACTTTGATTACCGCCAAATCGAGTTCTCTCGATACGCCCACAATCTGTGCGCCAACAACGCGGCTACGCGTGGAAAGCGCGGCCTCGAGCGAACTCTCGACATTGGGATTCGGCAAAACGACTTGCACGCGCTGCGCCCCGCTCACCACATGCGCATTCGTCACGATGTATCCGCTCTCGTCGAGCACAAACCCGGATCCGATGGCCCGCTGCCTCCCGATAATCGAGTTCGTGTTGCCGCGCTCACCTTCTTCGAGGGGACCGTAACCCGTGACCAGGATCTGCACCACGCTCGGCGAAACTCTCTTGATCAGCGCGTCGACGGACTGGTTTAGCCTGCGCAGACCCTCTGACGAACGATCCTGCGCTCGCGCCATCGGAGCGGCGTAGCCGCAAAGGACAAGAATCACTACTGCCAGAAGGGGGCAGAAGCGTCGCCAGGTTCCAGAACTCTGCGAGCTCAGGTAGTCTGGGCATTCGAGCATGGCCGTTGCCTCCTCGAGGAATCGACTCCGGTGGATGCCTTAGAGGTTCACTAGGGTACAACGCCTGGACGCGCACCGGGTTTCTTTGTCAGCATGCGGGCCGCCGGCTCCCTTTCTTGAGTTGCCAGACCATCACAAAATCTGCAACCCTGAAGTCGCGTCAGATCGCTCGCAGAAAGGACGGGCTTCCCCGGCCGCCCGGGGCTCGAGCAAGCGTTGGTATTGGACGCTCTGCGTTTTCCGCAAGAAAAATGCGACCATAGCAAGTCTCCCGCTTAGGGGACATCGCTCTATGCCAAGAATCCCGACTACGGAAGATCGCCGTCTCGAACAAGGACGCACGCACGAGAAGTATTGGAAGCGCTGGGGACCCTACCTTTCCGAGCGCCAGTGGGGCACGGTTCGCGAAGACTACAGCCGCGAGGGCACCGCGTGGGAATATTTCCCGCACGACCATGCGCGCTCGCGTGCCTATCGCTGGGGCGAAGACGGCATTGGCGGAATCAGCGACCGCCACCAGATGATGTGTTTCGCTCTCGCGCTCTGGAACGGCCGCGATCCCATCCTCAAGGAGCGCCTCTTTGGCGTGACCGGGAATCAGGGCAACCACGGCGAGGATGTCAAGGAGTGCTATTTCTATCTCGATTCGACTCCCACGCATAGCTACATGCGCATGCTGTACAAGTATCCGCATGCCGAATTCCCCTACCAACGACTGGTCGAAGAAAACGCGCGGCGCGGCCGAGGCCAGCCGGAATTTGAATTGCTCGATACGGGAATCTTTTCCGACGGCCGCTATTTCGATGTCTTTGTCGAATATGCCAAAGCGGATGTGGAAGACATCCTCATTCGAATCACCGCATTTAATCGCGGCCCGGCAGCCGTCCCGCTCCATGTGCTGCCGCAGTTCTGGTTTCGCAATACCTGGTCTTGGGGAAAAGATCTCCGCCGCCCGATCGCTCGAATTGCTGCCGGCTCCCCTGGCAGTGCTTGCGTCGAACTGCAGCACTGGCAGTATGGCAAACGCTGGCTCATCAGCGCCGGCAACCCCGACCTGCTCTTCACGGAAAACGAAACAAATTGCGCTCGGCTCTTTAACGGCGCCAATCGCAGCCCTTACGTCAAAGACGCGTTTCACGAATACCTCATTCGCGGCAACAAAGGCGCGGTCAATCCCGGTCTGATGGGAACAAAAGTGGCCGCGTACTATCCCCTGCATCTTGCGCCCGGAGCGTCCGCCACGGTGAAGCTTCGCCTCACCGACATTGCGCCGCTCGCTGGCTTGGATACGGATTCGCCGAGAAGCGGCATCATCACCTCACCCGCTCATGCCGAGCGCGCTGAAGGTGTTCCTGGCACCGACGATTTTGCTGCCGGATTTGACGGGCTCTTCGCGACACGCCAAGGGGAAGCCGAGGAGTTCTACGAATCGCGCATCCCGAACAATCTGTCCGCCGACGCGAAATCCGTCATGCGCCAGTCCTTCGCCGGCATACTCTGGTCCAAGCAGTTTTATCACTACGATATTCGTAGCTGGCTCGAAGGCGATCCTGCCGGGCCCAAACCCCCCGTCGAGCGCTCGCGGGGCCGCAACAAAGATTGGGCGCACCTCTACAACGAAGACATTGTCTCCATGCCGGACAAGTGGGAGTACCCCTGGTACGCCGCCTGGGACCTCGCGTTTCATTGCATTCCCATCGCGCTCGTAGACCCCGACTTCGCCAAGGAGCAGCTCGTTCTTCTCCTCCGCGAATGGTATATGCATCCCAACGGGCAATTGCCCGCCTACGAATGGGCGTTCGGCGATGTGAATCCTCCCGTGCATGCCTGGGCCGCCTGGCGCGTTTACAAAATCGAGCGGCGCGTCCGCGGCGTCGCCGACCGCGCGTTTCTTGAAAGAGTCTTTCACAAGCTGCTTCTCAATTTCACCTGGTGGGTCAATCGCAAAGATCCTGACGGCGCCAACATCTTCCAGGGCGGCTTCCTTGGCCTGGACAACATCGGTGTTTTCGACCGTTCTGCACCGCTTCCCACCGGCGGACATCTTGAGCAATCCGACGGCACCAGTTGGATGGGCATGTACTGCTTGAATATGTTGGCCATCGCGCTGGAACTCGCAAAAGAAGACGTCGCCTACGAAGACGTCGCGAGCAAATTCTTTGAGCATTTCGTGTACATCGCCCACGCCATGAACGATATTGGCAGCGACGGCATGGCTTTGTGGGACAACGAGGATGGCTTCTACTACGACGTCCTTCGCTTGCCCGACGGAAGCCAGCATTTCCTCAAGATTCGCTCCATGGTTGGCCTTATACCGCTTTTCGCTGTGGAAACGCTCGAGCCGGAAATCGTGGATCGCCTGCCGGGCTTCAAGCGCCGCATGCAATGGTTCGTCGACAATCATCCCGACATTCCCGAGCACATCGAAATGACCCAACGGTCCGCGCGCGGCGTGCGCCGCCTTCTCTCGCTGGTGAATCGCAAGCAGCTAAAGCGCGTGCTTGCGCACATGCTGGACGAAGACGAATTTCTTTCTCCCTACGGTGTGCGCGCCTTGTCCCGCTTCCATCAAGATCATCCCTACGAAGTACAGGTCAACGACCATATCAGCCGCGTGCAGTACGAACCGGCGGAGTCGGCCACGGGCCTGTTCGGAGGCAATTCGAATTGGCGTGGACCCATCTGGTTTCCCGTGAACTATCTGCTGGTTGAATCACTGCAGAAGTTTCACCACTACTACGGCGAAGACTTCAAGGTGGAATTCCCCACGCATTCCAACCGCGAAGTCGACCTCTGGCGGGTTGCCGCGGAGATTTCACGCCGCCTGGTGCACATCTTCTTGCGTGGCCGCACCGGCCGCCGCCCCGTCTCAAGTGGAGCCGAAATATTTCAAAGCGATCCTCATTGGCGCGACCTGATCTTGTTTTACGAATACTTTCACGGCGATAACGGAGCCGGCCTGGGCGCCAGCCATCAGACCGGCTGGACCGGGCTGGTCGCAAAACTCCTCGAGCAAAGCGGAGAATGAACGTGCGGGTGGAATTCCGTGAGGCCATTGCTGGCGACGAATCTATGCTCCTCCCCATGATGAGGGGGCTCGCGGAACAAGAGCCGGGCCCTATCCCCTTTGACGAATCCGCGGCGCGCTTGGCCTTTCGCCAATTCTTGTCGCTGCCCGCATTCGGACGCATCTGGCTTATCTACGACGGCGCGGCGCCCGTCGGCTACGTCATCTTGACCGTCGGCTTCAGCTTTGAATTTCGCGGGCACGACGCCTTCATCGACGAGTTGTACATCGTTCCTGCCGAGCGTCGCCGCGGCTGCGGCCTCGAGGCAATGGCTTTCGTCGAGCAACAGGCCCGGGAAATGGGTGTCCATGCCATTCATCTCGAAGTGGAGAGCGGCAACCATCCGGCGCGGGAGCTTTATCGCCGCACCGGCTACAAAGATCACCAGCGCTTGTTGATGACCAAATGGTTGAACCGTGCTATCTAATGAGCCTCGGGGTGTATTGGTGAGCGCGAGATTTGAGGGTCGCGTCGTTCTGGTTGCCGGCGGCACCGGCGGCCTGGGCCGCGCGGTCAGCTCCGCATTTCTCGACGAAGGCGCCGTGGTGGCGGTTACCTATCGGAATCAGCCGGATTGGGAAACGTTCAAAGACTCGGTGTCAGCAAACGCGGTGCGGCTCCAAGGTCATGAAGTCGACGTTACCGATGAAGCGGCCGTGAACCAGCTCATCGAGAGAATTCTTCTCAAGCATGGGCGCCTGGATGCAATGGTAAACGCCGTCGGGGGATATGCGGGGGGCCTCAAATTGTGGGAGATGGAAACGAAGGTATTCGAGCAGATGCTGAACTTGAATCTTCGTTCCGGTTACGCCTTGTCGCGCGCCGCGGTTCGCGCGATGCTGAAGCAAGGGCGGGGAGCCATCGTGAACGTGGCCGCCAAAGCAGCCTTCGACCACGCCGCCGGCGCCTCCGCCTACGCCGCATCCAAAGCCGCGGCTGTCGCGATGCTGGATTCTCTCGCCGCGGACCTAAAAGGCACCGGCGTGCGCGTAAACACCATTCTCCCGAGCATCATCGACACGGAAGCCAACCGCCGGGCCATGCCAAAGGCGGACTTCTCGAAGTGGCCGAAACCCCGGGACATCGCGAGCGTGGTCTTGTTCTTGTGCAGCGACGACGCCAGAGTCATTCACGGCGCCGCCATCCCCGTCTATGGGGAGGGTTGACCGGAGAGAGAGGAGCTTTCGGCCGGCCACTGGGCGGTTCAAGAGGGCTCCTTCGATGCCGCTTCGTAGAGTTCGATCAACACCTTGCCGCCGTCCGGCGACGCCACCAAAAAGAAGTTAACGCGCGTGCCGTCTGCTCCTGGGCGCGTCGCCGCATAGATAGGCGCGGTCTTAAATTTCTCCTGCAAGATTTCCGCGGCGCGGTCCACATTCGCGCAGTGAAACTCCACTTGCTGCACACCCTCACCAAATTTGGCAAGGTAGTTTGCAATGGCGCCCGAGCCACCCGGCTCGCGGGTGGTAAGAATATCGAGAAGAATCTCGGCAGGAAAATGAAGCTCGAACTCCTCGGCGTCTTGATCCGGCGGAACCTCCGCGAGTCTCGGCGTGCCGTTGGCAATCCGGATCCGGTTGAATGTCTCTCGTTGTACCGCCAGCCCCACGGTAATCGTCGGCTTGGGCCCGTGCAACAAGGAGGAAAGTTCTTCGTCGGCCCACCACGCGGAAACCGCAATTCCCGCGGTCGCGCGTCCCAATCGGTAGACCTCTTCCGCCGCGTCCTGCCTGACCGACGGTTCCGCGGAGGAGAGCGCTGCGATCGCTTGAGCTAGGGGACTAGACATGGCACCTCCAGGAATTGTAGCGTGAGGGTCGGCGCAATTGAAGCGGTCCCGGCCGGCCCGCGCCCGCAGGGGACGCAACGAAATCGGTTTTCGATTCATCTGTACGTGTATGCCGAAACCAGTCTTGCTCACGGTCGACGACGACCCGGAAGTCCTTCGCGCCATCGAGCGCGATTTGCGCAGCCGTTACGCAGACCGCTACCGCGTCATGCGCGCGAACTCCGGCAGTGCCGCTATAACCACGCTCCGCGAATTAAAGGCCCGCAACAATCCCGTCGCCCTCCTTCTTGCCGACCAGCGCATGCCGCAAATGGACGGCGTCGGCTTTCTTTCCGAAGCCATGGAACTTCATCCGCTTGCCAAGCGCGCCCTGCTTACGGCCTACGCGGATACCAGCGCGGCCATCGATGCCATCAACGAAGCCCGCGTCCACTACTACTTCATGAAACCCTGGGACCCCCCTGAAGAGAAGTTGTATCCCGCGCTGGACGACCTGCTTCATGATTGGACCTCGACCTATCATAAGCCGTATGAGGGTATCCGCGTCCTCGGCACCCGCTGGTCCCATCGCTCTTACGAACTGCGCGATTTTCTGGCGCGCAATCAGGTGCCTTATCAATGGATCGACCTGGAGCTGGCCGAGAGCGATCCGGAAGTGCGCGGCCTGGTCAATTCCCTTGGCCCGGAAGCGCAATCCGTCCCGCTCCTGTTGTTCCCCGACGGGGCGCGCCTCGCCGAACCTCCGCTTCCCGCGGTCGCGGACAAGATTGGCCTGCGCACCCGGGCGCAAACCAATTTTTACGATCTCGCCATCGTCGGAGGCGGTCCCGCCGGACTTGCCGCCGCGGTCTACGGCGCGAGCGAAGGCCTGCGCACGGTGATGATCGAGCGCGAAGCTCCCGGCGGCCAAGCGGGCCTCAGCTCGCGCATCGAAAATTATCTCGGCTTTCCTTCCGGCCTCACCGGAAGCGATTTGGCCCGTCGCGCCGTGGCTCAGGCAAAGCGTTTTGGCGTGGAGATTCTTTCTCCGCAGGAAGCCGTCGGTGTTCGAGCCGAAGGCCCCTATCGCTACTTGAAGCTGGGCGATGGCTCGGAAATCTCCTGCAACGTCCTTCTGCTCGCGATGGGTGTTCAGTGGCGCACCCTGGACATCCCCGGGATCGATCGCCTGCGAGGCGCGGGCGTTTATTATGGCGGCGGAACATCGGAAGCCATTTCCTGCAAGGGCGAAACCGTGTATGTCATCGGCGGAGCGAATTCCGCCGGCCAGGCCGCCATGCATTTCTCGAAGTTCGCCGAGAGAGTGGTCATGCTGGTTCGCGGCAACTCCCTGGCCAGCACCATGTCGCACTACCTGATCGAGCAAATCGAGAAGACTCCAAAGATCGAGGTGTGGACACAGACCAGCGTCGTGGGCGTTCAGGGTGACACGCACCTTACCGGCATCACCGTCCTGTGCTCCCCTTCCGGCGAAACCAAACAGTTGCCCGCCAGCAGTCTTTTCATCTTCATCGGCGCGCTGCCTCGCACGGAATGGCTTGGCAACGTCGTCGAGCGCGACGACCGCGGCTTCATCCTTTCCGGCCCGGACCTTATCCGCGACGGCAAGAGGCCCGCGTCGTGGGAGCTCAGCCGCGATCCCAGCTTGCTCGAAACCAGCGTTCCTGGGATTTTTGTTGTCGGCGACGTGCGCCACGGTTCGGTCAAGCGGGTCGCTTCCGGCGTGGGCGAGGGCGCCGTCGTGGTCCAGTTCATGCACCAATATCTCGCCAAAGTGCAATGACCGGACCGCCGCCACCGGAGGAGAGGATTTGCAAAATGGGGAAAGACGCTGGGGAAGCAACAGATTCTCCTTTTTCCCATTCAAGACTTAGCACTCAGGACTTACGACTTCAATGAGCGCACCAGCCGACGAAGCCCGCATCGAAGCCCTAGTAGCCGACCTGCGCAAGGTCGCGCCTTTCGCCGATCAGCGCCAGGACGACCTGGAGTGGTTTGTCTCGCAGTGCCGGGAGCTCCGCACACCGGTCGGCGAAATCACGGTCAAGGAAGGATCCCCGGCTGACACCATGTTTGTGATCCTGGAAGGAGAACTGCGGGCTCGGCGCGAAAACGGGCCCGCCGACAGCCCCGTCTTTAGCGCGCGTGGGGGGGACGTCACCGGCGTCCTGCCGTTTTCCCGGATGAAGACATACTCTGTGACCGTGCGCGCGGTGCTCCCCATGCGCACACTGGCGTTTCCGATCAGCAAATTTTCCGAGCTCTTTCACCGCATGCCCGAGCTTTCCCAGCGCCTGGTGGGATTGCTGACCGATCGCGTTCGAAACGTCACCCGCGACGAGCAGCAACGGGAAAAGTTGGCCGCGCTCGGCAAACTCTCCGCCGGTCTCGCTCACGAATTGAACAATCCCTCCGCGGCCGCCCGGCGCTCTGCAGCCGCGCTCCACGACTGCCTCGAACGCCTCCGCTCCGCCAGCCGCAACACCGCGCTACGGGCCGAAGATTGTGCATTGCTTGGGCAACGCGAGGATGCCATTCGCGCTTCGCTGAAGCCCGCGGATTACCGCGATGAATTCGCTCGTGCCGATCGTCAGGACGCCATCCAGGCGTGGCTTGAGGGACGCGGCGTCACCGATGCCTGGAAGTTGGCCCCGCTTCTTGCCGATGCGAATCTTGCCGACGAGCATCTCGAAAAATTTGCTGGAGCGGCCGGCGCTGCGCTTGGACCGGAACTGATTCGCTTTGCCACGCTGCTTGAAATGGAGCGCATCGCGTGCGAACTCGACAGCAGCACCGCTCGCATCTCCGGACTGATCAAAGCCATCAAGGAATATTCCTTCATGGACCAGGCCCCGCTCCAGGAAGTGGACATCAAGTCGAGCCTGGAAACCACGTTGACCATCATGCATCACAAACTGAAGCGCGGAATCAGTGTGACCCGCGAGTATGCACCGGACCTGCCAAAAGTGATGGCTTATGGTAGCGAACTGAATCAGGTCTGGACCAATCTGATCGATAACGCCGCCGACGCCATGGGCGATGCGGGAAAGCTTCTCGTGCGCGCCGCCCGCGAAAATGAATACGTGCTGGTAGAAATCGCGGACAACGGCCCCGGCATTCCCCCCGAAGTGCAGTCCCGCATCTTCGAGCCGTTCTTCACCACCAAGGGGGTAGGCGAAGGCACCGGGCTCGGCCTGGACGTAGTGCACCGCATCGTCCAGAAAATGCGGGGGCTCGTCACCGTCAAGTCTGCCCCCGGGGACACGCGGTTCCAGGTGCGCATCCCGATCCAAGCCGCGATGTGATCCGCCGCATGTGCATCAAAGGAGACCCATGGCCGCTCGTTGTACCCACCTGGATCAGATTCGCAAGGTTAAGCCGAAGACCAAGGGCTGCGAAGATTGCCTCAAGCTGGGAGACCATTGGGTGCAACTGCGCCTGTGCCTGATTTGCGGCCATGTCGGCTGCTGCGATTCCTCGAAGAACAAGCATGCCACGAAGCATTTTCACGCGACCAAGCACCCCATAATCCGTTCGCAAGAGCCGGGCGAAAATTGGATGTGGTGCTACGTCGACGAAGTTATGCTGGAAGGCGAGTGAATCTCGGTTATTCTTCGCAACGCGGTAGCCGCGCTTTCTCGCTCTCTTGTCGCGGCCCCGCTTTCTCCGGAGCCGAGCGAAAGAAGGCCGCGCTCCCACTCACTCGGGCGTTTGCTTCGGTGCCGCTTTGCCCTTTCCCCTTGCCGGCACCAGCACGGAAGCCAGCAGCGCCACCAACAGTACTCCTCCCACCACGGCGAGCGAGGTATCCACGGGAACCCGCACCCACTTTTCGCCAATCATTTTCCCGCCGATAAAAACCAGCACCACCGCCAGTCCTTCATCCAAAAATCGCAGCCGGTCGATGATTCCTGCCAGCAGAAAGTAGAGCGCGCGCAATCCGAGAATCGCCAGCACGTTCGAGGTATACACGATGAAGGGATCCCGCGTGATTCCAAACACCGCGGGAATCGAGTCAATCGCCAGTGTCACGTCGGTGATTTCCACGACCAGCAGCACAACAAACAAAGGTGTGGCAAACAGCTTTCCCGCGCGGCGTACGAAAAAATCTGCGCCGTGATACTCAGGCGTAACGCGCAGGTGCCGGCTGGCGAAGCGAACGATCCTGCTTTTCTCCGGATGCACCTCGTCTTCCTTGAAAAACAAGCGAATCCCCGCGTAGACCAGGAATCCGCCGAGCACATACAGCACCCAGGAAAAGTGTTCGATCAGCACCGCCCCCACTCCGATCAGGATTCCGCGCATCACCAGCGCGCCCACCACGCCCCATTCCAGCAAGCGGTGCTGGAAGCGGTCTTCCACGGCGAACGCCCGGAAGATCACCAGGAAAAGAAACAGATTGTCAACGCTCAGGGCTTTCTCGATCAGGTACCCGGTGAAGAATTCGAGGGCGGGCTGCTTTCCCTGGAAGTACAACACACGCAACCCGAAGAGCACGGAAATTGCGATCCAGCAAAAACTCGCGATTGCCGCCTCGCGCAGTCCGACCTTGTGCGGGTGCCGGTGAAAGACGCGCAAATCCAGGACGATGGCAACGAGGATAAGAGCATTGAAGACGATCCACTCGAGTGGTGTGCCCATCGCGGCAGTATCCCCGCGTCAGGGATTGGAGCTGCGTGCTTCAGTGCTGTTCAGGTTCGAAAGTTCCACTCGAGTGGTTTGCCCCGCTTCGATCCTTATGGGAACGTCCCACCGAACGCGCCTGTCGCCCGCCTCAGCCTCCAGGTTGAGCGAGGAAACCCAATAATCGCCCGGGGCCAGCCCGGAAACCGCGGCGTGGCCTTCCAAATCCGTATCCACCTTGGCGGCGAGGAATTTGAGTTGGGCAAGGTCCGGCGCACTGCGCTCGACTCTCTTGCGCCGTTCGCTTAGCAGGGCCGTCCACTTCTTCTGCGGATTGACGGCATCCAGCTCCAGTTCGACTCCGGATACGGTCTCCGGATGCGCGCGAATGAATTTCATAAGCGTGTTTAGATATTCCTGCCGCAACTTTTCATACTTCTCGGGATGTTCGGTGCGATCCGCCTCTTTGTATTTCGGCCGGGGCAGGCCGCTGGTGACGCCGCCACCGTTCGACCGCTGGTAGGCCAGCAGAAACTCCGGCACTTTGATGAGGTCATCCGGAGTAAGCAGTTTGTCGAGCTCCGGCGAGGTCAGGTCGAGGGTATCGTGGCCTTTGAGCCAGGATCGCAATTCGGGAGAGACCGTGAGGCTGTCGATGAATTCGTCGCGCGCCGGCGGCGGATCTTTTTCTTCCACTTCCTTGATGATCGCATTGTAACTCTTGGTGAGAATATAGAAGGTGAACTGGCGTACCGGCTCGGGGCGTGCGGCCGTGGGTGTGATTCGCGCGCTGAACTCCAGCGATCCGGTGGCGGTTTGCGCAGAAGGGGCGCCGACCCAGGCGCAGCTCGCCGCGAGACAGCCAAAGGCGAAGTACGCTGTTTTCCTCATCGGGGAATGGTAGCAGATTGCCGCGGCGCGAGGAAAAGGAACTGCCGCGGTTTGCGCAATGGGCGAACCGCGCTCATTGCCCCAGGGTCCTGCGGTCTGTGTTAGGCTTGCGCGGTTGTCTACGGGCGTCTACCGGGTGCAGGCGGTTCTATCGACCAAGCCGTTCGCAAAGGGACAGGGCATGAAAAAGGCTTCTCTCGTTTTTATTCTTGCCGCAGCGCCGGCTTTCCTGGCGCCGGCGTTTCGATCCCGGGCGGCCGAGACTCCGCAGGGGAAACCAACCGCCAACACCTCCGATGCGGCGCGATGGGAGCAAGAAGCGCGCGAGGTGACCATCCTGCGCGATGATTGGGGTATCGCGCACGTTTACGGAAAAACCGACGCCGACGCAGTTTTCGGCATGATTTACGCGCAGGCCGAGGACGACTTCAACCGCGTCGAGACCAATTACATCAACGCCATGGGCCGGCTCGCCGAGGCGGAGGGCGAATCCAAGATTTATCAGGACCTGCGGATGAAACTTTTCATTGATCCTGAAACAATCAAAAAGGACTACGCAGCGAGCCCCGCGTGGCTGAAAAAATTGATGAACGCCTGGGCCGACGGCCTGAATTACTTCCTCGCGAAACACCCCGAGGTCCAACCGCGCGTAATCCACCGATTCGAGCCTTGGATGGCCCTCACGTTTAGCGAAGGCAGCATCGGCGGCGATATTGAACGCGTGAATCTCAGCCAGCTTGCGGCGTTTTACGGCAAAGTTCACGTGACGCAAAACTCTCCGGCGTTTGACGAGGATATCGAGGAGCCTGGCGGCTCGAACGGCATGGCCATCGCGCCCTCGAACACCGTGGATCATCACGCGCTGCTGCTCATCAACCCGCACACCTCTTTTTTCTTCCGCTCCGAATTGCAAATGGCCAGCGAAGACGGCCTCGACGCCTACGGGGCGGTGACCTGGGGCCAGTTTTTCGTCTACCAGGGCTTCAACGACCGCGCCGGCTGGATGCATACCTCGAGCGGGGTGAGCCAGCTCAGCTTCTATCTCGAAACCGTCGACAAGAAGGGCGACTGCTTTTGCTACAAGTACGGCAAGGAGGAGCTGCCCCTCGAAACGAGCGAAATCACCGTGCCGTACAAAACCGACCGTGGGATGGCCGAGAAAAGGTTCACCGTTTTCCGCACGCAGCACGGCCCGGTCGTCGGCGAGACCGAAGGCAAGTGGCTGACCCTCCGGCTGATGAACGAGCCGGTCAAAGCGCTCACACAATCGTACTTGCGCACGAAAGCAAAAGACTACAAAACGTTTCGCGAGACGATGGAGCTCCATACGAACTCGTCCAACAACACCGTCTTCGCCGACGCCGACGGCGACATCGCCTACTTCCACGGTAACTTCATTCCCCGGCGCGATCCCAGCTTCGATTGGACCAAGCCGGTGGACGGCAGCAATCCTGCGACCGACTGGCACGGCCTGCTTTCCGTCGATGAAACGCCGCACCTCCTGAATCCCAAGAACGGCTGGCTCTACAACTCAAACAATTGGCCGTGGTCCGCGGCGGGATCGTACAGTCCGAAGAAGGAAGATTTCCCGCCCTACGTCGAAACCGGTGGAGAAACCGCGCGAGGACTGCACGCCATCCGCGTGCTCGAAGATAAAACGGACTTCACCATGGACTCGCTCATCTCCGCCGCCTACGACAGTTATTTGACGTGGTTCGCGAAGCCCATCCCGGTGCTGATCAAAGCCTGGGAGGAAACCCCGAACGACAAGCCGCTGAAAACCAAGACCGCGGAGCCGCTGGCCGCGCTGCGCAACTGGGATTTGCGCTGGGGCCCGGCGTCCGTGCCCACTTCCCTGGCCGTTTTCTGGGGACAAGCCCTCGAGCGCCGCGCCGGCGCGGACGCGCGCAAGGCCGGCATCTACTTGAGCGACTACGTTTCGACGAAGGAACCGCCCGACGTTCTCCTCGAAGCGCTGGCCGAAGCCTCGGACAAACTTTCCGAGGACTTCGGTACCTGGAAGACCCCTTGGGGCGACATCAATCGCTTCCAGCGCCTTACCGGAGACATCGTCCAGCCGTTCAGCGACGCCGGGCCAAGCATTCCCGTCGGCTTCACTTCGTCATTCTGGGGCTCGCTCGCGGCCTTCAGCGCCCACGCTTATCCTGGAACGAAGAAGTGGTATGGCACGAGCGGCAACAGCTTCGTTGCGGTCGTCGAATTCGGCGACAAAGTGCGCGCCAGAGCCGTGACCGCCGGAGGCGAGAGTGGCCATGCCAGTTCGCCGCATTTCAACGATGAAGCCGGGCGGTACAGCACGGGACGCCTGCGTGAGGTTTACTTTTATCCTGCCGAGCTTCAAGGCCACACCCAGCGCCAATACCATCCCGGCAATTGAATGCCGGAAGTCAGAGCCGCACCTACGCCGACTTGGCTTTGGACCTCAGAGACTTCGCAAGTTTTTCGATTTGTTCGGTTTCTTTGACAATGTGCACAGAAAAGACCTCGACGGTCGAAGTTTTCTGGAGCTCGCCGCGCAAATCGGAGGTGAGTTGGTACAGCCGCTCGACGCCCTGTCGAAATTCTTTTTCGTTTTCCAAAAGGCGTGCTCGCTTTGCGGCCGCTGCTTCGGCAGGCTGGGAATAAACCTCGGCGGGGTTTGGCGTGTAAGCAGGCTCGGGTTTGGGGGGAGGCGTGGGCGGATTTTGCGCACCGAAGGCTCCCCTAGGCCAAGCGAGAGTGCCGGACAGCAGGGCGGCGCTCAGGAAAAAGTTTCGGCGGTTTTGGCGCATGGCAGCCTCCGAGAAGGTTTCTTCGGTCTTCCGTTTTCCGATGTTAGTCAACCTAGGATGAAGTTCCTTGTTCGTGGTCTTACCATCGGGCGAACAGCAGGAACAAAATCCCGGCAGCGAGGCCCAAGAGAAGCAGGCGAAGGAATAAGGACACCAGTCCGGCCGGGATCGCTCCGGGCAGGCGCTTGGGCGGAACGGGAGGGTCGATAACGCCGATTCCCGTGAGTTTCCTCGGAGGGCCACCCGATCGCGCGGACGAGGCCTCGGGCTCGAGTTCAAATTCGTTTTCCGCGAACTCGTAAGGCATGGGAAAAGGCTACTCCCGCGCTGGGAAGGTGTCTAGCCGCCAAGGCAGAAGATCGTGAGATAAGCTCGCCGCCACACCGGCGTGGCTAGATGAGGCGGAAGACGACTTCGATCGTGACCCAAGACGCGACCGCCCGGCGGGCGGCGTCGTGCGCGGGAATGAATTTCCAGCCGCCTACCGATTCGACGGCGCGTTCGTCGAGCCCCAAGCCGACTCGTTGGACGATTTGAACCTGCGAAGGGCGGCCGTCGGCGCCCACCAGAACCCGCAGTGTGACTCTTCCTTGGAGCTTGGCCTCGCGCGCTTGGTCGGTGTATTGCGGCTCGGGGCAATACAGGCAAATGGGGAGGGTGACCCCGTTGGCGTAGGCGCGATTATAGGAGTCACCTTGGCCGGCACCCGGTCCCTCGTCGTCTCCCATGCCCCCTTTCTTTCCTGCCCCAAAACCGTGGTCTTTGCCGGGGCCTGCCGAATTCGCATCCTCTTTCATCCAAGGCAAACCGAGATTGCTGATGAGAGGCGGCAGGGGAGACGCGTTAGCGTCAAACACGGATGCGGGAACGGGAAGCTCCGGAACCGGGTTCACCATGACACGCGGCGGCAAGAGCGGTCTGGACGAAGCGGGCGCTAGATCGCCATGCCTCGCCGGCCTCGGATCGTTTTCACCTCCCCCGCCCCTGATTCCAACAGACGGCGGACCGAAAAGGCTCGGGTCCGGAAGGGGAAAGAAGGCGCTTGGCCGATGAAGCGAACCCTCCGCACCGGCACTGCCGGGTCTCGGTTGCCGCAACTCGAAACGCAGAAACAGCACCCCCGAAAGGAGCAGAACGTGAGCAAGCAAGGAAATGGTTCGCGACCCATTGGCAACAGAAGGGGGCCGCGAAGGCAGGAGGTCGAGCGGCGCGCCGTTGGCAGACGAGGGAAAGATGCGCGCGGAGGCGAACACTTGCTGCAGATTCTCGCGAACACGGCGAAACCAGCCATCCCGCGACGAAGACAGCGAGGCGAAGGGGCGGGGAAATGGTTCGGGCATGGACACGCCTCCACGCTGGCCACGCGATCCGCTCGGGTAAACCGCCGGAGGCGCGCGGGTGAACGCGTGGTGAGAAGGGAGCTCCCGCCGATTGGTTGCCTAAATTACGAAAGTAGAGGTTGGTTCCTGCGGAAACTTAGAGCAGGCGGAAAACCACTTCGATGTTGACGCGGCAAGCCACCGGTCTGCCGTTTGGTCCGGTCGCGGGACGCATTCTCCAGTTCTTCACCGCGGAGATGGCCTTTTCTTCCAAGCCGAGTCCCGGGCCTTTGAGAACGCGGGCATCGACAACGCGCCCGTCCGCGGTGACGATCACGTCCAGCAACACGCTGCCCTGGTATTTGGCCTTGCGCGCTTCGTCCGAATAGTCCGGATTCGGACAGTAGATGCAAGCAGGCTGGCCAACGCCATTCACGCCGGCGCGGAACATTCCGCCGCCCGTGCCGCCGCCTTCCCCGGGTCCGAGCCCCCCTCCGGAACCGCTGCCAATCCCGCCACCGTCTCCCGTGCCAATGCCGCCGCCCCCGCCCGGTCCAGCCGAATAGTTCACCGAGGCGGCCAAAGGATCACCCACGTTGCTGAGCGCCGGATTGCTGACTTTCAAATCCGGCGGGCCGAGGAGCGAAGGATCCATGGCCAGCTTGGGATTCGGATTGCGAATGACCGGCGCGGGCGGGGTGAATTGCGTCCACTGAAACTTCGGCGCCCTGCCCTTGGTCGGAGGCAGCTTTTCGTGCGCGCCGCCGCCACCGCCACCGCCCGCTTTGTTCGCGCCCGCAGGAAGCTTGGCGAGGTACGGCGAAATATCCAGAGGCGTGACGTCGACTTTGTCTTTTGCCTGAGTCGTCGAAATCACGTGCGTAAACACGGGAACCGTCAGCAGCGCGATGACCGCCGCGTGCGCTGCTACCGCGAGCACCTGGCTGGTGCTGAAATTCTCGTCTTTGCTCCAAATGTCTCTGACCTTGACCGGCTTGATGCCCGGCGGCAAGGGCGGCTGTCTCGTGGGCGAGAAGAATTCCTTGATGCGCGTGCCGAAAGTGCCGAAACCCGCTCCCCAGGAAACGGCCAAGCGGCTGTTGACGCGACGATTCCTGAACGGGTCGGAACGGAAATATTCCGCGAAATTGCTGAGCGCCCCGGCGCCGAACGAAGCTCGCACGAAGGGCACGTCCTTGCGTTCGCGCATCTTGACGGGCCGTTCGAACAGGAACTGCCTGAGGTTCGACCAGAAATCATCGGGAACGAGGATGGCGGGCCTGCCGAACCGTGGAACATAGCTAGGCCGTGTGGGGGGGGAGGGTTGTGAGGCCGCCGCAGACACCTTTGGCCTCGGCGGAGGTGGTATCAGTTTGCGAAAGTTTCCCGGCACCGTTTGACCCCTTACTATAGACGCACTAGCTCCCCGCTTGTTATGCCTAGCGATAGGATTCGCCAAGCCTCGGAAAGGTTGCGCGCCCTGGAGCGGCTGACGGCATTCATTGTAACATACAAGGTTCAATTGCTTTCCGATGTTTCACGCTGTGTACCTGGACGAACGGACAACGCCGGCGGCCGAAAACACAGCAAAAGAAGGGATTCTCGGCGTTCCGAGCCCATGGCCGAACCACTCGAACTCAAGAAGACGCTCAACCTGCCCAAGAGCAACTTTCCGATGAAGGCCAACCTGCCCCAGAACGAGCCGAAACAGCTCGAAGCCTGGTACCAGGGAAACCTCTACGAGCGCATCCTAAAAGGGCACCAAGGCCAGCCGCTGTTCGTGCTGCACGACGGGCCGCCGTATCCCACCGGAGAAATTCATCTCGGCACCGGGATGAACAAAATCCTGAAAGACTTGATCGTAAAGACGAAAAGCATGGCGGGCTGCTACGCGCCATACGTGCCGGGATGGGATTGCCATGGTCTGCCGATCGAGACGCAGGTCGAAAAGGAGCTGGGCGGGAAAGGCAAAGTTCCGCCCGCGGAGTTCCGCAAGCTGTGCCGCGAATTCGCCACGCGCTATGTGGAACAGCACAAGCGCGATTTCAAGCGGCTCGGAATTTTCGGCCAGTGGAACGATCCGTATTTGACCATGAGCTTTGGCTACGAGGCCACCATTGCGGGAGCTTTTCTGGACTTCATGGAGAAGGGCTACGTCTACCGCGGGCGCAAGCCGGTGTACTGGTGCATTTACGATTCAACCGCACTGGCGGAAGCGGAAGTGGAGTATGAGGATCACAGCAGCCCGTCGATCTTCGTGCGATACAAAGTTGTTCAGGATGGTGCGAACCGAGACAAAATTCCCTCCGAGCTCAGGGGCAAAAATGTTTATGCCATCATCTGGACGACCACGCCGTGGACCATTCCCGCCAGCATGGCTCTGGCGTTTAATCCGAGCTTTCAATATGCGGCTGTCGAAACCGACGGTGCGGTGGAAATCGTCGCCGAGCAGCTTCAGCACGCCGTCTGGGAAACCATCGGCCGGAAAGGAGCGGGAAGAGTTCTTAAGACCTACTCCGGCCAGTACCTTGCCAACGAAGCCGGCCTGAAGTTCCAGCACCCATTTCTTAACCGCACGGTGCCAGCTGTGCTTGCTGATTATGTCGAACTCGACCAAGGTACGGGAATTGTGCACACGGCTCCCGGCCACGGGGCTGACGACTTTCTGACCGGGCAGAAATACGGCCTGGAAACCTACGCGCCGATTGATGACAAGGGCGTTTATCTCGAAGGCTTGCCGGAATACAAAGGAAAGGATGTTTTTGCGGCGAACCCCATCATCGTAAAGCTTCTAGCGGATCGCGGCGCGCTTCTCGCCAATCATCCCTACAAGCACAGCTACCCGCATTGCTGGCGCTGCCACAACCCGGTGATTTTCCGCGCCACCGAGCAGTGGTTCATCAAAATGGACCAGGTCGGTAAAGGGCGCCAGAAAACGCTGCGGCAGGAGGCGCTCGAAGAAATTCACCGGGTGAAGTGGATACCCCCCTGGGGCCAAGACCGCATGTACGAGATGGTCGAGAAGCGACCGGACTGGTGCGTTTCGCGACAGCGCTTCTGGGGCGTGCCCATCATCGTTTTTTACTGCGACGGTTGCGGGAAGCGGCTGGAAGACTATTCGGCACTACGAAACGTTGTGAAATGGTTCGAGAAGGAAGGCGCCGACGCGTGGTACAAGCATTCGCCCGATGAGCTGCTTCCCAGGGGAACCAAGTGTGTCTGCGGCGCTTCGAACTGGCGCAAGGAAAACGACATTCTGGATGTGTGGTTCGATTCTGGCTCGTCGCATTTGTCGGTACTGAAAGGTCCGGAATGGCCCGCGGATGTCTATCTGGAAGGGCCGGACCAATATCGCGGCTGGTTTCATAGCTCGTTGCTCGTGGCCACGGGCACGCGCGACGCGGCCCCGTATCGCAGCGTGGTAACCCACGGCTGGACGCTTGACGAGCAAGGCCGCCCGATGTCCAAATCGCTCGGCAACGCCCTTTACCCGATTGAAATCTGCGAGCGCTGGGGCGCGGACCTGCTGCGGCTGTGGGTGGCATCGGTAGAATACCAGGCCGACGTAAAAATGAGCGAGCGCGTGATGACGCAGCTCAGCGAGGCCTACCGCAAGATTCGCAATACCTTCCGGTTCGCCTTGAGCAATCTTGGCGATTTCGATCCCTCGCGCCACTCGCTGGCCAACCAGCAGCTCGAAGAAATCGATCAATGGATGCTGGATCGCACGGCGGAACTGGTCAAGAAGTGTCGCGAATGGTACGCGAATTACGAATTCCACCGTGTTTACCATGCCATCCACGACTACTGCGTCGTGGACCTCAGCGCGTTTTACTTTGACGTTTTGAAAGATCGGCTGTACACCAAAGCGCCGAAAAGCAAGTCGCGGCGCTCGGCGCAAACCGCGATTTGGAAAATCGCCGACGCGCTCGTGCGGCTGGCTGCGCCGGTGCTGGTTTTCACGGCAGAAGAGATCTGGAACTATCTCCCGAAAGCTGGAGAAACGCCGGAAAGCGTGCACGTGGCGCTGTTTCCTGACGCCGAGGCCTTGGCTTGCGGCACTGCCGCCAAACAGGCGGACCACTGGGAGCGTCTTGCCCAGGTTCGTTCCGCGGTTCTTCTCGCGCTTGAGAAAGCCCGGGCGGGCAAAGCCATCGGTACGGGTCTAGAAGCCAAAGTTCGCTTGCACGCCAATTCGAAAGCGCCGGGTTTGCAAGAACTTCTTAGGGAAAAAGCTCGACTGCTCCCGGCCCTGTTTATCGTGTCACAAGTCGTGGTCGATCCTGCGGAGGGCGATGGGCTTCAGCCCAGCGAAACCTTGCCGGGCTTGGCCGTCAAAATCGAGCGCGCGGACGGGAAGAAGTGCGAGCGCTGCTGGAACTACTCGAGGCACGTCGGCGAGAACTCGCGCTATCCGACGGTTTGCGAACGCTGTAGCGAAGCCCTCGCCGAAATTGAACGCGACCTCGCGGCGGAGAACTGACCATGGGAATCCGCCTGATTCGGGAATCGCGCGGCTTCTGGCGGGCGCGGCAGCTTCGAACTCCCCTGCTGGGCGCGCCGCCGGTTTACTGCCCTTGCCAGGAGTTCCGCGGGGAGATGCAAGGGAGCACTCCTTTACCCCGGGCTATTGCCCACTCGCCGTTCCAGGCACTCTCCGTTACCCCATGACCTCCTCCTCCCGCCTGCGCTGGCTCTGGCTCACACTTGCGGTGGTGCTGCTCGATCGCGCGACCAAGGCATGGTTCGAGGCGCGAACGATCGAAGGCTGGCGCCACGAAGTCATTCGCAATTTCATTTATCTGGTCGACAGCCGGAATCCCGGCATCGCCTTCGGTGCGTTGGCGGATTCCGCTTCCACCATCACGCGGGTCATCCTAATCGCCGGCTCCCTCGTGGTCATCGGCGTACTGGCGTGGCTGCTGGTCGCCGGCAAAACGGGGAGCCCCATGGGGAATGCCGGCCTCGCGCTGTTGCTGGGCGGGGCCGCGGGCAACCTGGCCGACCGCATCTTCCATGGCGCGGTGACCGACTTTTTTGAAGTGTGGCTCGGCACGTATCATTATCCGGCCTTCAACGTCGCCGATTCCGCCATCACTATCGGCGCCGTGCTCGTCCTTCTCGACGTGTTGTTCGGCCGCAAGCAAGAAACACCCGATCAGGTTTCCTGAAGTTTGTCGCGGTTACTTGATGAATTGCGCCTTTGCCAGCAGCCATTACAGCCACTCTCGTTTCGACCGGTACTGCTAGAATCTCTCGCGTGAATTCTGATTCCGCGCAGATGATTCGCGAATTCTCGGCTACTGCCGCCGACGCAGGGGTGCGTCTCGACCGCTTCGTTGCGGGGGAATGCCCCGAGCTGAGCCGGACGCGCGTGCAAGAGCTGATCGAGTGGGGCCGCGTGCTTGTCAACGGTAAGCCCGCGAGCAAAGGATCGATGCATCTTCGCGGAAGCGAGAAAATCACCGTTGAAATTTCCGAGCGACCGGCGATCGCCGCGATGCCGGAACGCATACCGCTCGGTGTGCTCTACGAAGATGAAGACGTCATCGCCATCAACAAACCCGCGGGAATGACCGTCCACGCGGGCGCCGGAAACGTCTCGGGCACCCTGGTGAACGCGCTGCTTGGACGCGGACTGAAGCTGTCCCAGGGTGGCGATCCGCTGCGCCCCGGAATCGTGCACCGCCTTGACAAAGAGACCTCCGGAGTCATTTTGGTTGCCAAGAACGACGCGGCGCACGCCAAGCTCGGCGAGGCATTCCAGCATCGCGCCGTCAGGAAAACCTATCTTGCCCTGGTCGAGGGCATTCTGAAGGGAACGGCCGGCAGCATCGAGCTGGCCATCGGGCGCGATCCCATCCATCGCACGCGCATGGCCACGCCTCGAAAATCCTGGCGCGGAGCGGCGATCGCGAATCCCCGTGCGGCACGCACGGACTGGCGCGCCCTGGCAAACATTGACAGGACTACGCTCGTCGAGGTCCAACTGCACACCGGACGCACGCATCAAATTCGCGTGCACTTCTCCGCCCTGAAGCATCCCGTGGTTGGAGATACGCTCTACGGAGCAGCAGCACAATGGCGCGTCGGCAAGGTGACGCTCCCAAGGTTGCCACGCAATTTTCTCCACGCCGCCCGGATCGGCTTCGCGCAGCCGCGAACCGGCGCATGGATCGAGGTTCGCGCACCTCTGCCGCAGGAGCTCGGCGATTTCTTGCACCAACTTTGCGCAGCTGCCGGCGAAGCGCAAAGCCGAATTGACGCTGCCCTCGCGGCGTACCTATAATTCCTACATCCATGAATCGGCGAAACATGCTCATCGCGGTTCTTCTGGCGGCCGCAGTCCTGCTTCCGGCATCCGCGGTCCGGCCGCAGCAAGCCCCCGCCACGAAGCAACAACCAGCGCCGCCTCCCCCTCCCGGGCAGCAGGCCAACCCACAAGCCGGCCAGACCTTTGTGAAGGAAGTCAACCTCGTCGACGTGCTCTTCACCGTTCTGAATCGCCGCAACAAATTGGTGCCGGACCTGCAAGAGAACGATTTCAAAGTTTTCGACGAGGGCAAGCCCCAGGAAATCCGCTATTTCAGCAAGCAAACCGATTTGCCTTTGCGCATCGGCATGCTGCTCGATACCTCGAACAGCATTCGCGACCGTATCAAATTCGAACAGGATGCTTCAGTGAGTTTCCTTTTCAGCGTGCTTCGCCGCAATAGGGACCAGGCGTTTGTCATGACCTTCGATGACGAACCACAAGTCCTGCAGGCTTTCACCAGCGACACCGGGTCGCTGCGCGACCAGATCATGGGCACGCGCGCGGGCGGTGGTACGGCCATTTACGACGCCATCTACCAAGCTTGCTCGACACAGTTGAATCATCCGCCGCGCCCGGAGGGGGACCAGCCGGACGTGGTTCGCCGCGTGATGATTTTGATCAGCGATGGCGAAGACAATTTGTCTACGCACACGCGCGCCGAGGCCATCGAGCTGGCCCAGCGTACCAGCGTGGTCATCTACACGATCAGCACCAGCACGCAATGGGTTTCTCTCGAAGAAACCGACCCGAACAAAACCAGCGACCGCAAATACCATCTCACCGAAGGCGACAAGATTCTCCAGGACCTCGCGGAAGAGACCGGCGGGCGCGCGTTTTTCCCCTATCACGTGGACGATCTGGACCAATCCTTCCAAGACATCGGGGACGAGCTGCGCAACCAGTATTCCATCGCCTATCAGCCCGCCAACTACGTGCTGGATGGGCGCTACCACAAAATCCGTGTCGAAGTGCCGGATCACAAGGGTTACCAGGTGCGCGCACGCCGCGGATACTATGCACGCGCGAATCGGGGCGCGAATGCTCCGCCGGACCCCGGCTCCGGGGCCCCGCAGGGAACGCCACAAGGAAACGCGAGGCCTTGATTTCCGATTCGGCCTTTAGCCGGCTGCTTCGGAGATGGCTTTGTTGTGCGTCAGGAGCTAAGCCCTTCGCCTAGCACTGGCGTTGCGGGGCGCTTCGAGCCTCCTGGAATTTCAGCGTTTTTCAGCGCAGGTTAGCGGGACACCTAGGCAAGTTGCCGAGCGTGCGCCTGAAACGCAACTCGCCGGTCGGGCGTCTCACATTTTAGTCTTACGTTTCTCAAGCGGTCGGTTCATTTCCATTTCCAGTAAAGTTTTGCAAGACAAGAAGTCTGGAGGCGGATGTGCGAAAGCATAGGAAAGCCCTGCTAACTTTCTTGTTGATCGTGGCGGTGATTCCCCTGCGCGCGCAAGCGCCCACGGCGGTGGACCTGAACGCCATTTATCAGATCAAAGACGAAGGCTTCAATCGCTCGCAGGTCATGGATATCATGAGCTATCTCAGCGACGTCTACGGCCCGCGGCTCACGAATTCGCCCAACATCAAGCAGGCCGCCGACTGGGCCATGGGCAAAATGAAGGAATGGCAGTTTGCCAACGTACACCCCGAGCCGTGGGGACCTTTCGGCAGAGGCTGGTCGAACGAACGTTTCTCGCTGCAAGCGATTTCTCCGCGGCCATTCCCGCTGATCGCCTATGCCAAGGCGTGGACGCCGGGCACGAACGGCGTGGTTACCGGGGAGGCGGTGTGGGCGCCGATTCAAAAGGAAGAGGACATGGAGAAGTATCGCGGAAAGCTCAAGGGAAAATTTGTCCTGACGGCGCAGCAGCCTGAAATTCCGACGCGCACCGAAGCGCAATTTCATCGCTACACCGACGCCGAACTCGTGGAGGAAGCCACGCAACCGGTGCCGACGGCACGCCCTGACGACCGCTTCGCCCGGTTTCGCGCGCAGCGGGAGTTAAATGAAAAGATTCAGAAATTCCTCGTGGAAGAAGGCGTCGCCGTTTGGCTCGAGCCTTCGCCGGGAGACGACGGAACGGTGTTTGTTTCGGGCGGCGGCGGACGCGATCCCAAGGATCCGCCTGCGCCGCCGCGCGTGGCCGTGGCCAATGAAAACTATGGCCGGCTCGTGCGCATGCTGGAAAAGAAAGTTCCGGTGACGCTCCAAGCGGACATCCAGAATAAGTTCTACGAAGACGACCTGAATTCTTTCAACATCATCGGCGAGATTCCCGGATCCGACAAAGCCAAGGCGGACGAAGTCGTAATGATCGGCGCGCACTTTGATTCCTGGCACTCCGCAACCGGCGCCACCGACAACGGCGCCGGCTCCGGAGTGATGCTGGAAGCCATGCGCATTCTCAAGGCGAGCGGCGTGAGGCTCCGGCGCACCGTGCGCATCGGACTGTGGACCGGCGAAGAACAGGGCCTGCTCGGTTCGCGCGCCTACGTGAAGCAGCATTTCGCCGATTGGGAGCCGGACACCCCCGATCGGGAGAAGCTTAAGGTTTTGCCCGAGCACGCCAAACTGGATGCGTATTACAACGTGGACAACGGCTCGGGGAGAATCCGAGGCATTTATCTGCAGGGCAACGAGGCCATCGCGCCGCTCTTCGCCGAGTGGATCGGGCCGTTTCACAATCTGGGCATGACCACGCTGACGATTCGCAACACCGGTGGCACCGACCACCTTTCCTTCGATGCGGTGGGCCTGCCGGGCTTTCAATTCATTCAGGATCCGCTGGACTACGACACGCGCACGCACCACTCCAACATGGACGTGTACGAACGCATCCAGGAGCCGGACATGAAGCAGATGGCCGTGATTGTGGCTTCGTTCGTGTACCTGACCGCCAACCGCGACGAAATGGTTCCGCGCAAGCCGCTTACCAAGACGCGCCCAAAGCGCACGAGTCCGTTTTAGGGGTTCAAAAATAAGAATTATTCCAAAACGCCGATCCTGATAGGCGCGGCTTGGGATGAGTTTTGTCAGATCGCCGCTCGGGAGGCGAAGTCCACCGAAGCGGCGTTTTGGGGAATCCTTGGCCGGTGTGTTACCGCCCGCTTTTCCAGAGATTTTCTGTGCTCGCTCTAGCGAGGTGGAGAGGGTCAGCCTCCGCGCGTAAAACCGTTGGCGCGCCAGCGCGCGCGCTTATAAAAGCCCTGGAGGGCTCGAAATCCATTGAAAGGAAACACTTGGACAAGGCCAAACCCTTTGTGAGATGGCTTGCTGGCTCCTACCCTTTCGGCGCGTAATACCCTCTGCGTGCCAGCGCTTTGAAATCCTTGTCCGTCATTTCCACTTTGATTTTGCGGAAGCTGCCATCCCGCGCCGCGTTTGTCGGGTAGTACCCGATGGTGTATTCGCTCCGCAATTCTTCGGAAATCTGGTCAAAAGCCTCCTGAAGGTGTTTTTCCGAAGAAACTTCGATGACCCGGCCTCCGGTTTGGTCCGCGATCTTGTGCGCAATGTCCGGCCGCCAGCCCTGCCCGGGGTCGTGCACCAGCAGGAAATGTACGACGGTATTCGTGCGCTGCGCGGCTTCAATGGCTTCCTCGACGGTCACCTTGCTTCCAAAATCCTCCGCGTCGGTAATAAGCACAAGCGCTTTGCGCCCAGCTTCGCTGGCCAGTTTATCTCCACAGGTCACCCAAATCGCATCATACATATGGGTGCCGTTGGGGCCGGAAGGCAAGGTGCCCGGCGTGACCATGGGCCCGCCGGCGTTGATCTGCGAGTGATGAATGGCTCGCTGCAACTGCGCGCGGTCCTCGGTAAAATCCGAGAGAAGGTCCACGTCGAGATCGAATGAGACCACCATAGCCTCGTCGCCTTTGCGCAGGACCTCGTTTAGAAAGCGGGAGGCCGCATCCTGCTCCGCGGGCAGCCGATTCTGTTCGCTCCCGCTGGTGTCAATCAGCAACGCCAGCGTGATGGGAAGAGTCTTTTCCGCGGTAAAAAAGGCGATCTTCTGCTCCTGGTCGTTTTCAAAGACGCGGAAGTCTTCCTTCTTGAGGTCGGGGACGATATGCTTTTTCCTGTCTCGCACGGTGGCGAAAACGTTGACCAGGCCGACCTCGGTTTTGATGGTCGGCACCTGCTGGTCATTCTGTTGGCCGGGCTGTTGGGCGGGTTCCTGCCCCCAGGAGGGCCCGGCCAGCACCCATGCAACCAGCACCGCTAGGCAGTGCGTCAAAACTTTATTCTTCGAACGCATGTATACTTTCCTAGACACGAAGATGCCCGCCAAGCGCGCCACGCGGGGTCATCGCCGCCCAATAGGATGCCGCTGAGCGCCTCATGGGATGTGCGCGATTGAATCTGACCGAGCGGATACTTTCAACACGAGTTTGACTTGAGGACCATGAAAAGTCTACGAAAAACCGTTCTTTTGCTGGGCTTGGCAACCCTGGCCGTGGTTTCCGTGCCGCTCCTCGGCCGCACGCACCAGCAAAGCGCCAAGCCGACCGGCCAGGAGCAAACCTCCCCTGCCCAGCCTCAGCAGCCGCCTCAACAGGGGCAGCAACCGCCCCGGCTGGTCGTCCCGGTGAATCAGGTTCTTGTTCCGGTCACGGTGAAAGACCGCTCGGGCAACCTGGTCCCGGACCTGAACAAGACGGACTTCCGAATCTTCGAAGATGACGTGGAGCAAAAGATTGTGTACTTCAGCGCGGAGCCCGTACCGCTATCTATGGTCTTGCTCATCGACAATGATCTGAAGCGCAATGACGCGCGGCAGGTGCAGGACAGCCTGGTTGCCGTCGTTGCGGGCTTGAGCAGCAGCGATGAGGCGTTTGTCTGCCGCTTCGACCAGTTTTTCCACGAGGGAAAAGGGTTTGTCAGCGATCAGGACAAGCTGCTCACCGAACTGCAGCGCACCCGGCTGGACCAACAGCCCTCTGCGGGCCCCTCCAGCGCGGCGATCGCGGAAAGCCCGACCATTAACGGTCACTCCGCTAATGGCGACGCTCCCAAAACGCCTGAAACCACGATCAGCATCCAGGGCCAGTCGACGAAGGCCCTCGATGACGCCGTCTACGGCGCGGCGCAGTTGCTAAAGGATCACGATCCTGACCGCAAGCGCCGCAAAATCATCTTGCTCATCTCCGACGGGGCGAATAATTCGAAGGTCAACACCAACAAATACGGGGCGGTCATCAGAGAACTGCTTCGCTACGACATTGCCGTTTATGGCGTCGGTGTGGGCAGCGCTTACTTCAACCGTAGGTTTGAGCGGCTGTCGGAGTACGCGCACGCATCCGGCGGCGACGTTTACTACGGGCTGAAGCGTGAGGACATCGAAGAATTCTATTCTCGCGTCACGGAAGAGGCGCGCAATCAGTACACCTTGGCTTACAACCCCACCGGCACGGACCGCCGAGCCGATCATCATTCCATTGAAGTGCGAGTGGAGCGCCGGGGTCTGACCATCCTTACGCGCGAAGGCTATTACGCCGGCACCGCGCGGTAGCTTTCTGGAATCTTTTGCGGTCTCCCCGGTCGAGGCGGTCAAGGGTCACGGGCGGTCAAGGGGCCAGCTCTTCCTCGTGCGCCGGGCAAATCGGCTTGTATGCGCAACTCCGGCAAACGGAAGGCGACGGCCGGGGAGCGAATTGTCCGGCGCGAATGTCTGCCGCGGCTTCCTGCACGATCGATTGCGCCTCCTCGAGCTGTTTCGGCTCGCGAGCAGTCACCTGCACCTGGTTGGTCTGCAAGTAGTAAAAGACCAACCGCACCGGATTCCACTCAAAAATCTCTCTGGCCGCCAGGGCGTACAAACTGAGCTGCAAATCCTTTTTCGCCAGCGATTCCTTCTTCGGCCGCCCGGTCTTGTAATCCACGATCTCCACGTCGCTCTGTCCCAGGGAATTTACCTGGTCCATGCGGCCGGTGATGATGACGTTGTTTTCGAGCGGCAATTCGAACCGCTTCTCCTGCTCGCAAACCTGAGGCGGCGCAGCCATCGTCGCTTCATGAAAGACGCGCAACTGCTCGATGCCGTCTTTCTTGAATTCTTCTTCCTGATATTCATCTTCGAAGCCCACCGAGCGCCATTCCATTTCGAAAATCCGCTGTACTTCTGCAAACGGCAGTCTGTTGCCCTTGCGCAGTTCACCGAGGAACCGCTTGATGGCGTTGTGCATGATGCTGCCGAAGCTCAACGCCGCTCGAGGCCCTTCCTTCAGCGACCATAAATAGCCGAACAAATACTGCTGCGGGCAGGTGCGGTATCCGTTCACCGCGGAGGGACTGAGCGTCAACAGCTTGGGCGGTGCCGGATGAAACGTTTCCGCCCAATCCGCGATCCGCGAGAAGATCTTCGCGGGCCCCAAAGCAGCGGCGAAAAGGTTCCCGCTCGCCGGCGCAGAACCAGCGCTGGCTGCGGCATTCTGCCGGAGCGAAGGCAGCTTGGGCATCATTTGCCGCACGTCCCGGTGTCGCACCGCCGGGTCCATCAAAATGTCCTCGATAAACACCGGCACTTTGCCCTTTGGTTCGGCGAGCGTGGTTAGTGTCAACCGCTCCTGCGCCCGCGTCAGCGCCACATAAAAAAGCCGCCGCTCTTCCTGAATATGAAACTGCTCGGCTGGCTCGCCTTCCTTCATCAGCCTCGCGGGAAATTCGAAAACGCGCGGCCGTTCCGTCGCCGGGAATTTCTTGTTGTTCACGCGCAGCAGGAAAACCTGCGGAAACTCGAGTCCCTTTGCGCCATGTACGGTCATCAATTTCACCGCATCCGCTGGCGCGTCATCTTCCAATGCAACGACTCCACCCGCCTGCTGGTACCAGTCCAGATACTCGATAAACTCGGGCAGCCCGCGCGTGTCGCTCTTGGGTTCCCATTCCTTGGCAAACTCCATCAATCGCGCGACATATTTGTAGTCTTGCTCGTTTGCGCGTTGCGGGACCTCCAGCCATTCGAGCAAACCCGGCAAAATCTCGCGAGCCGTGCGCCGCTTCATGGTTTTGCGCTGCGCGGAGAGAAAGTCCAGTAATTGCCCAATGGCCGCATGCGATCCGTCAAACGGCAGTTCCGATTGCGGCGCTTGCAACAGATCGTATAACCTCGTGCCGCGCTTCTTGGCCGCGCGTTCCGCCAGCCGCACCAGGTCCTTCGCTTGCAAATTCCAGGCTGGCGCAGAAAGCACGCGCGCACACGAAAGGTCATCAAACGGCCGGGCGAGCAATCGCAGGTACGCCAGCACGTCCTTCACCAGCGGATGGTCCAGGATGGAAAGGCGGCTGATGACAAAAGGAATCTTTCGCATCGCCAGCTCGCGAACCAGTTCGTCGCGGTGGGCGTGCTGCCGGTACAACACGGCAAAGTCCCTCCAGAGACGGCCCGAGGCATGCGTGCGCTCGAGCTCGTCCGCCACCCAGCGCGCTTCTTCCGCCTCGTTGGCAAGCTCAACGATGCGAACCCGGTCGCCTTCCGGACGCTTGGCGCTCAGGAATTTTTGGGGAAAATCGGCACTCACCGTGTTTTGCCCGATGACCTGCGTGGCCACACGCAGAATCGTCGGCGTCGAGCGGTAATTCTCCGTCAGGCTGACGCGGAATCTTCCCGAGTCGTTGCCGGGCTTCCACCCCGCGAATTTCTCGAGAAAAAGTTGAAAGCTGGCGAACGAGGCGCCGCGAAAGCGGTAAATCGCCTGGTCGTTGTCGCCCACCACAAAGATATTTCGCGACTCGCCCGTCAACAGCTCGAGCAGCCGCAGTTGCGCGATGTTGGTGTCTTGAAACTCGTCCACCAAAATGTAGCGAAAGCGCTGCCGCAGTGATTCGCAGAGCGCCGCATCCGTTTCCAGCAGCGCCACTGCCCCGGTGATCAACGATCCGAGAGAGACGCGCTTCTTTTCGCGCAACAGTTCCTCGCTGGCGCGATAGGCGCGCGCAATTTCCCGTTCGCGCTCGACAGCCTCTTCGCGTTCGGCAAGCGCGTCGGCATCCAAGCTGCCCCGCTCGGACAGCAGTTCGCGCGCCAGCAGGTCCGCATACCGCTGGTAGTCTTCCGCGGAAACCAGTTCATCCTGGCAGCGCGAAAAAAACTCCACGAAATCGTTGAGGAATTCTCCCGGTTCAGCCAGCCTGCGGTATTTGTCGAGCTTCAGCCGGGCGAGATTCCGCCGCAGCAGGATCCAATGGTCCTCTTTGCCTAGCAACACGCGCTCGGGATCGCTGTCTTTCAGCAGCGTTTCGCAAAAGGAATGAAACGTCGCGAGCGTCACTGTTTTCCCGCGCGCGCCTGAGGTTTTCACCACCCGGGCTTTCATTTCGCCCGCGGCTTTTTTTGTGAACGTCAGTCCCAGGATGTTTTCGCCGGAGAGTTCGGGTTTCGAATGCAATAGCTGCCGGATCCGCTCGGTGATAACGCGGGTCTTCCCGGTTCCCGCTCCCGCGATCACGAGCAGCGGACCTTCGCCGTGCATGACCGCCCGCCGCTGCGCCTCGTTCAGCTTCGGCCCGCTCTCCTCGAGCGGCTCCATCTCGAACAAAGTCTGCATAAGGGAAGAGGGTAGCCGAATTCCCGGTGAACGCGAAATGATACGGGTGCTTCCGGAGAATGTGGTTCGCTGGAGGGATTTAGCGCTGCGACTTGCGGCCGGCGGCGACGTCGGCGGTGAAGGCGTTTGACTTGCCGCGCGGAACGCTCAGCGATGCCCATTTACCGGTGGCCTTGGCCGTGAGATGTTTGGCCAAAAATACGATCTGCCCGACGTGATGCGCATAGTGCGCCATTTGGCGGTTGATGGCTTGCATCACCGAGTGCGGTTCTGTTCGAATGCTTACCGAGCGCCCCAAATCCGCGTCCGTAAGCGGTTCGAGCGCATCGAAAAGATATTTCCAGCCGCGCTCCCATAATTCCACGAGCGCCGCTCGCGTCTCAGGGGCTTCCGCGAATTCCGTGTCGCGGTTGCGGTCGGGCTTCTCTCCATCCGAGCTCAGAAAATCCGTCCAGCGCGAACGCATGTTTCCCGCCATGTGCTTCACAATGATGGCGATGGAGTTCGATTCCGCATCGACCGTGGCGAACAGACTGTCGTCGGAACATTGGGCCATGGCACGCTCGCCCAGCTTTTTGTAATAGCGAAACAGGTCGATGGAGTCTTTCACATAGGAAGTCGTAAATTGGTGGGGCATCATGCCATTCTGTTCTTTTGCGCCGTGCTGTCAACCCCATGCAAATGTATTCGGCTCCAGAAGAATCCGACCTTTCCCGTATCCGCCGAGGGGTATTCAACGAACGAAGCGCAACAGGGCAGGACGCCCGGCCTGCGGCAAAATGCTCGAGTTCGCCAGCCTGGGGGATGTCCAAACAGGTTGCCCAGGTCGCAAACGATCTTGACAATTCGCTTTTTATTCGCCTAAGATAGCTCTCTCGCGAGGGTCGCCATTTGACGAGGAGAAACGCTATGACCATTGGGCAATCGCTGCTGTCGGAATTCGATCAGGAAATGCAAAACACCCGTAGGGTGCTGGAGCGCTGTCCGGAAGAGAAATGGAACTGGAAACCACACGATAAGTCCGGCTCGCTCGGCTGGCTGGCAGGGCATGTCGTCACCATGGTGGACTGGCTGCCTACGACGATTAAGACCGAAGAACTCGACTACGCTCCCGTCGGCGGTCCGAGCTTCACGCCGCCGAAGATCGACAACCGCCAACAGTTGCTCGCCGAGTTTGACAAGAACGTCTCCACGGCGCGCGCTGCGCTCGCCACCGTCAGCGATGCCGAAATGATGAAGAATTGGAGGCTGCTCGCCGGAGGCCAGGAAATTTTCAGCCTGCCTCGCGCCGCCTGCATTCGCGGCATGGTGCTCAACCATCACATCCATCACCGCGCGCAGCTCACCGTGTATCTTCGCCTCCTGAATGTCGCCGTGCCGGGCCTCTACGGCCCGAGCGCCGACGAAGTCGCGCCCAACGCCGCCGCCAGTTAACAAGGAGTTCTTCGACGGGAAGGGCGCCGGTTTGTCCGGGGCGCCCGTGAAGGAGTGCTGCGCCCCGGTCTCGGCGCTTTTTGCCCCGGAACACCCTGCTATGGCTTGCGGCCTGGCGCTCGAGGCGCGGCGCCAGTTCCGCGGTTTTCCTTCACGCCCGTTTACCAGTGGCCCTTCGTCGGCCTCCGTCGCGGCGCGCTATAATGAGGCTCGTCGCTCCCCGGCAGCCCGATCTGGAGGTCCGTCATGAACACCGAAACTCCCGTGATTCTTTCCGCCGTCCGCACACCGATTGGCAAATTTCAGGGCGGCCTTGCCGGATTCTCCGCCCCCGAACTCGGAGCCAAAGTTGTCTCCGAAGCCATTCGCCGCGCCGAACTCGAACCGCGGCAAGTCGACGAAGTCATCATGGGCAACGTCGTCCAGGCCGGACTCGGCCAGAATCCCGCGCGCCAGGCCGCGCTGAAAGGCGGTTGCCAGCCGCGCGTCGCTGCCATGACCATCAACAAAGTCTGCGGCTCCGGCCTGAAGGCTGTTGCGCTCGCGGCGCAGGCGGTCGAACTGGGCGAATCGGAAATCGTCGTAGCCGGCGGCATGGAATCGATGTCCAACTGCCCGTATCTTTTGCCGCAGGCGCGCACCGGCTACCGCCTCGGCGATGGAAAGCTCGTCGACTCCATGATCAACGACGGTCTTTGGGACGCGTATGAGAACTTTCACATGGGTATGACCGGCGAACTCGTCGCCGAAAAATACCGCATCACACGCGAGGAGCAGGACCGCTTCGCCGTCGAAAGCCATCAGAAGGCGGTTCGTGCGCGCAAGTCGTGCTTCTTCGAGGCCCAGATTCTTCCCATCGAAGTCCCGCAGAAGAGGGGCGATCCGGCGGTCGTCAAGTACGACGAATCGCCGCGCGAAGACACTTCCATCGAAGCGCTGGCAAAGTTGAAGCCCGCCTTCAAGAAAGACGGAACCGTCACGGCGGGAAACGCGCCAGGCACCAACGACGGCGCTGCCGCCCTGACCGTCACCAGCGAGCGCAACGCGTCGCGCCTCGGCAAGCGGCCCATTGCGCGCATCGTCGCGCAGGCTGTCAGCGGCGTCGAACCCAAGTGGGTGATGATGGCGCCGGTGGATGCGGTCGAAAAGCTGCTCGCAAAAACCGGCTGGGACCGCGACAAAGACGTGGACCTCGTCGAGTTGAACGAGGCCTTTGCCGTCGCGGCGATTGCCGTGACGCGCCAGCTCAAGCTTGATTCCGAAAAAGTCAACGTGAACGGCGGCGCGGTGGCCCTTGGCCATCCCATCGGCGCGAGCGGCGCGCGCATCCTCGTCACCCTGCTGTACGAATTACAGCGAAGAAACCTGAAGCGCGGCGTCGCCGCGCTGTGCCTCGGCGGCGGAAACGCCGTGGCTTTGGCGGTGGAGCGTTTTTGAACTCGCTTTCGTCTTGCCGGTGGTTGGCTTAAATCTTTCACAAACCGCCGCAATCTCCAGGCGGAGGATCCCACCGGAGCCTGTTGCTAGCCCGGGAGAAATCCGCATGCGGAAAAACGCTCAATCGCGCCGGGCAGTGTTCCGCGAAAACTATTTCGACCATCCTCGAGGACTTGTCTGAACAGACACAGGACTCCGCTCGGATTGACGCACGGGATCACTCCTTCAGAAGCGATTGATACGCGGTTTCGCCTTTGCGGCGGCGATGGCGCGCAGGACCGTGTTTCCACGCCAGGTAGCGCGAGACGGACAAGAACCGTCCGCACCCATGCCGCCGCATGCTCGATTTCGAGAAGAAGACTCACCCGTTTTTTGGCTCGACGTTCTCGCGCTTGGCGTCTGTGATAGAGTGCATTCCTCTCGCGCCCCGTAGCCTTCCCCGGTGCCGGCATGGTATCGTCGCGAAACAGTCAGGAGAGGAGCGCGCATGGCGCAAAGGTCCAATCGGCGAACCTTTCTGCAAACTACCACGGGAGCGCTGGCCTTGGGGATGAACGCGCTTCCCCGCGCAACACAGGCAAGCACCGCCGCCGGGGATAAAGCGCCCGCCTTCCCAGCCAACCAAACGGCACCCGTGGTTACCTCGAACGAAGGCAAGAAGCCTCTGCGCCTCGGGCTCATCATCGCAATCGGCAACGATCCCGGCGCTGCCATCGCCAAAGTGCGCGACCTCGGCCTGCCTTCCTGCCAGGTTTTCGTCAGCGACTTTGATCTGAAAGATGCCGCAGCGCTTCGCCAGGCGCTCGACCAGAATAAAGTCGAAGCCACTTCTTGTGTGGTCGGTGGCCCGGGCCGCGAAGTGTGGGATTTCTACGGCGGCCCGCTCACCATCGGCCTCGTTCCCCCCGACACGCGCGCCGCGCGGATCGCGCAACTCAAAAAGGCTTCCGCCTTCGCCAGGCAATGCGGCATTCCGGCAGTGCAAACGCATTGCGGCTTTATCCCGGAAAACCCCAGCGATCCGCTTTACAAGGAAACCGTGGCCGCCATGCGCGAAGTCGCCGAGTATTGCAAGGGCAACCGGCAGAATTTCCGCTACGAAACCGGCCAGGAGACCCCCATCACGCTGGTCCGCGCGATTCGCGACGTGGGGCTCGACAATCAGGGCGTCAACTTCGACCTCGCCAATCTCATTCTTTACGGCAAAGCGAATCCCGTCGACGCCATCGAAACTCTCGCTCCTTACCTTCAGGGAATTCACGCCAAGGACGGCCTCTTTCCCACGAATCCGCGCCAACTCGGCGAAGAAGTCCCCCTCGGCAAGGGCAAAGTGGATTTTCCGCTGATCATCGCGCGCTTGAAACAGCTGCAATACGGCGGTGCGGTAACCATCGAGCGCGAAATTTCCGGCCCGAAGCAAATCGAGGACGTGCGCGCCGCAAAAGAATATTTGGAGGCGCTTATCGGCTAGCGCGCTCTTTCTTTCAGCGCGTCGCGGCAATCCGTCAGCACCGCCCTTGTCTTTTCTTAGCTACCCCTCGCGGCGAAAATCCTAGTAGGATGCTCACGGCGCGCACTGACGCGAGCAGGGGGGACACCATGTCAGGCAACACCAAGCAACGACAAGACTCCGCCGACAAACTCAACCGCCGCACATTTATCGGCAGCGCGGCTGCCACCACCGGCCTGCTGTTTATCAAGCCCGGGCTGATTCGCGGCACAGACGCCAACTCCGCCGTCCGGGTCGGCTTGCTCGGCTGCGGCGGGCGCGGCACCGAAGACGCCACCAATCTGGTGGACACCGGCGGAGCGCGCGTCGTGGCGCTCGCCGACATGTTTCAGGATCAGCTTGACACCGCCCGCGCCAACTTTGACAAGCTCCAGCAAGCGAAAGGCTTCAGCGCGATCGATTCTTCGCAGCTCTTTGTCGGGCCGGATGCTTTCCACCAAATCGCCGCCTCCAAGGAAGTCGACGCCATCGTTGTGGCCACCCCTCCATTTTTTCACCCGCAGCACCTTGAAGCCGTGGTTGCCGCAGGCAAGCACGTCTATCTGGAGAAGCCCGTGGCTGTCGACGTGCCCGGCGCGAAAAAAGTCATCGAGATCGGCAAGCGCGCCGAGGGCAAGTTGAGTCTCGACGTCGGGTTCCAAATCCGTGATTGCCCTCCGTTCGTCGAAATGGTGCGCCGCATTCACGCTGGCGCTCTCGGCAAAATCGCCTGCGGCGAAGCGTACTACCTCACCGGCTACATCGACCGGCCCGCCTGGCCCAAAGCCTCGCCCGCCGAGCGCCGTCTTCGCAATTGGATCTATGACCGCACCCTCTCCGGCGACATCATCGTCGAGCAAAACATCCACGTCATCGACATCTGCAACTGGGTCCTTGAGGCGCATCCGCTGAGAGCGTCCGCCACGGGCAGCCGCCTCGGCCGCCCCCCGAGCGACGGCGACTGCTACGGAAACTACAACGCAGTTTTGCACTACCCGGACGGGGTCGACGTCACTTTCAGCTCGACGCAATTTGCCAAAGGCTGGTGGGACGTGTCCGAGCGCTTCTTCGGCACGAAAGGCACGTCCTTGTCTCCCTATCGCGGCCCGCTTGGAATCTGGGGCGATGAACCGTGGCAGTGGGAAGCCTCCGCGCCAAAGGACTCCACCGACCATGCATTTTCGGTCACCGGAAAATTTACTTCGAATCTCGAGCTCGCCGATCCCGAGAAAAAGAAAGCCTTCGTTGCCAGCATCACCAGCGGCAATTTCCATAATCAAGCCGCCAAAGGCGCCGAGTCCGCGCTCTCCTGCATGCTGGCGCGCTTGGCAGCGCACGCCGGACGCGAAGCCACCTGGGACGAGCTCATGAAATCGACAGAAGCCCTGGATCCCCGGCTCGACCTGAACAAATTAGCTTGATCCTCAAACGTTTTGCCCGGACGCTGCATGCTGGCAGCCGCGTCAGGTACGTCCGATCTACCGATCGAGGTGTGCAATGCGCAACTCATCCCGCCGCCAATTCGTAAAATCCTCCCTGGCAGCCTCTTTCGCCGCTCCTCTGAATACCGGCCTTGCCGCCTCCCTGCTTCGAGAGTCCGTCTCTAGGGACGAAACGGCGCGAGCCGTTCCGGCAGATTCCGCCGCCATGCCCATCAAAAAAGGGGTCCTGCTCGAAATGCTTCCCGAAAAACTTAGCTTCGCCGATCGCTTCAAGATGGCGCGCGATGTCGGCTTCCAGGTCGTCCAGGCCCCCACCACCGCGGACGAACGAATCGCTGAGCAAATCAAAAAAGCGGCCGACGCTGCCTCCATTCGAATCGACTCCGTGATGAACATGGACCACTGGAAGTATCCGCTCTCTTCCGGCGATCCCGCCGTCGTGGACAAGAGTCTCGCCGGCATGCGCACCTCTCTCGGCAACGCCAAGCTCTGGGGCGCAGACGCGGTGTTGCTTGTTCCCGCCGTGGTCAATCCTCAAACTTCCTACCGCGATGCCTGGACGCGCTCGCAGGCGCAAATCCGCAAGCTGATTCCGCTCGCAGAAGAACAGAAGGTCGTCATCGCCATCGAGGAAGTCTGGAACAAATTCCTCCTCAGTCCCCTCGAAATGAGCACGTACATCGACGAGTTCGGGAGCCAGTGGATCAAATCCTGGTTCGACGTGGGCAACGTGGTGCTTTACGGCTATCCGCAGGATTGGATTCGCACGCTCGGCAAGCGCATCGTCAAGGTCCACCTCAAAGATTTCAAGCGCAGGGAAAACGGTTACGCCTGGGTGAACCTCGGCGACGGCGACGTAGACTGGCGCGCCGTGCGCGAGGCTTTCGGTGAAATCGGTTTCTCGGGCAGCGCCACCGTCGAGCTCGAGCCCGGTGATGAAGCCTATCTGCGCGATGTCAGTAACCGCGTTGACCGCCTCCTCCTCGCCCGCCCGTGACGACAAGAGGCCACCGCAATGGGCATTGCGTCGAAGCAGGGAAGGCGTAACATGGCGGGGAATGCCCATCGTTGAAAAACACGCGCCCGGCGATTTTTGCTGGCTGGAGCTGGCCACCACGGACCATGCCGCGGCCAAAAAATTCTACTCGGAACTCTTCGCCTGGAGCTTCACCGAGTTTCCCATAGGCCCGGATGAGTTCTACACCATGTTCGGGGTGGACGGCCGCGATGTAGGAGCCGCGTACGCGCTGCGCGCGGAGCACCGAAAGCAAGGAATTCCGGCGCACTGGAATCTCTATGTTGCCGTCGACGATGCCGACGCCGCGGCCGCGCGCGCCGCGGAACTCGGCGCGAAATTGCTGGCGCCGCCCTTTGACGTATTCGACGCGGGGCGGATGGCTGTTCTCGAGGACCCTACAGGTGCGGCCATCTCCGTGTGGCAGGCCAAGCGGCACACGGGTTTCGGCATCAAGGGAGTTCCAGGGTCGTTTTGCGTGGCGGACCTGAGCACCCCCGAGCAAGAGGCCGCCAGCCGCTTCTACGCGCAGCTTTTTGGATGGCGCATCGGGAAAGAAGACGAAGAACCTGGCCACAACTACTACCATCTGTTCAACCACGATGAATTCATTGGAGGCATTCTCCCGCCCGCGTTTCGCGATCCGGCGGCACCGCCTTATTGGCAGGTTTATTTGCAGGTATCCGACTGCGATGCCATTGCCGCCAAAGCCAAGAATCTTGGCGCGCAACTGTTCATGCCGCCCATGCCGGTCGAAGATGTCGGACGCATGGCCGTGCTGGCGGATCCACAAGGCGCTGCGTTCGCGATCTTCGAACCCTCGCACCAGAAATAGACTCCGGTCCTTGCGTCGTCACAGGTTGCCTCAGGGGACCGCTTCCGCGGTGCTGCGCGCGTTGCGAAGGGCAAGCACCTGAACCGCCGTTTTCTATGGTGCATCGCTGGTCGCGGGGGATTCCCGCGGCGCACGCCTAGCTCGCCGGACTCGGGCTCGGCTGCATTCTTTCGCTCGAGGCGCCGGCCGCCAGATCCGTACCGCAGTACGGACAGAACTTGTCGAGTTCCGCCACTTCGCGCTTGCACTGAGGGCAGGACGGTTGCAGGTTGCATTTACAGTTGGGACAGAAATTGAACCGCGCGCTCACCGACACGCTGCACTGCGGACACGGATAGGGCAGCGGCTCGCGCATCAGAAAATAGATGACCAGGCCGATGAGCCCCCAGGTGGGCAGGAAAATGAGTATCAAAATCGTCCACAAAAAGGAGTTCATTCCGCGACGGGCGGCATCGCGATTGACGTATGCCGTCAAGAAGATGAAAGCCGCGAGGAAGATACTGACCACCGTGACGATGCCGGCGAGGGAAAGAGAAGCCAGCACCAGGTGGTCGCTGAGTTCCGGTGGAAAAACCTGGTCGCCGCGCTCCCGAGCGGTCAGGTTCACCAAAGCCGCGATGCTCTGTGCGACGAGAAAAAGCAGAATCACTAGAACGATCAGCCAGCGCGGGATAATGCGAAACTCATCGGCAAAGCGCAGCTTCTCCTTTTTCCTGCGAACGCGCATCAGCCGCATTCTTTCATTGAAGGAACTCGTCACTTTTTGTGAGTAATCCGCCATCTTCCCCTCTTCTGAACATTGCGAACCAAGCCTTGCGCGGGCTCGCTTCGCGTCGCAGCGAACCCTCTCCTAACGGCCCGGTTTCATCCAACCAGGCTCGCCCGAGTGCCGCGCGCCCTCGAGCAGCAGCACGATCACGGCGAACAGCGCGGGAATCGTCCACCAAAGGCCGAAACCGATTTCCAGGACCAGCTTGGGCGCGCCCGTAAGCTGGCCGAACCACTCAAACACCCGCCAAACGAACGGCGCGCTGGCAATGCCAAAAACCCAGGAAGCCGCGCACGCCAGCCAAAGCATCCGTCGCTTAGGTTCGCGTTCGCGCAATTCCATGGCGCGCAGCCGTACGCGGAATTGTGTCCGGCTGGCAAGATCCGCCGGCAAGGAAACAGCCGCGGTGCGCAAGGCTCTTAGTGCGCGATCGGTCTGCCGCGCGTGTTCGTTGCAAGAGTCGCAGTCTTCGAGATGCGCTGTCAGCCAGTCGCTCTCGGATTGCTCGAGTCCTTCCACTCGGCCTCTGGCCACCAACAGCAACGCGCGCTCGTGTGGGTTCCCGCTCATGCCCCACCTTCTTCGAAGGCCCCGCGCAACGCGTCGAGCCCGCGATATAGGCGCGACTTCACCGTCGATACCGGGATGCTCAGCACTCCAGCCATCTCTTCAATTTGCAATTCTTCCTGGAAACGCAGAATCAGTACTTCGCGGTAAATGGCGGGAAGTTTTTGCAGGGAAGCCTGGACGCTTTCTTCGCTTTCTTGCGCCAGCACCTGATCGAACGGCGAGCGCGCGGCTTCGTCGGCGACCTGCAACGGCGTCTCCCGCTCAGGATCGATCAGCGCGTCCAGGCTTTGCGCCTTTTTCGTGCGCTGCCAGTCGATCACCAGGTGCCGGGCGATGGCGAAAAGCCACGCTTCGAATTTCGATTTCCCGTCGTACTGGTGGCCGCGCTCGAGCACGCGGATCCAAGTCTCCTGAAAGAAGTCCTCCGCCCGCGCTTGGTCTCCGGTGATGTACATGAGGTAGCGGAACAGTCGGTATTGATACTGCTCGATCAGCCGGTCCAGCAGGTCGGGATCGCGCCGCTGTAAGCCGCGCGCGATGCTTTTTGTTTCATCGACCATCAGCGTGGAAAACGTGACCGGCGGCCCAAAGACGTTCAGGCTCCCCAAAAAGTTCACCGCCCCGGGCCGATCGGAGGCAAAGGCCAAACCAGCTTGCTTGGCGCTCGGACATGTGTTGGTCGGGTTCATTCTAACTGTTATACGCGGCGGGGTGGCAAAAAGACGCAGGAAACCCCCTCGGCCCTCGGCAGAGCTAAGTGCTTTAGCGTTATTCGGTTGCAAGCAGATCAGAGCATCGCACTCAGGTTTTTTCGACAGCGAGACGCGAACCAACGCCTGCTAACTCGCGGCTCATCCTTGGTGTTACACTGCCGGCTATGTTTTGCCCGCAGTGTCGCGTCGAGTACCGGGCCGGGTTCACCCGCTGCACCGACTGCGAGGTCGGCCTGGTCGACGAACTTCCGCTGGCAAGAAGCGATTCGTTCGAGGCGAATCCCGACCGCTCGCCCGGCGACGAAGAAGATCCCTTTTGTGCGTTTTGGCAAGGTGACGATGCGCGCCTGCACGCCGAGCTTGGCACCATCCTCGACGAAGCGGGAATTCCCCACAAGACCGTTCGCCGCGAAGACCATCTGTTCAATCTGAAAAACTTTCCGGCCTTCCGGATCGGCGTGCCTTTTTCCCTCTTTGAAAAAGCAGAAGCCGCGGTGAAGGACGCCTACGAGGTGGACGCTTCGGGCACCGATGCCGTGCCGTCGCTCGACCCTCCGGCTCTTATTCCGGACCGTTCAAGAGTCATGCAAAAGCTTCCCGAAACGCTCACGCCGTCCGTGAAGCAAGACCTTCCGGCTCCGCCGGAAGTCGGCGATGAAGCGGAGCGGGAATTTGTAGGCCGCGGAATCGAAGTCTGGTCCGGCAAAGACACTTTCCGGGGAGACCTGCTCCTCGCGGCTCTCCGGGAAAACAAGATTCGCGTCCACCGTGAGACCTCACGCGGCAGGCAAACGCTGCTGGTTTCTTCGGAACACGAGGCGGAGGCCCGGGAAATCGTAAGAGGGGTTGTAGAAGGCGTGCCGCCGGGGTGAGCAAAATGTGGTGCGCCGGACGTCATCATCGCGCGGCCGTACACGCGCGCCGGTAAAGAGGCACGGAGCGAAGTATGAAGCCAGCCAGTGTCGGCTTTCGCACGCATTCCGGGTGGGCCGCCATGGTTGCCGTCTGCCTGGAGAAAGGCGCGCCGCGCGTTCTTCTGCGGGAACGCGTGCAACTCGTCGAAACGTTTAGTTACCGCTTCCGGCAGCCGTATCACACCGCCGAAAAACTGCCGCTGGGCGAAGCCCGTAAATTCGTCGCTCTCATGCAAGCCGAAGCGGAAAGGCTCGCCCATCGCGCGATTCGCACGCTCGAATCCGATCTGGAGAAGCAGGGCTTCCGGGCGACGCGCTGCAGCTTGCTGCTGGCTTCGGGAAAAACGCTCCCGAATTTAGAGAAAATTCTCGCCTCGCACGCGTTGATTCACACTGCCGACGGAGAACTTTTCCGCGAAGCACTTTTGTGCGCCGCGAAACGTTCCGGCCTCGCCACCGCCAAAATAAAAGAGCGGCAACTTTTGGAGATCGCGCAGCAGGCGTTGCGCACCGACCCTGCCGCTCTTGTGCGCCGACTCGCAGAACTGGGAAGGCCTCTGGGTTCGCCGTGGGCGCAGGATGAAAAATTCGCGGCGCTTGCCGCGTGGCTGGCGTTCCGCGGCATCCCGAAAAGGTCCCCGCAAATTCCAGGTGCATCCGACCCCTGAGCGGCCTGGGCTTCCGCGCGGGTTTGAGGAAGGGCCCTTCGCGGACTTCTGGAACCATTTCTTCGATTCCCCCGCCCAGGCACTCTCGGGAGCTGGCGACTTGCTAGCCCAGGGAATGCCCACAGGGGGCAAAGAAGACACAAGTTTCCGCCACGAAAACCCTTCCTAGTTTTTCCCCTCCTCGTGGTGTAGTAAGCTTCCGCGCGAAATGTTTTGCGCTCTGCACAAGACGGAGTGCACGCAGAGATCTAACGACCCACAGCGATTGGCAAGCGTGGCCGTTAACGGAGAGACGAAATGGCCATCGATTCGGTCAAGACCGTGGCGGTGCTGGGTGCGGGAACGATGGGAAACGGCATCGCGCACGTGTTTGCGCGCGCGGGCTACCAAGTGATCTTGCGGGACGTGGAGCAACGCTTTCTTGATCGCGCGCTGGAGACCATCGCGAAAAATCTCGATCGAGAAATCAAAAAAGGGAAATTGCCAGAAGGGAGCCAGGGAACGGTTTTGAAGCGTCTGCGGCCGGTGACCGACATGAGCGCAATTGCGGCGGCGGACTTTATTATCGAGGCCGTGCCGGAAAAAATCGAGATCAAGCGCGCCGTGCTGACCGAAGCGGACCGCCTTGCGCGGCCGGACGTAATTCTCGCGAGTAACACGTCGTCGATCTCGATGACCACGCTTGCAGCGTTGACGAAGCGGCCGGAGCGCTTTGTGGGCATGCACTTCATGAACCCTGTGCCGGTGATGGCGCTGGTGGAAGTGATTCGCGCGCTGCAGACGAGCGATCCGACGTTTGAAACAACCATGAAGCTTGCGGAGAAACTCGGGAAAAAACCAGTGGCGGTGAACGATGCACCCGGCTTCGTTTCGAATCGCGTGCTGATGCCGCTGATCAACGAAGCGGCGTATTGCGTGATGGAGGGAGTGGCCACCGCGGAGGCCGTCGACGCGGTGATGAAGACGGGCATGAATCATCCGATGGGACCGTTGGAGCTGGCGGATTTCATCGGGCTGGATGTCTGCGTGGACATCCTGCACGTGTTGCAGGAAGGCTCGGGCGATCCCAAATATCGCGCGTGCCCGCTGCTCAAACAATATGTGGCCGCGGGCTGGCTCGGCCGCAAATCCGGCCGCGGCTTTTATGCGTATTCTTGAGGCGGTATGACAGAACCTTTTCTGCCTCGGGCGAGAAGCAAAGAAGCAAGCGCTTTGCCGACTTTGCGGTGACCTCCCGCTAACCGCTACTCTTGTTCTTCGCGGCTGCGCAGGCCTTTCTCGGTCGTTCCGCCAAGCGCCCCGCCGGATCCGCTCCGGCACATCCGCGGTACGCAAGGCCGGGAACCGACCTAGGTGTAGACCAAGACGGAATGGTTGGCTTTTGTCTGCCGTGTCGCTCCGGCGGTCGAGAGAGTTCCTTAGCGAACAGAAGGCGAATTATAATATTTGCTTTTTGTTCGCCCTTGTGTTACCGTGCCCTTCACCGTTTTCAACAGGGGTGCCATGCGCGGTTTTACGAGCAATGTTCTAAGCTGTGAGGAGCGTGAGAGACCGAGCAGGAGCTTTTCGAGGCGCGCTACGCGAGGCGGCTATTTGTCCCGGCTGCCGCATTTGATGGATCGCAAGGGTCTACGCTTCGCAGCGCACGCGAGAATCGATCCGAGGGTTTTTCCCGGCGGCGCCAGTGGTTGTGGCCGAAGCCATCGGCTCCATTGTATGAATTTCCTACTTTCTTCCACCGAGGTGTGAGATGGCAGACGATAAACAGAAATTGCTGGAAGCGGCGATATCGCAGATCGAGAAGTCGTACGGGAAAGGTTCCATCATGCGACTGGGCAGCCGGGACGTGCTGGTGCCCGTCAGCGTGATTCCGAGCGGATGCCTGTCGCTGGATGCAGCGCTCGGTGTGGGCGGTTTCCCGCGCGGTCGCGTGATCGAGATTTACGGGCCGGAGTCCGGCGGCAAAACGACTCTGACGTTGCATGTGATCGCCGAGGCGCAGAAGCTCGGCGGACAGGCCGCGTTCATCGATGCGGAGCATGCTCTCGATCCAGTCTATGCGCGGAAGCTGGGCGTGGACGTGGACAATCTGCTGGTGTCGCAGCCGGATAACGGCGAGCAGGCACTGGAAATCGCGGAGACGCTAATCCGCTCAGGCGGCGTGGACGTGGTGGTAGTGGACTCCGTAGCGGCGCTCGTACCCAAGGCGGAACTGGAAGGCGAAATGGGCGAGCCGCAGATGGGCTTGCAAGCGCGGCTGATGTCGCAAGCGCTGCGCAAGCTAACAGCGATCGTTTCGAAGTCGCGCACGTGCCTGATTTTCATCAACCAGATTCGCGAGAAAATTGGCGTGATGTTCGGGAACCCGGAAACGACCACGGGCGGGCGCGCGCTGAAATTTTATGCATCCATGCGCGTGGACATCCGGCGCGTGCAGTCGATCAAGGAAGGTGACAGAGTCGTGGGTTCGCGAACGCGCGGCAAAGTGGTGAAGAACAAAGTCGCGGCGCCGTTCCGTGAAGCGGAATTCGACATTCTCTATGGCGAAGGCATTTCGCGCGAAGGCGACTTGATCGACCTCGGCGTGGACAAGGGCTTGATCGAGAAGGCGGGAACGTGGTTAAGCTTCGGCGGGGAACGCATGGGGCAGGGTCGCGAGAATGGGCGCATTTTCCTGAAGGAAAACCGGGATATTCGCGAAAAGCTGGAACACGCGCTGCGCAAGAAGCTCGAGATTCCGCAGCCGGGCAATTCCAGCGCGGCTTCGGGAGCGAACGGACACGGGGCGGCTCCAGCCGCCGCTCATGGCGAAAAGCCACCGATCAAAGCGGCAACAGCGGCGGCTGGAGCGGACACGACAAAGGCGCGGCCCGCACGCTAAGGAAATCAACGCCTGCACTTCAGGGTTCGCAGCTTGGAGAGCAGGCTTTAACAGCTGACTGCGCGGCGTTTTACGCACAACGTTTCAAGTTGAGATGCGGTTTGCGCCTCCGAAAACGCTCCGCCCGGGCGAAAGGACAGGTGGCTGGCCGGATGGTCAGCTATTGAAAACAAAGCACATAACAGCGTACTAGGGCTTATTCGCTATTGCAGTACCATCGCGAAGTGCCTAAAATAAATGTCGCAAGGTGAGAGGCGCTGTACTGGTTTGGTGCAGTTTGGTGCAGCGTTTTGAGCGGGTGTAAGCCAGCTTCGTGGCGCTACGTGGCATCGAATCAACAGACACTTCTGATTGGTTGGCGGGTTGCAAGCTATTCCCGAGCAGGAACAAGCAAGTCGGGCGACCCGCTGCATCAACGAACTCCGAGAGTTCCGGCAGGGTTTGTTGACGCGAACTAACGGCCTGAGGTAAAAAGTCGGCCCCGGCGTGATGAGCGGTGGGGTAATCCGGGGTTGAACGCGCAGGCGGGCTCGACCTCTGTTATTGAGGGTGGCAAACGGTGAAGAAGTTCAACAGACCCAGTCTCGCAATTTTGCTGGCGGCGCTTTTCGCGCTGCCCGCGCCGGCATTGCCGGCGGGAGCGGCATCGACGCGCTCGCGTGCGCACCGCCCTGTCCGTTATCCCGGCGTTCCCACATTTGCGGATTCCACGAGCACGGATAACGCGACATTCGATGATCCCGAGGTGCGCGCTGCGGCAGTGGCCGCTTTGGGGCGTTACAACGGGGCGGTGGTGGCCGTGGATCCGAACACCGGACGCATTCTGACGGTGGTGAATCAGAAGGTGGCCTTCGGCGACGGCTACATTCCCTGCTCGACCATCAAGCCGACTATCGCGCTGGCAGCGCTTGAAGAAAACGTGATCACCCCGGACACCATGCTGAAGGTGGACCGGCGGAAGTACATGAATTTGACGGAAGCCATGGCTCGGTCGAACAACGAGTTTTTCGAGCAGCTCGGCACGCGCCTGGGATTCGACACGGTTTCGAAGTATGGCCGGCTGCTGGGGTTCGGCGAATTGGCCGGATACAACCTGTCGGAGGAGCACCCGGGCTCGTTTCCCACGGCGCCGCCCGCGCACGGCGGTGTCGCGCGGATGTCCAGTTACGGCGAGGGAATTCAAGTGACGCCGCTGCAGCTTGCTGCGCTTGCCGCTGCCTTTGCAAACGGTGGAACTCTCTATTATTTGCAGTATCCGCACAACAAGGAAGAGATTGAGAACTTCACGCCGAAAGTGAAGCGCGAATTGAACATCGGCCCGATCCTCCCGGAAATCCGCGAGGGCATGCTCGCCGCGGTGCTATACGGCACGGGCAAGTCGAGCTACGATCGGGGCGGCGACGAGCTGCCCATCGGCAAGACGGGAACGTGCGACGATCACACCACGCCTTCGAAAATCGGCTGGTTCCTTACCTACGCGGATGAAACGCATCCGAGGATCGCCTTAGCCGTGCTCTTGCGCGGGAATACGCGGCGCGTGAAAGGGCCGACGGCCGCCCAGGTTGCCGGCATCCTGTACCGCCGGCTGCGCGAGCAAAACTATTTCGCGGCGAACAAATCATCTGTCACGATCGACACCGGAAACTAGCCCCAGCCGCTAATCCAAGACCTCTCTTCACGAAGGCTTGCTCCTCGTTTGCTATTTGCCTTCGCCCTTTCCGTTGAACCCGCATATTGAGGAATTGGGCGCACCCTCGTCAATGTCAGTTTGACGCCACGGCCCCGTTGGGACAAAACAGTAGGTGTGTTACGCGGGCAACCCGCCGCGCCAGGTATCGTCGAGCGAGGTTGCTGGGTTCCTGCGATCGACAGCGGGCTCCGGGGGGAATCGTGAATCGAGGCTTCGGCATACTGGTTTTGTGTGTAGGCGTCGCCGGCGCAGTGTTTTTGGGGTTCGTCTTCGAGCAAAGGCTGGCAACCGCGGATGAATACGATCGCCAGGTTAGGCTCACGCTGGAAGAAGCCAAGCGCCTCCGCGAACAGGTGATCCTTCCGCACAATGAGAGAGTTTCCGCAGGCCAAAACTTCATGGCCGCACTGGAGAAGTTCGGGTTGAGCGCACAGGACGCCGCGAGGGCGTCCGCGGCGGCCGGGCACGCCTACAATCTGCGCCAGCTTCGCGCCGGAAACACGATTACCGTAGGCCGGTCGGTCGAGGGCCGGCTGCGTGAAATCGATTACAAGATCGATGCGGACCGCATGTTGAAGATCGTGCCCGAACAAGGCGGCTTTACGGCGCACCTCAGCGAGATCCCTTCGAAAACGGAAACCCTCACGGTGACCGGCCGGGTGGACGATTCGCTGTTCAACGCAGTTGAGGACGCGGGAGAATCTCCCGAACTGGCGCTCCGGCTGGCGCAAATTTTCGGCTACGACCTGGATTTCTCGACCGACCCGCGGCAAGGCGACACATTCCGCATCGTGCTGGAGAAAAGGAAATATTTGGACGGGCAAACGGCGGGCTACGGAAAAATCTTTGCGGCGGAATACGACAACGCGGGGAAAAAATACCAGGCACTGCTGTTTCACGATCGCGCGGGGCGACCGGGATACTATGCGGCAGACGGAACGTCCCTCGAGAAAGCGTTTCTGCGGTCACCGCTGAAATTCGGCGCGCCGATAACGTCGCACTTCAGCCGGTCGCGTTTTCATCCCATCCTGAAGATCTACCGGCCGCACATGGGAACCGATTACGGCGCTCCGCTAGGAACGCCGGTGCAAACGATCGGAAGCGGGCGTGTGCTTTTCGCGGGACGCAAAGGCGGCGAAGGCAATATGGTCGAGATCGCGCACTTCAACGGCTACGAAACCAGGTATCTGCACTTGTCGCGCATGTTCGTGCACTCCGGCGAGCACGTGGACATGGGCAAGACCGTTGGCCTGGTGGGAAGCACCGGGCTGGCGACCGGGCCGCATATCGACTTCCGCATCCTGCACAGGGGGCAGTACGAGAATTTCGAGAAGCTCCGCTTGCCGCCCTCCGGTCCGGTGTCAAAAAAAGATTGGCCGGATTTCGCCGCGGCGCGCGAGAAGTGGCTGCCGCTGCTGAAGAACCCGGAGCCGCTCGAGGCGAATGCCGGCGATCCGAGCGCGGCCAGGACGCATTAATCCATACCGAGATTCCTCCGGCACGCAAAAGCTGACTCCACCGCCCGCGAATGCCGCGGCCTCCCATGACCGCGCAAAACCTCTCTTTTCCTTTAATAAATAACGGGGAGCTTTGAGAAGTCCGAGCCGGTTTCCTCGGTAACACGAAGGACCACGAGTGTGCGGTCGTCGTGCGGGGCCGTGCCTGCGCCGCTGTGACCATCGGTTTCGGCGAGAATGCGTTCGGCGATAGCGCGAGCGGAATCTTCTGAAGAAATGCCATGCAACACCGCCGAGAGGCGCTCGAGCCCGAACTCTTCTTCTCGGGCATTCTCTGATTCGAGAACGCCATCGGAAGCGAAGACGACGACGTCGCCCGGCGCGAGATCGACAATGGACTGATCGTATTGCGTTCCGGGGAGCAAGCCGAGGGGCACGCCTTCCAGACGGACAGAAAGCACATGGCCGTCACGGCACAACAGGGGATAAGGACTGCCAGCGTTCGAGAGCCGGAGCTGGCGACTGGCGGCATCGTAAACAGCAAAAAGCATGGCGATGAACCGCGAATCGAGACGGGCGTTATGCAGGCGCTGGTTCAAGAGCGCGAGCACATGGGCCGGGTCACAGGCGTGATCGACAATGATTTCCCGAATTGTGCCGATTGCCAGAGAGCCATAGAGCGCAGCGCCGGTGCCTTTTCCGGAAACGTCGCCCAACGCGACGGCCAGGCGGCCCTCGCCGTACGGAAGAAAATCGTAAAAATCCCCGCCGAGCTCGCGAGCGGGCACATACGCCGCAGCCAGGTCGAGGCCCGGCACTCCGCGGGCGCCGGTGGGCAAAAGCTGCCGCTGGATTTCCCGGGCGGTATCGAGATCGCTGCGCAAGCGGCGCTCATTTTCCCGAGCTTCCTCGTAGAGCCGGGCATTCTCGAGCGCAACGGCCACGTACGAGCCCAAGGTGGAGAGCATGCGCTCGTGTTCCAGCGTGAAGGCGTGCGCCTGCGTGCTCTCGAGGTCGAGAACGCCGATCAGGCGGTCCTGCATGAGCAGCGGCACAACGATTTCTGAGCGCGCATCAACACCGGTTTCGCAGCGGATGTAGCGGGGATCCTCCCTGACGTCGTGGACGCGCAGGACGCGGCGCTGTCCGGCAGCTGCGCCGGTAAGGCCTTTGTCAAGGGGGACGCGCGTGCGTGCGGGTATGGCGTCGTTCGAGCACATTGCAAAGGCGGATTCAAGCAGCTGGGTTTGCTCGTTCCAAAGCATGACGCTGAACACGTCGTAGTCGACGATTTTCTTGATGCGCTCGGCGACCCGCCGCAGAAGCTCCGGGCGGTCCAGAATGGAGGTCAGCTCGCGGCTCACCTCATGAAGCAGCGCCAGCGTCTTAGCCTGCTCGGGGTAGGCTACAAACAGACTCTGCGGAACAGGGTCCGCATCTCCGAGCAGGGCGAATGACCCATAATTAGTGGAATCGTCCACGGCCGAAACATCCTCCGCCTTTCTTTCATTCGATGCCACAAATCACGGGCGGTTTCATGGTGCGAAGGGACGGTAACGAGCCAATAAGGACTGGCTCCTGAACATCCTCGAGCATCAGGGAGAAGCCCGCCTGGCAGACGCAAAACCCTCTCCTGGTCGTTGGCGTCGGAAGCAACTTTGTGTGGCGCTGTTTGACGATCGGCCGCCGAGAATGCCGTGCGGTTTTATTTTACTTCCCAGACGTCGCCGGCACGCAGAAGCTTGTTCAGGTCGCCCGGACCGCGCTTGGCGATGACTTCCTGAATCTGGTCCCTCATCACGTCCTCGTAACGCGGCAAATCATCCCAAGCCCGGAAAACCCCGATCGGGGTGGGGAAGCCGGGGCGGTGCTCCATGTGCGATAGCAGGAAGGCGTACGAGGGTCGCGGATGATGCGCGTCGTGCACGACGAGATCGTTCTCAGTGATGCCGTTGCCAAGTTGCACCGGCTCGATGTCGCCATCGAGCTTCCGGCGGATGCCCTTATCGCGGTTCTTGCCGTAGACGAGCGGCTTGCCATGCTCGAGCTGAATAACGTGCTCGCTTCGAGCGTCCTTTTCCGTGAGCGAGAACCATGCGCCGTCGTTGAAGATGTTACAGTTCTGCAGGATTTCAACGAACGCCGAGCCTTTGTGCGCGGCAGCGTGTCTTAAGGTGTCCTTCAAATGCGACTGGAAGACGTCCACGGAGCGCGCCACAAAAGTAGCTTCGGATCCGATGGCGAGCGAAACCGGATTGAATGGGCGATCCGCGGAGCCGTAGGGAGTCGACTTGGTGATTTTGTGAAATTCCGAAGTGGGCGAGTACTGTCCCTTCGTCAGACCGTAGATGCGGTTATTGAAAAGCAAAACTTTGACGCCGACGTTACGGCGCAGCATGTGAATGGTATGGTTCCCACCGATGGCCAGCGCGTCGCCGTCGCCCGTGGCCATCCAAACTTCCAGTTCGGGGTTGGCGATTTTGACCCCAGTGGCGACCGCCGGTGCGCGACCATGGATGGAGTGGAACCCGTAGGTGTTCATGTAGTACGGGAAGCGGCTGGAGCAACCGATGCCCGAGACCACCACGAAATTCTCCTTGCGAATGCCTAGCTCCGGGAAGACGGACTGCACCGCCGAGAGGATGGCGTAGTCGCCGCAGCCGGGACACCAGCGCACTTCCTGGTCCGTCTGAAAGTCCTTTTTCGTGAGTGGCGGAACAGTCGCCGTGGTCATCGGTGATTCCCCTGGATTCCCAGAATTTCATCAAACTTTTGCTCGAGCTCCGCTTGCTTGAAAGGACGGCCCTGAATCTTGTTCAAGCCGACGGCATCCACAAGGTACTTGGCGCGAAGAACCCAGAGGAGCTGGCCCATGTTGAGTTCCGGCACAAGCACCCTCTTGTAGCGCTTGAGAATTTCGCCGACATTGCTCGGCAGAGGATTTAGATAGCGCAGGTGAAGATGGCCGATCTTCGATCCTCTCGAGCGGGCGGCCTTGACCGCCGCGGTGATCGAGCCAGCGGTCGAACCCCAGGAAACCACGAGCAGATCGCCTGCCGGATCGCCCTCCGGCAACACATTGGGAATGTCCTGGGCAACGGCCGCGACTTTTGCGGCGCGGATCCGCACCATGTTTTCGTGGTTAAGCGGCTCGTAGTTGACGTTGCCGGTGCCATCCTGTTTTTCCAGGCCGCCTATGCGGTGCTCCAGTCCGGGCGTGCCCGGGAGAGCCCACGGCCGCGCCAGGGTCTGGGGATCGCGCTTGTACGGCATAAACCCGTCAGGATCCGTAGCGAATTTGACGGGGAAAGCAGGAATCTGTTCCGCATTGGGAATGCGCCAGGGCTCTGCGCCGTTGGCGAGATAGCCGTCGGAAAGAACGATCACGGGAACCATATACTTCAGCGCGATGCGTGAGGCTTCCAGGGCAATCCAGAAGCAGTCGCCGGGAGTTGCCGCTGCGAGTACCGGAATGGGCGCCTCCGAGTTGCGGCCGAAAAGAGCCTGCAGCAGGTCCGCCTGTTCGGTCTTGGTGGGCAGGCCCGTCGAGGGACCGCCGCGTTGGATGTCGCAGATGACCAGAGGGATTTCGGTCATGACCGCCAGGCCGAGACCCTCGGTCTTTAAGGCCATTCCCGGGCCGGAAGTGGTGGTGATGGCTAACGACCCGGCGTAAGAGGCGCCAATGGCCGAAGTGATCGCGGCGATTTCGTCTTCCGCCTGGAAAGTGGTCACCCCAAAGTTCTTGTACTGAGAGAGCTCGTGGAGAATGTCGGAGGCGGGCGTAATGGGGTAGCTGCCCAGGAAAAGATGCACGCCGGCTTTTTGCGCAGCCGCAACGAAGCCCATGGCCAGAGCCTGGTTTCCGCTGACGTTTCGGTAGACTCCGGGGGTCAGCTGAGCCGGCGGAATTTCGTAAGTGATTTGGAAGGCTTCCGTGGCTTCGCAATAGGAATAGCCAGCCTTCAAGGCCAGCTTGTTGGCCTCCATCAAGAGCGGCTTTTTGTTGAACTTCTGCTCAATCCACCGCATGGTGGGATCCGTCGAACGGTTGTAGAGCCAATAGCACATGCCCAGGGCGAAAAAGTTCTTACAGCGGTCCATGGCTTTGGCGTCGAGGCCCAGGTGCTGGAGAGCCGTACGGGTCAGGCGCTGCAATTCGACGGGGAAGACACGGAACCTATCGAGCGTGTGGTCCTCGAGGGGGCTCACCGTCATCTGCGCCTTTCGCAGGTCCGACTCTTTGAAGCTGTCGCTATTGACAATGAGGATGCCGTTGGCTTTGAGGTCGCCGATGTTCACCTTGAGCGCGGCGGGGTTCATGGCGATGAGCGCGTCTATCGCATCGCCGGGCGTGAAAACTTCATTGGAGGAGAAATGGAGTTGAAAGCCGCTTACCCCGGGGATGGTGCCGGCAGGGGCGCGGATTTCCGCGGGATAGTCGGGGAACGTGGCGATGTCGTTGCCATAGAGCGCGACGGTATTGGTGAACTGGCTGCCGGTAATCTGCATGCCGTCGCCCGAGTCGCCGGCGAAACGAATAACCGCCCGTTCGATGACTTCGCGTTTGGCCTTGGTTGATGGTGGAACTTCCGCAAGCGTAGACATTTCCTGGCCTAAACCTCCACTTTCCTCGAACTCCCCCCGGGAGTGTCGCTCGAATTCGGGATGAGGCGGTGCGGAAAGGATGGCTTCGCAGGCAGACCGCCAAGAGCCGACCGCTAAAGGATACCACACTGGATCGCTCCGGCGAGCGAAGAGCGTTGCGGCAAGTTTCCTCAATGTGTATGGATTCGAAGGGGTTTACCGAAAAAAAGGGGGCAACCGCGCCCGAGTGACGGACGCCGCCTGCCAAGGAACGATCGCTAGGTAAGGCTACTTTCCGTGCTCAGGAGGTTCTTGGCTTCTTCGAGGGCGCTTTGCAGGTCCGCGGTAGTCTTGATCCGGCTGAACCTGGCGCCAATGGCGACAAAGGTGTCGGCGATGACGGCCGAAATGCCCGCGAGGATGACCTTGGCTCCCAGAAGTTGGACCGCCTCGATCGCCCGGATAAGGCCATCGGCGGTTTCCGATGCAATTTTCGGGACCCCGGTGAGATCAATCACCACGGCGCGCGCGCGGTTGGTGTGCACGGCATTGAGCAGCTGGTTGCGCAATTGGGTGGCACGGGGCCCGTCAACCCTGCCAATCAAGGGCACGACCAACAAGCCTTCCTGCGCCTGGAGAACGGGAGTTGACAGCTCTTCGATGACCGCCTGGAGCTTGTGGCTTTCCGTGGTGTCCAGAAGCGTCGCGAAAAGACAAGAGTGTCCACGGAATTCAATGATGTCCGCCGAAATATCGAGGCTGCGCTTCTCACCGGACTTCGTGCGCATCCCGCACGGTTCTTCGCGGACGGAGCGCCCGCCCTTCACCTCGGAAACGATGCGGATGCGTTCTTCCGGGTTCAACCAGATTCCGAGAGTGACGGAACTCTGGCCGATCAGTTCCTCGCGGCGATAGCCGAGGAGTTCACAAAGAGCTTCATTGACTTCAATGAGGCGGCTATCGTCGAGCGTACCGAGAAGAATGGGGTTGGGGCTGGAGCGAAAAAGTTTCTCGAACGCGGCTTCCACGGCCCATTTGCGCTGAGTAATGTCCCGGGTAACTTTTCCAAAGCCATAGAGAACGCCTTTATCGTCCTTGAGCGCGGTAATGACGACGTTGGCCCAGAAGCGCGACCCATCCTTGCGAATGCGCCACCCTTCGTCCTCGAAGCGGCCCTCCTGGGCGGCAACCTTCAGCTCGTAGTCCGGCTTTCCAACTTCGATGTCTTCCGGAGGATAGAAAACGGAGAAATGCCGTCCACGAATTTCATCAAAGTTGTACCCATTGATTCGTTCAGCGCTCTTGGTCCAGGTCATGACTCGACCTTCGGTATCGAGGAGGAAGATGGCATAGTCCTGGATGCTCTCTACCAATAATTGGAGTTGATGCTGATGTTCGGCGTTCCAGGAACGTTCCGGATGAGGTTCCATAAAGTCACCTCACGCGAGGTAGGCGGCCCGGTATTCGGTCAGACTGCCCTTTTTCTCTCTTCGCGCTCCGACGATTCTAACAAGAGAAAAGACATGGGATGTTTTCGATGTGTAGGGGATGGCCATTTCAATGCCGGCTCCTTCCGGATCGTGGTTGGAACTGAAAAAGTTTACCCCTTCCTGCGCCAGGCTGGAGGCTACCACGAACTTGTTTCCAAGAGAGAGATTTCGAAGGCAACCCACCCTTTCCGTGCGAGAGCGATGATCGGAACGGTTATGCAAGTTCTGCGGCTCGCCGTCTTGAGCGTCGAATTGCGCCGAGCCGCGAGAAACGGAGGCATCAGAAGCTGAGGGAATGCGTCCGTAAGGAGGAATCCAGGTGGTCCAGCCGCCGCACTGCCCACGCGAGCGCGCGACGCTCCGGTGATTGAGAAAGGTCGGATTCGAATTCATTCAGGAGCCGTCCGCAAGAGACGCACCGCAGCAGGGAGCGCAGCACGGCATCTTCCAGCCCCGCGGCCGGAGGGAAGCCAAACGACACCGCCACGGAAGATGGAATCGATGGGAATTGCGCCGCACACGAAGCAGACCAGGTCAGGAGTCGCTTTGTTGCCGGCTCGGTGCGGCGACCGTGCTCGAAAAAGGGAAACTTAGAGTCTCTATGGATTCGGAACAATCGGGCGATGAGCCGATTTCAACGCTGGGTGAGAACGGATTTTTCGAGCTCAGGGTTGGAATCGCAGGCCAGACCCTGCAGGGAATCACCGGAGTAAGGAAGGCGAATTTTATTTTGCTTGACGTTCGCTTTCTTTTCGCCTACAGTGCTCGAGAAAGCTTTGAGAGCGGAGGCACTCCATGCCCCTGACCAAGCGGCAAAAAGAAGTTCTCGATTATCTCGTGGCGTTTGAAACCAAGCACGGCTACGCGCCGAGCTTCGAAGAGATTGGCAAAGGCATGAAACTCACCTCGCTTGCAACCGTGCACAAGCACGTGACCACCCTCGAGAAGAAGGGTTTTATCCGCCGCGGCTACAACCAGAGCCGCTCGATCGAAATCGTTCAATTGCCGAAGCCGGTGAAAGAGCAGGTGATTGAGCGGAAGGTTCAGGAACTCCCGCTGGTGGGACGGATCGCCGCAGGCCGGCCGCTCGAGGCGATCGAGGAACGGGAAACGCTGTCGCTCGGCGATTTCGCGAGGGGCGGCAATTCCTACGTACTCCAAGTGAAGGGCAGCTCCATGATTGAAGACCACATCATGGATGGAGATTACGTGGTTTGCGAACAAACGCAGGTGGCTAACGCCGGTGACATCGTGGTGGCGCTGGTGGGCGGCGAAGAAGCGACGCTCAAGCGGTTTTATCGCGATGTTCCCGGAAAAGTACGGCTGCAGCCTGCCAATTCGGACATGGCCCCCATCATCGTTCCTGCGAACGACGTGAAGATTCAGGGCCGGGTCATCGGCGTGCTGCGGAAATACTGATCGCAAAGTTTGAAATTGGACAGCACGCGGTGCGGGTGACTCGCGAGCCGCGAGTCATGGCCGGTGGAGCCGCTGATGCCACCTGATCCGGCAAGAATCGTGGCCGCGCACGCGATTGCTTTTCGCGCCTACTCGCCGCAACCTTCCCAAAGGCATTATCCTTAGTGGTGATTGCCCTGGCGACTTTTGTTTATTAACCTTGGTGCAGATGACGAACCGATTCCTTAGGCAGGTCCGCCCTTTTTGCGTTTTTCTGCTCGCTGGCACCCTGGTTTCACCTGATAGCGCCCAGGGGTATGCGGTGCTCTCTCATGAAGCGATCATCGACGCGGCATGGGAGAGCCACGTCAAGCCTGTGCTCCTGAGAAAATACCCGCAAGCCACAGAAGAAGACCTGAGCCGGGCGCAAGCTTACGCGTACGGAGGCTCCATCATTCAAGACATGGGCTACTACCCGTATGGCAGCCCGTTTTTCAGCGATCTCACCCACTACGTGCGCAGCGGCGACTTCATCCAGGCGCTGCTTCGAGATTCACAGGATCTTTACGAATATGCCTTTGCGATCGGCGCGCTGGCGCACTATGCGGCGGACAACGACGGGCATCGCATTGGGACGAACCGGGCTGTGCCGGTTCTTTATCCTGGGCTGGGAAGGAAATATGGCGACAGCGTGACGTACGAGGACGGTAAGCTCGCCCACGTGAAGACGGAATTCGGCTTCGACGTACTAGAAATTGCGAAGGAGCGCTACGCGCCGGACGGCTATCACGATTTCATAGGATTCGAGGTGGCGCAGCGCGTCCTCGAGCAGGCGTTCCTTGAAACCTACGGACTGAAACTGAAGCGCGTGCTGGTAAATGAAGACAAGGCCCTGAATTCCTACCGCCGAGACGTGAGCAAGCTGATTCCAAAAGCCACGCGCATTGCCTGGCATCTGAAGAAAGATGAAATCAAGGACGATATTCCGGACGCCACCAAGAGAAGGTTCCTCTACAATTTGTCGCGGTCGAACTACGAACGCGAGTGGGGCAAGAATTACAAAAAGCCCAGTCCGGGCGAGATCTTTTTGGCGTTTTTCTACAGGCTGATTCCCAAGTTCGGTCCGCTGAAGGTCCTCGAGTTCCGCACCCCCACACCGCAGACCGAACATATGTTTGAGGCCAGCTTCAATTCCACGCTCAGCCGCTATCGCAAGTTGTTGACCGCAGCGGGCGAAGGGACGCTCGAGCTGGAGAATGACAATTTTGACGTGGGACAGAGCACCGGGCCCGGAGAGTACCGCCTGAACGACGAGGCACATGCCACGCTGCTTGACAAGCTTACGCAGACAAACTTTGCGAACCTCAGTTCTGGCGCGAAAGCCGAGCTCTTGCACTTTTACGCCGATCCGGATGCTCCGTATGCCACGAAACGCACGGCCAAGGCCTGGGTGAAAGTACGAGCACAACTTGTGCAGCTTGAATCAGCACCAGCGACGCTGGCCACGGGCGCCCCCCGACCGACCGAAGAGCCGCGGACGGGCCCACACCTTAAAACGGCGGATTTCTGAGCGGCCGCCGTCCTGAAACGAGTGCAAACCCTATGAAATTTGTCCTGACTACCAATCGGGGGCCAAGCCCTGCTCGCTCTGCTCGGGATAAGCTAGGCCCCTACAACAGCACCCCGGCGGGCGGCTTATCAAGCCTTTGCATTTGGTCGATCGAAAAAACTGTTCCAGCCTCGTCCGAGTGCTGCGGGACAATATAGAATTTTGGTAGAACTCCGCGGGCGCATGAGGAAAGAGAAACCAATTCGCAAACTGCTGGCTGCCAACCGGGGCGAGATCGCCATCCGCATCTTTCGCGCTGCCAACGAGCTTGGCTTGGGCACCGTGGCCATCTATTCGCAGGAAGACCGGCTCGCCCTGCACCGCTTCAAGGCCGACGAGGCATATCAAGTAGGTTCCGGGAAAGGTCCGGTAGAAGCGTACCTCGATATTGCCGGGATCGTTCGGCTGGCAAAGGGCAAGGGCGTCGACGCGATTCATCCCGGTTACGGCTTTCTTTCGGAAAACGCCGAGCTGGCGCGCGCCTGCCACAAGGCGGGCATTACCTTCATCGGTCCCCCGCCCCATTTGCTCGAATTGCTCGGAGACAAGACTGCGGCGCGACGGCTGGCAACCTCGGCGGGGATCCCGGTGCTGCCGGGGGCGGAACAGCCAGTGAAGTCAGCCGCCGAAGCGCAGAACATTGCGCAGCAAATCGGGTACCCGGTCATCGTGAAGGCGGCCATGGGCGGCGGCGGCCGCGGCATGCGTGTGGTTCCGGACGCCGCGCAACTCGAAGCGCTGCTCGAAGAAGCACAGGGTGAAGCGCGCTCGGCTTTCGGCGATGCTTCCGTGTTCTTGGAAAAGTATTTGCCGCGCGCGAGGCATCTCGAGGTGCAAATCCTTGGAGATCATCATGGCAAGCTGCTGCATCTCTACGAGCGCGATTGCTCCGTGCAGCGCCGTCACCAAAAGGTCGTCGAGGTTGCGCCCGCCGCAAATCTTGCAGCCAGCATTCGCGCGGAGCTTTGCAATGCGGCGGTCGAACTCGGGCGCAAAGCAAGTTACCGCAATGCGGGCACGGTGGAATTCCTCTACGACGTGGATTCGCAAAAGTGGTATTTCATCGAAGTGAATCCGCGCATTCAGGTGGAGCACACGGTCACGGAAATGGTGACCGGCGTCGACCTGGTGCGCTCGCAGATTTTGATCGCACAAGGTCACCCGCTGCACGAAGCGCCGCTTTCCCTGCCGAAGCAGGAATTGGTGCCGTTGAATGGCGCTGCGCTGCAATGCCGCGTGACCACCGAGGACCCGGCAAACAACTTTGCGCCAGACTACGGGAAGCTTTCGACGTATCGGTCGCCAGCGGGCTTCGGCATTCGCCTTGACGGCGGAACGGCGTATGCCGGCGCCGTGCTTACGGCGTACTACGATTCGTTGCTCGTCAAAGTCACCGCGTGGGGTACAAACCTTCCGGAAGCGTGCCAGCGAATGGACCGGGCCCTGCGCGAATTCCGGATTCGCGGCGTCAAAACCAACATTCCGTTCCTGGAAAACGTGGTGAACCACCCGAGGTTTCAGGCGGGGCAAGTCACAACGGCGTTCTTGGACGATTCACCGGAACTGTTTCGCCTGGCAACCCGTGCCGATCGGGCGACCAAACTGCTTGCCTATCTTGGCGACGTGATTCTGAATGGCAACTCCGAAGTAAAAGGGAGGCAAATCCCAAAGGACTTGCAGACCGCCGTCGTGCCTACATCGCCCGGAATTGAGCCGCCGGCGGGAACCCGGCAACTGCTCAAGAAGCTGGGATCACAGAAATTCGCAGAGTGGGCGCGAAAAGAGAAACGCTTGCTCCTTACCGACACGACCTTTCGCGACGCGCACCAGTCGCTGATGGCGACACGCGTGCGCACGTACGATTTGCTGGCCACCGCGGAGGCCGTGGCGCAGAGATTGCCAAAGCTCTTCAGCCTGGAAATGTGGGGAGGCGCCACGTTTGACGCGGCGATGCGCTTTTTGCACGAAGACCCCTGGCATCGCCTTCGCATTCTGCGCGAGCGCATCCCCAACATTTGCTTTCAAATGCTGCTGCGCGGGGCCAACGCCGTCGGTTACACCTCGTATCCTGATAATGTGATCGTTGAGTTCGTTCGCGAAGCCCATGCGCAAGGCATCGATATTTTTCGCATCTTCGATTCGCTCAATTCCATCGACAACATGCGCGTAGCCATTGAGGCGACGTTAGAAACGGGCGCGGTGTGCGAAGCTGCGATCTGCTACACCGGCGACATTTTGGACCGCAGCCGTCCCAAATATTCGCTTAAGTATTACGTCGCGTTGGCCAAACAACTCGAACGGCTGGGTACGCACTTCCTAGCCATCAAAGATATGGCTGGCTTGTGCAAGCCGTATGCCGCCTTCGAACTGGTGAAGACGCTGCGGCAAGAGGTAGGCGTCCCGATTCACTTCCACACGCATGACACCAGCGGCATCAGCTCGGCCTCGGTCCTAAAGGCCGCAGATGCCGGGGTGCACGTCGCCGATGCCGCAGTTGCAGCGGTCAGCGGAGGCACAAGCCAGCCCAACCTGAATTCCATCGTCGAGGCGCTGCGGCACACGCCGCGCGACACGCAACTCGACATCGAAGCGCTCAACGAGTGCTCGGACTACTGGGAGACCGTGCGGACGTACTATTTGCCGTTCGACTGCGGACCAAAGGCAGGTTCGGCGCGGCTGTACCAGCACGAAATTCCCGGCGGCCAGTACACGAATCTGCATGAGCAAGCCCGAGCCCTCGGACTGGGACATCGCTGGCGCGAGGTGGAGAGAAAGTACGCTGAGGTGAACCAACTCTGCGGCGACATTGTGAAAGTCACGCCGTCAAGCAAAGTGGTTGGCGACCTGACGCTGTTCCTCATGGCTAAGGACATGCAGCCGAAGGATGTGCTGAGGCTGGATCAAACCCACGACCTGCCCTTTCCCAATTCCGTGGTCGAGATGTTCTCCGGGGCTCTGGGAGTCCCGCCGGGCGGCTGGCCGAGAAAACTCCAAAAAATCATTCTTCGCGGACGTGCGCCATTGAAGGGCCGGCCGAGCGCGAGCCTGCCACCCGTGAATTTCGACCAAGAACAAAAACAGTTGCAGCAAAAAATAGGGCACGCCATTCGGCGCGATGACCTGCTGAGTTATCTGCTGTATCCCGAGGTGTTTTCTAAATTCGACCGATTTCGCCAAAGCTATGCCGACGTCAGCGTCTTACCCACACCGGCGTATTTCTACGGGTTGCATTCAGGCGAGGAAATTACGGTAGAGATCGAATCCGGAAAATCTCTGATCATCAAGTTCTTGACGTCGAGCGAACCGTATCCGGACGGCACGCGCACGCTCTTTTTCGAGCTCAACGGGCAACCGCGGGAAATCACCGTGCGCGACAAAGCCTTGCGCGTCACGGAACGTACACACCCCAAGGCCGACCCTGCCGACCCCGGGCAGGTTGGCGCGCCCACGGCGGGCGTCATCAGCAGTGTCGCCGTACAGGTGAATCACGCGGTGGAGCGCGGAGAGAAACTCCTCACCCTCGAAGCGATGAAGATGCAGTCCAACATCTATGCGCCGGTTTCCGGGCGCGTTGCTAAAGTACTCGTGACCGCTGGCCAACAAGTGGAGGCCAAGGACCTCCTGGTGGCGATTGCACCGTGAGTTCTGGAAACCTTCGCACGCACGAACGGTTCCGGTCGCGCTTTTTGCACAACCAGCGCGACCTCATCGTGTACACGCCCCCCGGCTATCAAGAGCAAACCGCAACGAGGTTCCCGGTTCTCTATCTTCACGATGGGCAGAATCTCTTTGACGGCACGACATCATTCATCCCCGGGCAAGATTGGCACGTTGCGCAGACCGCGGACGCCTGCATCAACGGTCGTGTGGTCGCGCCGCTGATCATCGTGGGTATGTACAACACAAAGGCACGCGTGCGCGAATACACCCCTACGAAGGTGCCAAAGCTCGGCGGAGGCCGCGCCGATCGTTACGCGAGATTTCTCGTTGAGGAAGTGAAACCCTTCGTGGAGCGGGAATATCGGGTGCTTCCCGGCTTTCGGCACACCGGCATCGGTGGCTCGTCGCTTGGGGGGCTGGTCTCGCTTTATCTGGGCCTGAAGCATTCTTCCATTTTTGGAAAAATCGCGGCGCTCTCGCCTTCCGTGTGGTGGAACCAGTTGTTCATCCACCGTTTTGTCGGGGCCATGAATCTAGCGCTTCGCCCATGCATCTGGCTGGACATTGGCACGCGCGAGGGAGCGCGCATGGTCGAGGACGTCGAGCGATTTCGCGACATACTGCTTCAGAAAGGCTGGCGGCTCGAACAGGATTTGCATTATGAGCGAGTCGAGGGCGCGGAGCATAACGAAGCAGCCTGGGCACAGCGCGTCCGGCCGTTTCTGCAATTTCTGTATCCCGCGTCTCCCGGCGCAGTATAATCCGCCCTCGAATTGCTCTTCCGCTCGAGGCATTCATGCCCGATGACCGCTCGCTCACGATTCTCTGCATCAGTTCCTATGAAAAGGGACAGGAGTTCATCCGCACGTGCAAAGCCATGGGCTGCCGCGTTCTCTTGCTGACGGTCGAGAAACTGCGTCACGCGAGCTGGCCGTTCGAATCGATCGACGAAGTGTTCACCATGCCGGAAGACTTGCCGCTCGAGAGCTTGATCTACGCCGTGAGCTACACGGCCCGGTCGCAGCCGATTGACCGTGTCGTGGCTCTTGATGAATTCGACATGGAGAACGTCGCCGCGCTTCGCGAGCATTTGCGCATTCCCGGAATGGGCCTGACCACCATGCGGTATTTCCGGGACAAGCTGGCGATGCGCGCCCGCGCGAAAGAGACGGGCATTGCGGTTCCCGAATTCGTGCACGTGCTGAACTACGACCATCTGCGTGAATTCATGGCCCGCGTGCCCGGGCCGTGGCTGCTCAAGCCGAGGTCGCAAGCTTCGGGCATTGGCATGAGGAAGATTCACAAGCCAGAGGAACTTTGGCCGTGGCTCGATCAACTAGGGGATCAGCAGTCCTTCTATCTGCTGGAGCAATTTGTGCCCGGTTCGGTTTATCACGTGGACAGCGTGACCTCCGAGCACGAAGTAACTTTTGCGGAAGCTCATGGGTACGGCGCGCCGCCGCTCGAGACCTCGCACCAAGGCGGCGTTTTCACGACGCGCACGCTTCCGCGCGACGGAGAAGAAGCCCGCGCGCTGCACAGAATCAACGGTGACCTAATCGAAGGCCTGGGGCTAATGCGCGGCGTAACCCATGCGGAATTCCTGAAGGCCCATGCCGACGGACAATTCTATTTCCTTGAGATTGCCGCCAGGGTCGGAGGCGCTTACATCGCCGATGTGATCGAAGCCGCCACCGGCATCAATCTGTGGCGCGAGTGGGCACGGCTCGAGCTTGGCGCGGGTAAGGACGACTACCAACTCCCGTCGGCCCGGCGCGATTATGCCGGAGTGATTCTTTCTCTGGCACGACAGGAACAGCCGGACACCTCGTCTTATACCGATGAAGAAATCGTCCATCGCGTCAGCAAATTTCATCACGCCGGCTTTGTTTTGAAATCCCCGAATCCTGAGCGGATCGGGCAGCTGCTCGATTCTTACTCACGCCGCTTCATCGAAGATTTTCTTGCGACCCAGCCGGTTCCGGATAAGCCCTCCCATTGATGGGGTTCGCGCGCAAGTCATTCTTTACTGAGAATATAAATACTTGCACAATACCTGTGCGCACCAGCCCTGCCCGTAAGTCCAGTAACTCTCAAGAGTGAGGCGTACGATAGTTTATTTGCCAAGCGTTCTTTGGAGGAATAGAGTTTGCATTACCCCGGGCGGAAATCTGCATGGGGCTTGCTATCCCTTAGGGAGGACCGATGTGGGGCAATAAGAAACCGGATGCACCGCCAGCCGGGCATCCGGGACCAGAAACTTCAATTTCGAATCAGCCGTCGAAGCCAGCTTCGGCGGCCTGGGAGGATAAACCGGTAATGAGCACAGATGCAATGCGTCCATTGGGTGGGACCGCCGATCGCGGCACAGCGCGGCTCGGGTCCAGCCTGTATGTAAAAGGAGAGATCTCTGGCAACGAAGATCTGCTCATCGATGGCTCAGTCGAAGGACTGGTCCAACTGGATGATCGGAAACTCACCGTCGGAGCCACTGCGAAAGTCACCGCCGATATCATCGCCCGCGAGGTGGTGGTGTATGGCACGGTGAAGGGCAACCTCCGCGCCAAAGACCGAATTGAAATCAAGAAAGATGGTTCGGTCAATGGCGACCTGACCACCGCGCGGATCATGATCGAGGATGGCGCCTACTTCAAGGGTTCGATCGAAATCGACAAGGCCGAGCAAAAGGAATCCGGCAACAGCCACGCGTTTAGCAGGAATTCCGCAGTTCCGGCGGGAGTCACGTCGAGCAAGACGATTTAGAATTTTTGTCCACAGGCAATCCCTTCCGGAGAGCGCCCCGACTAGGTTGGGGCGCTCTCTCGTTTTTCGAGCACCGAGGCTCGCGTTTGCTGCAAATCGATCTCCGATCGGTCGAGGGCGCTTTAACCCTTTTTCCTTCCTGTTCATCCAATTTTGTGAGAAGAAGAAACAAGCATCAGCGGAGCGGGGACGCCGCGCATTCGCGTGCGCACCTTGTTGCGAGGCTCGAGATGGAAACGAAGACACTTGGGAATTCCGATTTGAGCATCACCGCGGTGGGTTTTGGCGCCTGGGCCATTGGCGGTTCAGGCTGGGAATTTGCCTGGGGTCGCCAGGACGACGAAGACTCGATCGCGGCGATCCATCGCGCACTTGAGTTGGGTGTCAACTGGATCGACACGGCCGCAGTTTATGGCACGGGCCATTCGGAAGAAGTCGTCGCG
>DATAIH010000217.1:0-18723 GCA_036262755.1 Candidatus Acidiferrum sp.
CGCCAATATCCACGTACATCTCGTCGGGATGATTCATTTTGGGCGGGTTAACGCGCGCCGGCTGAAGATGGACGCTCAGTCCGGCGAAGACCCCGGGAACTCTCTTCCCGGAGCGCGTCATCACCCAAATCGGCTGGGCAAAATGGAGCATGTCAAAGACCGGATTGGGCGCGGCTTGCGGCAGGCGTTGCACGCGCAAGAAACCGTCCGGAGTGATCTCGCTCACGACGTAACCGGGTTCATCGACGGGCGTAACCAGCAAGCGATGCGGCGAGCCGCTCCCAAAAGTGACCCAAAGGTTGCCGAGATTATCGGTTTTCGGCGAGAGACTGCGAAGCGAGCTGCGAATCTCCTCGACGAGCGGCTGCTCGTAACCGGAAACTGCGGGGATTTGTTCGAGACGGGATGGATCAAAAGCAGCCTGCGCGCTTGCTGAGCCCGCGATGAGCAAAGGAAATATCAGCGAACTCAGGGTTCGAAAGCACCACTTCATGAAGGATTCTCCTCTCGAGAGATGAGACCTCGGCCCGCATCATCGGCACAACGCTTCGATCAGTCCTTCTTTCTTTTCTTCAGCCAGGCGCGACAACGCATCGAGCGATGCAAGGTACCCGCCCACCGCCGCCGCGGCGAGCAGGGAAAAAGCCTCCGCGGGAAGCCAACGATTGCCGGTCCAGCGCGCGCTGAGAAGGACTAGCGCCGAGACTCCTCCGAATACAAATTGGGCGGCAAAAGCCATGAGCACGGCCATACCGGACTGCCGCTGACCGCGCATCTGGCCGAATTCGAGCTTCCGCGGAAAGGTGACCGAAGACCAGTTCGCAATACTCAGCTGTCCAACCACCGCAAACACGATTGCAGCGATGGTAGCGAGGAAGACCGGGAGCGAGGGCAATCCCAACAGCCAGGCAAGCATCACTAAGGACAATGCCGTTTCGACGCCAAGCACCGCCAGGAGCATCAGATTCTTGCCAAGGAACACGTCACGAAAACGCAGCGGCGCCATGAAGTAGGTTTGGATGCCGCGGCCTTCAAAGGCAAAGCAGTTATAGGCGGACCCCATCAGAATCAGGACGAGGTAGGCCATGATGCCCGGGAAAAGCATTTCCGGAGAGACCGTTTGTTCCGAGGTTGGGTGTTTTCCGGCAAACATTGTGCCGAAGATGAGAACCATGACCGGGGGCATGATCAAAGTGAAAAAGGAAAAGCTGTTGCGTGTGAGGTAGCGGAACTCTTTACGGACAACCGCGGCAACTTGCGGCGATAGCGCACTCAAGCGATCTCGAGAGTCCTCCGCTTGAACGGCGCGTGCTGCCGCCGGCGCGGGCGCTGCCGTTTCACTCAGTTCCTCTCCGCGATATTGCGAAGCGAAACGCCGCCAGAGAAGAACGCTAAACACCGCGGCATAAAGCAACAGCCCCGCCGAACCCAAAGCCAACGATCCGAAATGCGCCTCCGCGGCCGCCGCAATCGACCTGCCCGCAAGTGAAGGTGGAAACCACGCAAAATACGGAATGATTCGCTGAGCCAGCGGCCGCAACAATCCGCCATAGCGGCGCATCGTCGGTTCGATAAGATTCAGAGAAACCATGGCGAGAATGAACAGAGCGAAAAACAATTCCCGGGTGCGGCGCCGCGAGAGTAACCGCTCGAGCCACGACCCAACTAGCCGCTCCAAAGTTACGTTGAGCAGTATGAACAGCGCCACGACCAACAGCATTGCGGGCAGGAGTGCCGGCCGTGCCGCGGCCACCCCGAGTGTCATGGAGGTGAGCCAGCAGACGCATGCCACAGCGGAAAAATCCGCCAAACCATAGGCCAAACCAATGACGTAAAATGCCGCGAGATCCAGCGGAAAACGGAGCATCGCTCGGAATTCGAAGCTGGCTCCGAAGCCGGCGGCAAATATGGGAAATGACTGCCAGAAAACGAAGATGCCCCAGAAAAGCAACCCAAGCCAGCCGGAGCGACCTTCAGAAAGGAACGAATAAGCACCGGCGAAGCAAGCGACGCACAGCCCCAGCACGAAAAATCCGGTAAAAACTCCAACAAGGATCAGGCCGAGCAGATCGAAACGACTGGCCTTCCTGCGCAGACCGTTGTGCAGCATGCGCCAACGGAGCCCCGCAACCGCGCGAACTTGTGCCAGTCTCCCAATGGGGCTGCTGGCTACATCAGCCATGAGAGTTCTTCCAAACGCGGGCGTTCCGTGCCGTCCTGACCGACAATCGAGAGAAAGACCTGTTCGAGTGTGGTTTTGCTGCCAGCCTCGCTGGAAATGCCGGCACGCAACTCTTCCAGCGAACCCTGGGCTACCAGCCTCCCTTTGTGAATGATGGCCACGTGGCTGCAAAGGCGCTCGACAATTTCCAAAACGTGGGAAGTCAGGAAAATCGTAGTCCCGCGCTCCGTCATGCGGCCGAGAAGGGCTTTGAGCGCACCCGCCGCGAGCGCGTCGACGCCTTCGAACGGCTCATCCAGGAACAGAATCCGCGGCCCGTGAATGACCGCGGCGGCAAGCGCCAGCTTTTTCTGCATTCCATGCGAGTAGTCCGCAATCAACGTTTTGGGGCGGTCCGCGAGTTGCATGAAATCCAGCAACTCGTTCGCCCGCCGCTGGGTCGTTGCGCGATCCAGACCATACATGCGCCCGACGAATTGCAAGTATTCCGAACCGGTAAGCCGTTCGAGGAGCCCCATGCCTTCAGGCACCACGCCGATCTGGCGCTTCACTTCGACCGGGTACGCCGCAAAGTCCAGCCCGAGAAGATTCATGCTTCCCGCGGTTGGCGCGAGCAAGCCGGTGAGCATCTTAATGGTGGTGGATTTGCCCGCACCATTCGGCCCGAGGAAACCGAAAAACTGGCCGGCGGCAACCTCGAGGTCGATGCCATCAACGGCGGTGAGGTTCCCGAATCGGCGGGTCAACTTTTGGGTGCGAACGGCAATTTCAGACATTCGGTCTCCGTGGAGACAGCGCGCTCCCAACATGGAAAACTCTAACACGAGTCGGACGCGGTTTAGCCAGGAGCAAAGCCGGGGCCCTTTAATCGGGTTTGTGAGGAGTCGATCCTTGGGCGGTTAGCTGTTGTAATTCTCTGGGCGGAAAACCCGCAAGAACCGCGGGCAGTTCGACGCGGAAAACCGCGCCGCCCTCCTGGCGGTTGTAGCATAAAATCTTCCCGCTGTGTTCCTGAACGATTCCGAAACAGATGCTCAGACCGAGGCCGGTGCCCTTGCCTACGGGTTTCGTGGTGTAAAAGGGATCGAAGACGCGATGCGGCTCCTTGATGCCGGGCCCGGTGTCGGCAAACAGAATGACCACGTTGGCCCGGTCGCGGATGGTTTTAATTGTGAGCACACCGCCTTTGTGCGCTTCCATGGCGTCAAGCGCGTTGCTTATGAGATTGAAAAAGACCTGCATGAGCTGATTCCCATCGCCGCGCACTCCGGGGAGCACCGATTCGAGCTGTTGTTCAATGCGCGTTGTGGAAGACCGGAGGTCAAGCGCGCGAAGCTGTACGGCATTGCTCACGACGGTATTGATATCGAGGAGCGTGCGCTCGGGCGGAACCTGGCGCGCGAAGCTCAGCAGATTTCCCACCAGCGTTTTGGTCCGCCGTGCCTGATCGCGGATTTTCGAAGCCGTGGAACGCGCCTTGTCGGGCAGGGCTTCATCATCGGCTAGAAGATCGGAAAACCCGAGAATCGCGGCGAGCGGATTATTGATTTCATGGGCGGCACCGGCGGCGAGCTGCCCCAGCGACACAAGCTTTTCCGTTTGCACAAGCTGCGCTTGAAGGCGCTTCAGATTTTCTAGCGCTAGTTCGGACTGCACAAGTAGCCGGGCGCGATCCACCTCGGCAAAGTGGCTGCGCACGAAGATCAAGCCGGCCAGGGGCAACGCCGCCACCATGGTGGTCACCAACCGGAAGTCCCGAACCGCTGGCTCCATTTGGTCGGCACGCAAACTATAGAGAGCCATAAGAGGCAGAGAAAGCACCGCCGCCATGGCCAGACGGCTGGACCAATCGTGGACATTCTGCTCGGAATCCTCGCGGGAATCGAGCAATTCCTCCGGCTGCGCGGCGTCCAGTTGCCCACGATTCAAGTAAGCGATCAAGCCGGCCAAGGCGAACCAGAAAAACGTGGAAATTAGCCCGAGGTCGTACAGGCTTCCGGTGTAATAGCCGCCGAGGTCACTTTGCACATTCACGACCAAAGAGGCCAGCATGTAAACCACGGAAGCGCCCAGCAGATGGAAATACACTTTTTTCCAGGCCCCCTGGGTTCGAAGCCACAACAAGATGAGCCCGAGCACAATGAGGCCGTTTTGCGCGTCGGTGATGACGTTGAAATTGTGATTGTATTGTGCGATGTCCGGCGTTGCATAAAGCGAGGGCATCACAAAAAAGACGTAAACAAACGTCCACCAGGCCAACAACAAGCTGAAGTCCAGGTATCCAAGCCGGGCGCGCACCTCGCCGCGCTTGCGGTGTGGTTGAAGAGCCAGCGCGGCTATCAGCGGGATACCCCGTAGGAAGAACAGAATGTCGCCTGGATACAGGCCGGGCAACGGCTTATGAAGGTAGACCTCGTAATAGGTCCATTCAAACTGTCCGACCATCCACAGTGTGCAGCTCAGCGCGATCAGCATCCAGAAGATGTTGCGCCGCCAATACGGCGTACCCGCGTTGAGAAGCAGCCCGGCGTTGGCAATCAACGGCACGCTGCATTGCACCACATTGCCGAACGCAACTAGCGTCTGCGAGCCACGCGGAAGCGACAAGGAAACGCCGGCATAAAGGGCAAGGACGAACGCCCATATTCCTAAGCTCCAAGTGATGGGGCGCGAAGAAGTCATAGACTCGACGATGTCCAGTATAGGCTTTCGTAATGTGGCCACCGTTTCGAAATTCCTAAGGTTAGCTAGACTGTAAACGGACTGCGGAGGCTCTTTGTGAGCTGGGCGTTATCGCTGGCGAAGGAGGGGGATTCGGCGTGGGGTTATCGCCGCGCAAGCGAACATCGCTTCTAACGGACCCTCAGGGTGGAAACAAAAGGAGGGCGGCCCGGCGCAGCCCACCAGCATTTCATCGGCTTCCCTTGCTTCTCATCGGCGGACTGGTTGAGCGACGTTCATTCGTGACGCAAAGCAACCATCGGGTCTACGCGCATGGCTCGATTAGCGGGCACAAAGATGGCCATCAGTGCTGCCATTCCGAGCGGCAGCAAAGCCAGGGTGAATGAGGCAGCATCGAAGCCTTTACTGCCAAATAGTTGACTCGCAATCAGAGGCTTCAAGAGAAGTGAAATTCCTAACCCCAGCGCTATACCCGCAAAGGCCATGGTCAGTCCATACCGGAATACGAGCAGCAGAACACTTTCCCTGGACGCGCCAATCGCGATGCGAATTCCGATTTCCTGAGTTCGCCGTGTTACGACATAGCTCAAGACCGCATAGAGCCCAACAGACGCGAGGGCTAGCGCCAAAGCTGCGAAAAGCGTGAGAAGCAGCGTCGCAAACTTCCGGCTTTGAAGGGATGCGGCGACCAAATCCTGCATCGAGTTGATATCGTACACCGGCACGGTGCTGTCGACCTCATGGATTGCTTCTCGGATCGCTGCCACAAATGACGTGGGATTGGATTTTGTCCTGACTATAAGCGTCGTTCCGCCATATCCGGGAACATAGATCATTCCTTTAGATTCCGCGGCAAGATCGGTGTCTCGCACGTCGCCGACCACGCCGATAATCGTCGCCCAACCATTCTTCTCATCCCCGATTTCGGAACCAATGGCGTCCTGGTTTGGCCAAAAACGTTTGGCGAGGGTTTCGTCGATGACGCGCACCGCGCCTTTTCCTAGCGAGTTACCGTCACGCATTTCTGAGGGAGTGTAGAAGCGTCCACGAATTAGAGGTATTTTCAGTGCTGCAAAGTATTGTGGCGTGGCATACGTTACATTCGCGTGTGGCGTTGGCTCGGTGGAGTCAACTGGTCGTCCCTTAATCTCAAACGTGCCGTTGTAGCTCTCGGAAGCGAAGGGAGCTCCTGTCGCGATTGCGGCTCGCGACACACCAGGCACTGAAGAAATCCGATCCAGAACCGAAGTAGAGAAAGAGGCCACACGTTGCGAATCATAAGGCTCTGACGAGGCGGCTTCTCCCGAATTCATTGCCGCTAGGGGAAGCGAAAAGTGCATCGTCAGCACGTTGTCGCCAATAAAACCGGGATTGACCTCCGCCAGTCGCTTAAATGTCCCCAGCAGCAACCCAGAACCAATCAACAGCACGAGAGCCAGCGCCACCTGAGAAACCACTAGTGCGTTAGCGAAGGATCGGCGGCCAATCGTCGTGCTTCGGCCGCTAATTTTCAGGCTTTCAGCAACTTGTGCCCGCGTCGAAAGAAATGCCGGAAGTACTCCGAACAGAGCACAGCTGACCAAACAGATCGCGAACGTCCAGGCCACCACACGCATATCCAGATGAACGTCGGCGATCCGTGGCAGGTCAGCAGGCGCCAAGCTTATGAGTGCTCTTAGCAACCCCCCGGCTAACAGAAACCCTATCGCTCCGCCAGCCAAAGCAAGCAACACACTTTCGGTGAAAAGGTGGCCAACGAGGCGTATGCGTGGGCAACCGAGGGCGCTTCTAATAGCAATTTCGAAAGCGCGTCCTTCATTCCGCACCATAACCAGATTCGCGACGTTGGCGCATGCTAGTAAAAGCAAGAGCCCGACGGCAGCCCATACGAGGTACAGCTGATTCCGTACGTTGCCAACTTCTTCATCCGTGAGCGACCGAACTTCAACGTGATATTGGTCAAACGTGTGTCCGTTGAAATGGGCCGCCGACGTTTCCATCCCCACCTGCGCTCGTTCGAGATTCACGCCCGAAGCCAAGCGCGCCAACATGGAGTATCCGACGTACCAGCGATATTTCGGCGATAACGACTCCGGGTCGAATGCTGCTGGAACCCAGACGTCCACATGGGGATAAAGAGCTTCAATTTCCTTGGGCAAGACACCGATGACCTCGTAACTCTTTGCGTCAAGCCGTAACTCTCTACCGACGATGGCTCGATCGCTCCCGAAGACTCGCTGCCAAAGCCCATGGCTCAGCAGGACCACATGCGCGCTTCCATACGCGTCGTCCTGACTCGTAAAATCCCTGCCCAACTCCGGGCGGACCCCAAGCAGCGAAAATAACCTCGACGTCCCCGCCATCCCCTGGATGCGCAAAGCTTCGCCTTGTCCGGTTAGAGTTAGATTCATTCGCTTTAGGGCCGCCGTCGACTGGAAAAGATCCTTTCTATCGCTGAAATCACGGAATTGGAGCACGGAGACTGTCGTCCGTGGCAGGTTCAACGTGGGAAATTGGTCGTGCACCACTACCACATTTTGCGGATCCCGAATCGGAAGGCGGCGTACAAGAACGGCGCTAATCACGCTGAAGATAGCGGCATTTGCGCCGATCCCAAGGGCAAGTGTCAGAAGCACAGTCGCCGTGAACTTTGGGCTCTTTCTTAGTACCCGTGCTGCATACGAGACGTTGCTCCACATAAGAGACACCTCGCATCCCAAGACTTGCGAACGGACTGCTATGGGAAGCCCGTTCGCGACATAGCTTATCAGCTGGACGGCCTCAAACTCTCCACGGATAAAGCTCGACCTCGCCACTCCAAACCTGCGCGATCTTACCTCGAAGCGATTTTGATAAGGTTTCCCGGGCCTTGTGGCCCTAATAGGACAGATGGGAAGCGACCCTTACATTCTGAGGTCTTTTCCCCTCTTGACAACCAGCAGGAGAGGCGTATGCTCCACTTGGATGCCAGTAGGAAGAGAGAACTCTTATGCCGGATAAGTCAAGCGATGTCGTTCAGGGGACTTTGGACATGCTTGTTCTGAAGACGCTCGCGCTCGAACCGATGCATGGATACGGGATATCTGTCCGCATCGAGCAGATGAGCAAGGGCGTTTTTCGTCCCAATGCAGGGTCGTTATTTCTCGCAATTCAGCGGCTACAACGCGACGGACTCATCGATGGCGAATGGAAGGCAACCGAGAACAACCGCCGCGCGAAGTATTACGTTCTGACAAAGAAGGGACGACAGAGACTCAGTAGCGAAACGCGAGAATGGGGCCGGCAGGCGGCAGCCATCGCCAGGATTCTCGAGGCATCGTAGGGGTGAGCTTATGTCCTTGTTGCGAACTCTTGGAAGCGGGCTGCGGTCCCTTTTCCGAAAGGAGCAGGTGAACCGGGAGTTAGATGAAGAACTGGGTGAATACCTCGAAATGGCCGCCGACGAAAAGATGAAGCAGGGCGTGAGCCGCCAGGATGCGCTTCGGGCGGTGCGGTTGGAGGGTGGGAGTCTCGATGGCACGAAAGAAATCGTCCGCTCTGGTGGCTGGGAGTCCGTAGTGGACACGTTGTGGCGGGATCTGCTCTTCGCCGCCCGCATGCTGCGCAAAAGCCCCGGCTTCACGCTCGTCGCGATGCTCACCCTCGCTCTTGGCATCGGTGGAAACACCGCGGTCTTCAGCGTCATGAACACTGTTCTACTTCGCAGCCTTCCCCTGCCCAATCCGCAGCAGCTCGTATTCTTGCGCGTTCCGAATGATCCACCCGACGGCGTGAGCAGCACCGGTGACAGCGACAGGTCCTTCTCCTACCCGGTGTTTGAGGCGCTTCGCAAAGAGCACGCCGCTTTTTCTGAGTTGATGGCTTATATGCCCTTAGCCGTCGGCAAAGTGGCCGTGCGCATCGGCGAGGAGCCGGAAGAAGCCGAAGGCGACATGGTCAGCGGCAACTTCTTCTCCGGGCTCGGCGTTTCCTTTACGCGCGGCCACGGGTTTACGCTCGAAGACGAGAGCGCACACGCCAGCATCGCCGTTCTCAGCTATTCCTATTGGACTACGCGCTTTGGCCGCAGTCCTTCCGCCATCGGCCAAACCATTTACGTAAAAGGCGTTCCATTCACAGTGATCGGAGTGACCGCGCAAGGCTTCTACGGCCTCGAGCCGGCTTCGTCAACCGACTTCTGGATTCCGCTACAGAATCGCCCCGAACTCAATGCCTGGGGCGAGTCGTCCTCGCTCAACACTCTGTACGGCACTCCTAATTGGTGGTCCATTCAGCTGATCGGCCGTCTCGCGCCTCATATCACCGAATCGCAGGCTCTCGCCATCCTCGATCCTCCTTTCCAAAGCGCTGCTCTGATGGGCCTTGGCACTCCCGACCCAAAGGCGAAGAAAAGCATTCTGACCTTCGGTTCAACTCAGGGAATTCAAGGTATGCGCGACGACTATCAAAAGCCCATCCAGATTCTCTTGGCCATGGTTGGCCTCGTCCTTGCAATTGCTTGTGCAAACGTGTCCTTGCTTCTCGTCGCGCGAAACTCCACACGCGCCCGCGAGTTTTCCCTGCGTATGGCTCTCGGCGCTGCCCGTGGCCGACTTTTGCGCCAGATGTTGACGGAAAGCTTCCTCCTGGTTGGCTTCGGCGCAGCGTTGGGTTGGATGTTCGCGATTTCTGGAAGTCGGGCGCTCGCCGCTTGGTCCGGTGTGGAAGTCCCGTTCGTTCTCGATTCGCACGTACTGCTTTTCACCCTGGCCATTTCCATCGCTTGCGCCATCGTCTTCGCGCTGGCACCGCTTCGCAGCGCTATCAGCGTCCCGGCCGGGCTTACGCTAAAGACCTCCAACGCCACCGCCTATCGCGACCGCAAAAGCTCCTGGTCAGGCAAAGTTGTCGTCGCCTCGCAGATGGCCTTATGCCTCATCTTGCTGGTCGGCTCAGGTTTACTCGTGCATTCTCTACACAACTATCAGACCTTGCCTTTGGGTCTTCGCGCGGACGGGCTGCTCGTGTTCGGCGCTAGTCCCTTCTCAGTCGACAGCGACGAGGACAAAGAACATTTCTACCAAACGCTGCTTCCCCGGTTGCGAGTCGTCCCCGGCGTTGAGTCCGTTACGCTCCTCTCGCACCGCCTAGGTTCCGGCTGGGGTTGGAACAGCTTTTGGGCCATCGACGGCGTGGAGCCCCAAGGGCCTCGTTCTGAAATCGTCATGAGCGCGAACGGCGTCGGCCCAGACTTCTGCCATACGCTCGGCATCCCCATTCTCCGCGGCCGCGACATCACGGACGCCGACAGCCGCTCGGCGCCCACGGTGGTTCTCGTCAACGAAACCTTCTCAAAACGCTTTTTTTCCAAGGGAGATGCGCTGGGCCATTCGGTCGGAAAAAACAAACCAGAAAACAGGTTCACCATCGTCGGCGTCATCGGCGACAGCAAGTACAAGCGCGTCGACGAAAAGTCGAAGCCCACGCTTTACTTCCCCTACGCTCAAAACACCTCGATCCCCAACATGCAAGTCGAGTTGCGCACCCGCGGCAATCCCGAAGCTCTCATTCCCAGCATCCGCGCGGTTCTCCACGACCTCGATCCCAATCTTCCTATGCAGAAGCCCATGACCCAGCGGGCCCAATTCGATGAATCTTTCTCGCAAGCTCGCCTCTTTGCCCGCCTCTCGATCTTTTTTGGCGTCATCGCCGTGTTGCTGGTCGCCACTGGCCTGTACGGCACGCTCGCGTATCGCGTCAGCCGCCGCACTTCGGAAATCGGCGTCCGCATGGCACTCGGCGCACAGCGCAGGCAAGTGCTGTGGATGATTTTGTGCGAAAGTCTGCTGGTCAGCGCAGCCGCAATTCTCGCCGGCGTTCCTGTTGCCATCGCTGGCGCACGCCTTATGCGCTCCATGCTCTTTGGCGTTCCGCCCGGCGATATGATCTCGTTTCTGCTCGCTTTAGTCGGCGTAATCCTTGTTGCGCTCGCGGCTTCAATCATCCCCGCGCGCCGCGCTGCCGCCCTCGATCCCATCGTGGCGCTTCGTTACGAGTAACTCATGGCGCCCGGGGCGCCACAACGAAGGATGAAAATGAGCCCGTAACTCACTTCCGGGGTCAATCGCCTTTTGTCCGGATGATGAGTTTTAACGAGGTTCACTCGTGCCTGAGTGCGACCGTTGGATCAATCCGGCTCGCTCTCCATGCTGGAATCCAACAGGCCAACGTCGCAACACTCAACAGAATGCTGGGCACAGCGATGAAAACGGGAAGGTTGACCACGCCCTTGGTAATCCCGTGAACGGAAATCGCGAGCGCAAGCAGCCATCCAATGGCCGCGCCCCGGGTGATTGCACCCAAGTTCTCGCGAATAATTTGTCGGACGATCAGCCCGCTGGTGGCGCCGAATGCCAGCCGCACGCCAATCTCTCTGGTTCGCCTGGCCACAGCGTAGGAAACCACAGCGTAGATTCCGACCGCCGCGAGGCCGAGCAGGAGTGGCCCGAGCACGACGAACATTCGCGCAGGAACGCGGCGAAGATAAAGGTTTCGTTCGATGTGCTGGGAGAAGGTTCGCACGTCGTACAGAGGGAGCATGGGATCGAGGTCGCGGAGAACGGCGCGCGCTTGCGAGGCAAGTGCGGTTTCATTGCCGATGCGCGTTCTGAGATGAATCTCGCCTTGGGTCGACGGAAGATCCCGATACGAAAAATAGACTGCCGGTTGCGGGGGCTCGCCGAATGCGTCGTAGACCGAATTGCGTGCAACGCCGATGATCGTGAAGCCTCCTGCGCGCGTCTGCATGCGGCGGCCGATGGCATCCGCGCCACTCAGGTAACGGCGAACAAACTCCTCATTGACGATGGCCTGTGTGGGCGCCGCGGCATCGCGCATATCGGCAAAGTCGTTTCCCTGCAAGAGCGGGATGGCCATCACTTTGAAGTATCCCGGCGTGACGGTGTTGAAAATAGCTCGATCCTGCCCCGACTCCGTGCGCACGCGGCCTTGCACAGTGAAAGGCCGCGCCGGAATTCCGTGCAAGTCCAGAGGAACATTGGTTGCGATGGCGGCGGCCTCGACGTCGGACAAGGATCGCAGCCGTTCCAGAAGGCGCGCGGCAAACTCGCGCTCGGACGCCTCGTTGGGATTCCGTCCGATCAAGTCGTAGGCGGCCAGCAGAACGCCCTCGGACCGGAATCTCGGATCCGTGTGGCTTGCCGAACGAAAACTCTCCAAGAAGAGCGCCGCCGCGATCAGAACGACCATGGCAAGTCCGACTTCCACACCCATCAGAGCCTTGCGCGCACGGCTGCGGGGCGGCGTGTTGGAGCTAGAGCGGAGCCCTGCCCGTGGATCCAGACGTGCCAGATGGACCGCGGGCGCCGCGCTGAAAAGCAAACCGCACCCAACGCCGAGCAATATCGCAAAGGCAAGAGTGAGTTCATCCACTCTGGTCTGAAACAGAATCGGAAACGCGCCAATCATTGGCGCCATACGCAATGCAGTCGTGCCCCAAACTGCGAGGGCGGCGCCGAGGCTCGCGCCCAAGAAGGCGAGCAGCATATTTTCCGAGAGCACCAGACTGACAATGCGCCAGCGTCCGGCACCAAGCGCCACACGCACGGCCATCTCACGCTGCCGGGTGCTTCCACGAGCCAACATGAGGTTTGCCGTGTTCCCGCAGACCGCCAACAGCAAGAGCAGCATGACTCCTTGGAGGATGGCTAGCCCGCTCATCAGCAACCTCTGCGGACCGTGCGGGGCCTTCCAGAATGGAAGAATCTCACCGCCGATTCCGGCGCTGGCGTCAGGATAGTCGCGCGCAAACTGAGCCATCGCCGTGCTGAACTGGGCCTGTGCTCCCTCGCGTGTCGCGCCAGGCCTTAACATTCCCATCAACGAGAAAGCGCGGATGGTGCGATCTTCGAGGTCGCGTGCTCCGTTGAGCAAGGCGGGCGCCATTGTGGCCGGCACCCACAGCTCGAACTTCAGGGGAGGTATGGTTCCCTGGAATTCCTTAGGAGCCACGCCGATGACAACAAGGTTGCGCTCGTTAACACGCAGTTTTTGTCCCACAGCTGTCGGCGCGCGGCCAAACCGCGTTTGCCAGTAGTCATATGAAATCACAATGACAGGCTCTGTTCCGGACCGCTCCGCTTCTTCCGGTCGAATGAATCGTCCGACCGCGGGTTTCAGTCCCAGAGCAGAAAAATAATTTCCTGAGACGAGTTGCCCGAAGGTCCGCTCCGTTTGGCCCGTCTCTCCCACGTTGAAGGGCACCATCTGAAATGCGACGAGGTCCCGCAGTGCCGGCACTTGCGCCTGCAAGGAGCGATATTCCAGCCAGGAAGCGCCTGGATATCCACCGGTCTCCATGCGAGGCTCGACCATCAGAAAGTTCGATCCACCAATTACGCCGGGCAACGGTTGGAGCAGAATCAACTGAATCCACGAAAAGATCGTCGTATTCACGCCGATTCCGATGGCAAGCGAGACGATGATCACGACTGCAAGCACCGGCATGCGGCGAATCGTTCGCGCGGCGTTTCGCAAATCTGCAAGGAGATTCTCGATCAATGGCAGCCCTCGCTCGGCTCGATAGTCTTGTTTCATGGCCTCGACCCCGCCGAACTTCAGCATGGCTTGGCGCCGGGCTTCGACAGGTGATAAACCGGCACGAAGATTTTCCGCAGTTTGCAGCGCGATGTGTTCCGCGATCTCTTCCCGCAACCGCTCTTCCTCGGCTCGCCGTCTCGCCGTGTTGAACAGACGAGTGAAGAACCGCCTCAGAGATTTCATGACAAATCCTCCGCTTTCACTGCGAAGAACCGGCGGATGATCGCTGCCGTTTGTTCCCAATCTTGTGTCTCAACTTGTAACTGCTTACGTCCTTCGCGTGTCAGGCGATAGAATCGCGCCCGGCGATTGTTCTCCGAGGCGCCCCATTGAGATGCGATCGCGCCTTCTTGCTCCAGCTTCAACAGCACGGGATACAGAGTCCCTTGATTCACGGCCAGTAGATCTTCGCTGATCTGCTCGATGCGCCGCGCGATGCCATAGCCGTGCAGGGGTCCCAGGACATCGAGAGTCTTGAGGACCATCAACGCCAGCGTGCCCTGTAGGACATCCGTTTTTTGTTTCATAGCACCGCCATTGTGGTTCCAACAGGAAGGGTGCCACAGTTCCTTTGGGAAAACAACAGGTGAGTCGCGTTCGCCCTGCGGAAATGTTTCCGCCCTGGGTATCTCCACGTTGTAATTGCGCGGGACGGCCGCGCGCAGGAGATCATTTTCATGCTCGGTGCGGCCAAGCGTGATGCGAGTCAGTTCAAAGAACCCGGCCATCTCGACCTCAAACGCGCAAAGAATCCACACAACTCGCGTTTGGTGCCGGTGCTCATTTCTGCATCGGAAATCAGCTCGCCCGGCTTGAGGCTCAGGTGGCCGTCTTGAAAATGCTCCAAAAATTCCCGGAGATGCGCTCAGTTTCAGCAGAGCCGGACTGGCTTTCCAAACTTCAGTTTTCGCGGGCTGAAGGCACTTCTTGTCGAAACTAGGTCCACCGCGCCAACGAGGGTGTTAATTCAGAGGTTTGACACAGTGAATCCGTGCTGATATACTTTCATTGTTTTGGAAATATGAATATGTCATTTGCCGTCGATTCGCTCTCCGCTCTCGCTCAAGAAACACGCCTTAATATCTTTCGTCTGCTCGTCCAAAATGCCCCTAAGGGCCTCCCGGCAGGCGAAATAGCCCGGCGCCTCAAGTTGCCTGGTCCAACCTTGTCGTTTCACCTCAATGTTCTAGCAGCGACAGAACTTATCGAACCGCGCAGAAACGGGCGGTCTATTTCCTACTCCCCGAACTTTCAGAATGTGAATCGTCTCATGAACTATTTGATGGAGAACTGTTGTGGTGGAGAAGGCTGCACCATCGATGTAACACGGCTTTCAGGAAAATCGCAGAACAAATAGGAGGCTACCTTGGAGAACGAAAACATTAGAGAAGTGGTGAAAGACAAGTACGCACAAGCAGCTGTTCGCGCTGCCTCCGGGAAGAGTTCCTGTTGTGGAACGAGTCCGGCTTCCAGTTTGGACGGCTGCGATCCTATTACCACAAATCTCTATGAGGACAGCGAGGCATCCGCCGTTCCAGAAGAGGCACTCAGGGCCTCTCTGGGCTGCGGCAATCCCACGGCGTTGGCAAGGCTCCAGCCGGGGGAAACGGTTCTGGATCTAGGTTCCGGCGGCGGTATTGACGTCCTGCTGTCGGCCCGACGAGTGGGTCCAACGGGTAAGGCTTACGGCCTTGATATGACCGATGAAATGCTTGCTCTGGCCGAACAGAACAAACTCAAATCTGGCTTGAAAAACGTCGCCTTTCTCAAGGGCGAAATCGAGAATATCCCGCTGCCACCCGAGTCGGTCGATGTAATCGTTTCAAATTGCGTAATCAATTTGTCCGGCGATAAGGACCGAGTGTTGCAGGAGGCGTTTCGCGTCCTAAGGCCTGGAGGCCGCTTCGCAATTTCAGATGTAGTCGTGCGTGGTGAGGTTCCGCAAGAGATTCGGAAAAGCTTGGAGTTGTGGGTAGGTTGCGTTGCGGGGGCGTTGTCCGATACGGAATATCGAGACAAACTGGCCGCTGCGGGATTTGAGTCTGTGGATATAGAAGTCACGCGTGTTTACGACGTAAACGACGCCCGCGAGTTCTTGCGTTCAAGCGGCATTGATGGAGAGGCCGTCGCCTCCCAAGTTCAGGACAAATTCGTGAGTGCTTTCGTAAGGGCCGTCAAGCCGGTGCAAGGAAAAGCATGCTGTGGACCAACTTGTTGTGCGTGAGAGACCAGCAATGAACGGACGTTACAACGTTCTTTTTCTTTGCACTGGCAACTCCGCTCGGTCGATCATGGCTGAAGCGATCATGAATCGAAAAGGCTTCCCGCATTTCGTTGCGTACAGCGCGGGGAGCCATCCCAAGAGCTCCGTCCATCCTGCTGCGATTCGTCAGCTCGAAATTGCTAAGCTTCCAACCAACGGAGTGCGGAGCAAAGATTGGAGCGAGTTCGCTAAGCCTGACACCCCGAAGATGGACTTTGTTTTCACTGTCTGCGATAACGCCGCAAAGGAAGTGTGTCCGGTATGGCCGGGTCAGCCTATTACCGCGCATTGGGGAGTACCTGATCCCGCTGCGGTGGAGGGCACGCCTGAGCAGATTGGCAAAGCTTTCCGCGACGCTTTCATGACTCTGGAACGAAGAATCAGTCTGATGCTTTGCTTACCGCTGGCAAGTCTGGACACACTCGCTATCAAAAAAGAAGTCGACCGTATCGGGACGCAATGAACCACTCTCCCTCTCTTTCTCGCCGCCTTGCTGCGGAATTTTTGGGCACAGCATTTCTTGTAGCCGCTGTCGTCGGTTCAGCCATCATGGGAGAGCGACTTGCGAACGGCAACGTCGCTCTTGCTCTGCTTGCCAATACTGTCGCCACGGGAGCGGCTCTGGTCGCTATCATCCTTGCTTTCGGCCCATTTCCGGGGCGCACTTGAATCCCGCGGTCACGCTGGCCGATGCCATCGAGCGAGGGCTTTCTTGGAGGCAGGCAGCACAGTATGGTGTCGTTCAGGTCGTGGGTGGAGTCACGGGAGCTATCGCCGCACATCTTATGTTCGGGCTCCCTGCTATTTTCTTTTCACACCACGTACGAAGCGGCCCCGCTCAATTTCTCAGCGAGTTCGTCGCTACATTTGGGCTTGTATCGGTTATTTGGGGATGCTCTCGCGCCCGTACGGAGTTTGTCCCATTCGCTGTGGGTGCCTATATAACGGCGGCGTATTGGTTCACGGCATCAACGTCTTTCGCCAATCCCGCTGTGACAATTGCGCGGACGCTCAGCGACACATTCGCGGGGATTCGCCCTGTTGACGCTCCGCTGTTTATTCTGGCGCAAGTCTTCGGGGCACTCGCTGCAACATTGCTGTTCCGCTGGTTGGTTCCGAGCTTGTCATCCGCTGCCAAGGTCGTCCTCGTCGCCCATCACGATGAGGGCAAGCAACAGATCACCTCAAGGTAAAGAGACCAACGGTTTTGCGGACCGCTGGGTGGGCAATTCGTGCATTGGGATAAATTGGGATAAAGCGCTTTGCCTCGAGGAAACCGAAAGGTACAGTTAACTGCAACGCTGCCTTGTGTTTAGTGGCGGAGGAGGGGGGATTCGAACCCCCGAGACCCTTTCGGGCCTAACGGTTTTCAAGACGGGTGATTGCGGTCTGGCTCGCTGGTAGGTTAATGAAAACTAACGACGCCGTTCGGCTCCCTCTGGACGGTTTGGGCACGGTTGGCGGCGTATCGGGATAAATTGGGATAAAACTCCATACGCGGGAGCGAAGGAGCAAACGGTTGCCGCCAGCCCTTTCTCTTCCTAGTCAGCAGCACTGATCCGCTGACCTATTTTCTTGCCGCGACCTTCTTATGTTCGGCTCCGCTTTCGCGGCGCAAGGGTGCTGGTTGCGTGGTATGTCCCCGCGCGAAGAGCGGCACACCACGATCCGACAATCGCGCTCCGAGAGCAGTAACAGCTTCCGCCGTATCAGCACGGTCAAGCGAAGCCTCGGCTGGATCCGAAACACTCCCGGCCAACTCCTTCGAACCTCGGGCCGGCTCTGACGCTTCCTTCGTGCTGCCGATCCCTGCAACCCAGTTTGGAAAAAGCGTAAGGACGCGCCTTGTGCGTCTCCCATCGATCGCATATTTCGCGGCAAAAGGTTGGGGACGTAGCTCGCTCAAGCACGCGAGGTCGCTCTTGAGCGGCATTTTTACTTACGCGAAAAACCTTGGAGTGCCCGACGGAGTTAACCCCGTACAAGGAACCATAATCCCTCGGAAAGCAGCCGCGTCTGCTGAAACCCACGCCACCACTCCAGATGAGGTTGTGGCAACCCTCGATGTGCTGAAACGGGAGCGGCAGCCTTGCACGGGGCTCGATGCGGTGATCACAGAATTGAGCCGAGCATTAATCGAGCGACTCTAGCCTCGCTGTTCGCAGCAAAGTGGTTGGCCGAACGGCCTAAATTTCAGCCTTGAGTACCATCGTTTCAGGCGTCAACACCCCGGGAGCAAAATTGCCAAGCTCGAAGAAATCTACGCTAAGTCTTGGCGCCACAATCACTTAGATTTTTGGGCACGGCACTGAATTAGCCTACTTGGCCTACCGACGATGCCTTGGCTTGCGGTGGAGCACTCGACTCGAGGCAGTTGGTCGCAGGGGCAGACTGGAACTGAAGACGTTCGGGTTCTGAGGACGCGAGTTAATCATCTTGGTTTGCGGGGTTGTGCGTCACTTAGCCCTAACCGCTGTCAAGACCTCGTAAAAAATGAAATGGCTAGCATCAGAACTACTAAGAATAGGGGGCCAAATTTCAAGAACTACCTTGACTTCTCGACATCGGCGAGGGCACACTGCCTAGCATTTGTGTGATGATCGCTCCGAGACGAAACTCCCCGCAGTCGTTTCATTTACGATCTTCGCGCTAACCGGTCTGCCTCGAGTGTAGCTTTAACTCGCTTGCGAATTCTCAGACTGCGATCGTTTCACCCGGCGTGAATCGTCTTAAGCGCCGGCTACGGGGAATCGCGCGAAGAATAGCGCCGCGAGCGGACGCTGCTTTCCTGAAGGAGACCACAATGTACCGGCCCAGGCTCTGTGGTTCCACAATCCTATTTGTAACGAATGCTCCTGCTATATCACCAATGAGAGCACCGAACCGTCGAGCGAGAAGGAGAACGTCCATGCAAAGGATCTTCGCGGGCGTGAACTTGTCGGTGACGATCGCGTTGACATTCATTTTGGTGCTCGTCTTGGCGCGGACAGCCGCGGCG
>DATAIH010000218.1:0-18156 GCA_036262755.1 Candidatus Acidiferrum sp.
GACTGGAAGCCCATGCGCAGCTCGTTGCTTTTATTTGTCCCGATGTTCCAGCGCCAGGCCCACGCCCAGGTCGCCCGGTCCGAATTGTATCCTGCTTCGTTTTTATTGAATGGGGCTACGGGGAAGGTGTAGTCGCCTGAATTGAGAATGTCCGGGTTCAATATGAAGCGGGTGAGATGGTAATCGAATTCGAGTGAATGAACGTGGGTAATATTCCAGTCCAGCCGCAGGTCCGGCATTTCAAGGTAATACTTTCCGGAGTTGTTGAAGGTGATCGCCTGCTGATAGAGCGAGGGCGGGGTCGTGGCTTTAACGCCGGGCGCAGATACCGCAGATTGCAGCGTAGTTAAAGTCTGGCCAATGAGAGTGTCCACCTGCGAAGTCCCACCGAAGTTGCCGGCCATCTGCATAAGGTTAGCCGTACACTGCGGTGCTACGGCATTGCCATTGCAAGTGACCCATGCCGGTGTCGATGCAGGCAAGGTCGGCTTTCCGGTGCTGTCCACCGGTACGTAAGCGAACATCCCCTGCGCTGCGGCCTGACTTAGGAGTGTACGCGTGCGGGTTAGCGACGACGGGCGACCCCAGTAGGTGAAATCGCCGAAAACAAACAGTTTGTCCTTAAGAATGGGTCCGCCGAGTTTTCCGCCCCACAGGTTATAGCGCACTTTCTGGCGCGGCTGCCCAGCCAGGTTGTTGAAATAATAGTTCGCGTTCAACGCGTCGTTGCGGAAGTACTCATAAACGCCCCCGTGGAAGCTGTTCGTTCCCCGGTTGCTAACGAGATTGATCTGCACCGCGCCTTCGCCGGTCTGGCTCGCGTTGCCGGCGGCACTTGAGATGTTCACCTCGGCAATGTTGTCGATATTCGGATAAGTCATGGTGAATAGAGGATCACCCGACTTACCTGGCTGCCACTGCGCCGCAATCCCGTCGTACGTAACATTGACGGCTCCCCCCGGGAGGCCAGATGCACTGCTCTGCCGTGGACCTCCGATGGTTTGAATGTCCGGACTCAACAGCGTCGCGGACCACAAGGGCGTGGTGGCGACTGAGGGAATGTTGGTAATCGCGGCACCCGAGATGGTTGAACTGATCGAGGTTTGTACCGTCTCGAGCACCTGTTGGCCCGCCTCAACCGTGACCGTCTCCTCAACGGCGCCAACCTTCATCTCGACCTTCAAGTCATAAGTCACGCCGACGACGATGTGCACGGCCGAATACACCGCAGTCTGGAATCCTTTCAACGTGACCGTCACGTTATAAGTCCCCGGCGGAAGATTCCCGACATAAAAGTGACCATCAAGCTCGGACTTTGTCTGATAAGTAGTGGAAGTGGAGGTCTCCGTAATTTGAACGGTGGCGTTGCCAATCGCGGCACCGCTCGAATCCGCCACGGTGCCGGTAAGCGTGCCCGTAGGATTGATCTGGGCCCATAGCAACGGGTGGAACGAAATTAGGGCGGTAACGATCAGGGCCCAACGCACGATATTCCTGTGTGCCATAGAGTTTTATCCCTCCGCAGCATGTCTGTTAAGAATAGGCAACCAACCGAAACCTTGCATCCTGACCAGCTTCGGAGCTGGTAGGTCGTACTCCAGGTGCCAACCGTATACAATCTATGATATACACTGTCAAGGCCTGAATGGCTGACGCGAGGTGGGCCATCTAGGCGGGTGGCTTTGCTGCACTCGTGAGAGGTCGATTCGAGGCTAGTCCCCTTCAGGTGCGCGGCGGAAACTCTTACGCTTTCCAATTATGCAAAGGTCTAATGCGGTCCTGCAGTCGTCAACTGGAACTAAGACTTCACCCATCCCACGGCAGTCTCTCGGGGCCGCAGTTGTTGAACGGCTGAGAGAGAAAATTCTCCGCGGCGAACTGCGGGAAGGGGAACAGCTTCGGCAAGACGCTATTGCCAGCGAATTTCAGATCAGCCGCATCCCGGTCCGGGAAGCATTGAGCCATCTCGCGGCCGAAGGTTTGGTCACCTTGGTCGCCAACCGGAGCGCCGTCGTGTCCGCGCTTTCTCCAGAAGAGATCATGGAACTGTTCGAGACTCGCGCAGTGCTGGAGTGCTACATGCTCCGCCATGCTATCCCAGGAATGAAGCCCGAGGATTTCCAGCGCGCCGATGATGTTCTCAGGCAATATGAGGAATCCTTAGAAAAAGATTCAGAGGTGGAGTCCTGGGGACGATGGAACTGGACTTTCCATTCCGCCCTGTATGCCCCGGCGAATCGCGCGAAGATGCTGGCTCTCGTCAAGAATTTGAACGTCAACTGCGATCGCTACACCCGGCTGCACCTCGTCGTGACCCGCGACCAGCACCGTGCCGGCCTGGCGCATCGCGAGCTTCTTGAGGCTTGCAAGACGAAGGACCCCGACTTAGCCGCAGCGGCCCTGTGGAAACATATCACCGACGCAGGACAATATCTGAAGGAGTTCATCAAGGCACATCGCGAGCAGCACTCGTGAACTGTCGCGGAGGCTTTGTCCCTCGGTTTCTCCTAGCTGATCCCGTTTGCAGCGGGGCGAGACGTCTCTCAGAACGCCCCGGACCAAAGCGTTTGACGAGAGTGCGGCTCCGAAGTTTCAACGAGTGACAGGTCCTCGACTTTATCTTGCGATTGGGCGGGGCTCATCTAGTACAGATTTGCCTAGCCGTCCCGGACGAGAAGGCCAGCGGCATCCTCGAAAAGCTTGCTAAGAGATCGCCGAGCGATAAGGTCAGCTCTACGCTCGGGCGCGAGTCGTCGCTTGACAATAGAACGGTCGTTCTATATAGTACGACCGTTCTATGGCAGAGAAGGGCACGGTTCTTTACCGGGCGGCCAGAGCGGCGAGAACGCGGCAGGAGATTCTTGGGCTGGCAGCCGACTTGGCGTCCGCCGAAGGGTTAGAGGGGCTGACGATCGGTCGGCTGGCGGCGGAGCTCGGAATGAGCAAAACGGGAATCTTCGCCCACTTCGGGTCGAAGGAAGAATTGCAGCTCGCGACCGTGAACCGGGCGAAGGAAGTTTTTCTGGAGCAGGTGGTCAAGCCAGCGCTGACCGAGCCACGCGGCCTGAAGCGATTGCAAGCGATGCTGACCAGCTGGCTCGACTATGTGGAGCGCAGCGTTTTCCGAGGCGGCTGTTTCTTTGCGGCAGCTTCGCTCGAGTTCGACAGCCGTCCGGGGCGTGTGCGCGACCACGTGGCTGCGCTCACAAAGGCGTGGATGGATGCTCTGCGAAACGAAATTGCGCATGCCAAAGCGCAGAAGGAGATCGCCCCAGGTACAATCCCGGCACAACTCGCGTTTGAATTGCATGCCTATGTGCAGGAAGGGAACTGGGCCTACAAACTCTATGGCGACAGATCGGCGTTCTCGCGGGCGCGCCGGGCGATCACCGACAGGCTCCGCTCGGCATCGCGGGAGCAGTAAGAGTAGATTCGAACCGAAAGGAAGCGAACCGTGAACGAACAAATGTCAGACAAGCAGAAACTCCTTAGAGTGGCTTTGCAGGGGAACGCGTCGTTTTCCGTGGTCTCCGGCGCACTCATTCTGGCCATGAACCGCACCTTGGTCGACTTCCTCGGGCTGCCAAGCAGCTCGAGCCTTACCCCGCTGGGGATTGGGCTCCTGGGTTACGGGGGGTGGCTAGTCTGGAACGCCAGGCGCGAAAAGATCAAGATCGTGGACGCATGGATTGCAGTGATTCTGGACATTGTGTGGGTGGTGGGCAGTTACGCGTTGTTGTTCGCGGTGAGATTCAGCATAGGCGGCAAGTGGGCTGTGGCCGTGGTGGCCGAGCTGGTATTCTTGTTTGCCGTCATGCAGTGGCTTGGGCTGCGCAGGGTCGGCAGAGGGGAGGTGGCGTAGGATATGGGCGGTGACGCGATGGCTAACCAAGAAGAAACGCCAGCCGAGCGAAAGCGAAAGTGGAACTGGCGAATCTGGTCGGGGTTCTTGCTCGCGGTGGCGGCAGTTCCCGGCTACTTCCTGTTTTTTGCAAAGTTCCCAATCACGAGAAACGTACCCTGGGCGAGTTGGTTGATGTTCGCCGGGGCTGGGTGGCTGCTGTGGGCAGGACTGCGCAGAGCTTTCGCGAGCCCAGAACTGGTTCGCGGAAGGATCGCTGGACCGATTCTTGCGGTGCTGAGTTTGGGAGCCGCGGGTCTTTTCGGGTATGCAACGTTGTATGCTTCTCGCCAATTGCCGGCGGCGGCGGCCGCTCCCAAGGTTGGAGACCAGGCGCCGGAATTTATGCTCGCCGACCCAAACGGAAAAATGGTGGCGCTCGCCACGCTGCTCTCCGAGCCGATGCCGGGAAGCGAAGGCGGAAAACCACGAGGCGTGCTTCTGGTTTTCTACCGGGGATATTGGTGACCGTTCTGCAACTCCGAGTTACGGGGTATCGAAGAGAGTTTGAGTGAGCTGGAACGGCGGGGAGTTCGGCCGGTAGCAATCAGCGTGGACTCGCCAGAGGAATCAGCGACGCTGTGCAAGAAGGCCGGATACACCTACACGTTTTTGTCGGACCCGAAAGCGGAAGCGATCCGCCACTATGATCTGCTGCACCGAGGCGCCGGGGTAGACGGGAAAGACATCGCTCGGCCGGCGGAATTTCTGGTGGACGCATCGGGCGTGGTGCGCTGGCGGAACCTGACCGAAGATCTTCGGGTGCGGGCAATTCCTGAAGATGTCTTGAAAGGCGCCCAACGTCTTCCCTAGAAGCGTTGAAGAGTGTCGTGTAAATGCGTTTCGGTGGACGAAAAGACCGCGATACGGGACCGCGAGCCAAGCGCCTCCCCTTAACATTTCTTGCTCTTCTGCTCGCTCTATTCAACGCGGCGAATGCCACTGTGCGATTTTTTGCAAAGTAACAAAAGTTCAAAATAGGACGGCATCAGCCCGACCTCGATGGGTTGTATTTTAGGCGGCAGGTGGTAAAGTCACCTAGAGGTCCGTCCATGCACGTTCAAGGTTTGTTTGCGGTTTTCCTCATAGGCCTCACACTCCTCTTCGTATTGGGTCTTGCGCTCTTTCGTTTCCTCTGGCCAGGTTCGAAACAGAAGAAAGACACCGCCAAGAAGAGCCGCTCCTAGCCTACTTCGCTGGTAGACGGTCTTACCAACTCTGTCATCTTTTCCGAGATCCGCTAATTGAAAATCGAGGGCTCGAGGGAACCTTCGCTGAGGGCGACTTTAGCGCGGCTGCCAATCCCCTAATTTCAGCTGAGGAATCACGACCGAACGTGTGAAGTGCGCGAGCGGCTCGTATATGCGAATCACAACACGCGACTGGGGCAGCTGCGGCCCATCGACGGGATACTTCGCGAGGCCATGCGGATCGCGAAAGGAGACCCGAATTACGAACCGCGTGAAGGCGTCGTCGAGTGGACGCGCAGAATAGGGAGTGTACTCGGGATAGCAACCAAACCCCTCCGGATTCTGAGTTCCCCGAGAGGGATTTTCCAAAAAGACGCCGCCACACGTAGGAGCCTTCTCGGCCGCCATGCATTTCATAGTTACGGCGGTACCTGCATCATTGAGTTCCGTTTGGCACCAACCGATGCCGGGCATGCGCTCATCACCGCCGATGGCGGGGATGGCATAGGACTTGCTGAGGCCAAACAGCGTGAATGAGTAATCGAGTTTAGCTTGTACGGGTTGACCCTGAAGCTGCTTATAGAGCGAAGCGGGAAGAGTGATTTTCTGGTGTCGGTCTTCGCCGGTTGCGGCCATTCCGGCTTTGTCGGCTTCGATGCCAATGATAGAGCCGTGATACACCAATTTTCCGCCCGAGCCGAAAAGTCTCACTTCACTGTGGTCCGTGACGAGCGTGTCGCCGGCGTGGATTCCAGACACGCGCAAAGGGAGGAACACATCGGCGTCACGGCCTTCGCCGGCGTACGCGGAATTGTTCAGCCCCGAGGGAGGCTGGTATCTGCCGACCTCTGGATTAAAGGCGACGGAGAGGTTTCTGGCAGCGGCAGGGTCGCGAGAGAGGCGTTCTTCGATCGCAAAAGCGGGTTTCCATGAAAGGAAAAGAGAGACGAAAACGAGAAAGCCGAAAAGGACGACAAGCGCTCGCGAAAGGAAAGTTTTTCGGAAGAAATACTGGAACCGGAGAATTACGACAGCTGCCACCAAGACGATGGCGAATCGAATCAATTCTCCAATCCAGCCGATCCCGGTGTACAGAGTGGTGGTGAGAGTTTTGTTGGCACTCGTGTTCACATAATCGGCGATGGTCACCAAGACCCCTATGAGGAACGCAACGCCGCAAGCGAAGACGAACGCTTCCGTCATGTTTTTCGTGACGGAGGCGAATGCGAAGATGGGCAGAACCAGGAAAAAGAGGAGATAGAGCACGCGTTCCGTAGAGACCAGGAGCACGGAACGAAACGAAAAGCCGCTCGCCAGGCCCAGCGCTAGGTTTGCCAGAAAAATCGGGCCCTCGACAGCGATCACCGTGAAGAGCAGCTTTTCAAGCAACAGATCCCGGCGCAGGATGGGGCGAATCAGCCAGTCCTGACGCAGCCCAGGAATCGCATCGAGGAGAACGATTGCAGCGATCAGGAACATCATGGCAAAGATCGTCCCGGTGGGAAGGTTTTGCGCTAGCAACGTGAGCATGGGGCTATCGTCGGACGCGCGGGCCTTGGCGAGGACGAGTTCCGTGATCGCTTGCAAGGCCGCCACGACGGCGACGAAAACCCAGATTAGCTTCCAATCCTTCTTGAAGATGTGCCAGATCATGGTGCATTGCCTTTCGTCAGGCCGCTGCGTTGTCGCGCGCGGCACGCGCCAGAGTAGTGAAAATCGAACGAAGCGACATGGGTTGCGAATCGATCGCTCGAACCTCGCCGAGCTGCGACCGTACGAATTCGCCGAATCGTTTTTCGTCAAACGAGGTTTCGACGAAGGTGAGCACATTGCCTAGGGCCTGCAAGCCGACCCAGTCTTTGGGGACCTGCGCGGGCGGAGCAGCTTCATCGGCGAGGGTGACGCGAACCTCGCGAAAGCGGCCGTTCAAGTCGGCCATGGATTCCTGGAAGAGTAATTTGCCTTCATCGAGGAAGCCAATGTCTGTGGCGACGCCGTCAATTTCGCCGAGTTCGTGGGACGAAACCAGGATGGTCATTTCGCCCGCTTGCCTGAGGAGACCCTCCATGAATTCATCGCGGACGAGAGGGTCGAGGCCGCTGAAAGGCTCATCGAGAAGCAGAAGCTTGGGCCGGTAGGGAAGCGCACAGAGAAGCGCCATTTTCAGGCGCATGCCGTGCGAAAGGTCGCCGATCTTGCGTTCGGAGGGAAGGCGCAATTGCCGCAGCGTTTCACGCTCCAGGTCGCGATCCCAAGTGGGATAAAAGGGGCGAAGATAGTCTACGTACTCGGCGACGGTGAGCCGAGGCGGCATGTCCTGATTTTCCGAGACGTAGCCAATCTGAACGAGCTCGCGAGGCGAGAGCTTCCGTGAGTCAACGCCAAGAAGGGTTGCGCGGCCGCTGGTTGGCACAAGAATGTTCGTCAAAATTTTTATAATGGTCGTCTTGCCGGCGCCGTTAGCGCCGATCAGCGCGAAGGCGCTGCCTTGCGGCACGGAGAAGCTCAACCCGCGCAATGCTTCGAAGCGCCTGAATTTCTTGTGCAGATCTTGCACTTGGATCATTTGCGGCTCACCTCCTGTCGCTTTTCGAGCTTGGCCCAATGTTCTTGAATGGCTTCGATGACATCCTCAATTTCGAGTCCGACGCGCTTGGCTTCGACGGCGAGCTGCTCCACTTCGCGCTGCAGCAGGTTCTTGCGCTCGCCTGGACGCGGCTCGGGGATCCGCGCTACGACGGTCCCTATGCCGGGCCGCACTTCGAGCCAACCGCTTTGAATCAAGTGTTGGACAACTTTGTGCGCCGTATTGGGATGAATCTTGAATTGCGTGGCGAGGAATCGCACGGAAGGGAACGCCTGGCCGGGCCGCAGCTCGCCGCTGATGGAGGCCTTCTTGGCGGCGAAAACAAGCTGGTCAAAGATGGATTCACCGGGCCGCAGGGTGAGGTGAAACAGTGTCACATGTGAAGTGTGACACATGGGATAGTACGCGTCAAGAGGCGCTTCGAGCCGTGGAGGCGAAAAGGAGGCGTGTCTCCCCTTGCTTACCGAGTGGAGAGGTGCTAGCCTCGGTTACCGAGGGCATAGATAATGAGCAAACCTTCCGATCTCGTGCAGGGCACGTTGGACATGTTGCTATTGAAAATCCTTGCGCTTGAGCCGATGAACGGATTCGCCGTGAGTCAGCGGTTGAAGCAGGTGTCCGGCGACGTGTTGCAGGTGAGCGACGGATCGTTGTACCCGGCTCTGCACAAATTGCAGCAAGAGGGTTGGATCACGGCCGAGTGGAAAACGTCCGAGAATGGGCGGCGCGCGAAATACTATTCGCTGACACGGCTAGGGCGGCGACAGCTCGAAAAAGAAACAGACAACTGGGGCAGGGTGTCGAGCGCGATTTCGCGGGTTATTAAGCTTGGAGAGGCGTGAGCGTCCGAGAGCGCGGAAGGAGGTTCGAGTATGCGACCGGAGCATTGGATTTACACGATTCCCCTGCGGCTGCGATCGTTGTTTCGCCGGGCGCAGGCGGAGGAGGAATTGGACGACGAGTTGCGCGACCACCTCGATCGAAAAACCGAGGAATACGCCGCCCAAGGGATGACGCAGGACGAGGCGCGCCGTCGCGCGCGACTTGATCTGGGTGGTATCGAGCAAACCAAGGAGAAATGCCGCGACGCGCGCCGGGTAAATTGGATTCAGGACCTGAATCGGGATTTGCGCTTCGGCTTCCGCATCTTGCGCAAATCGCCTGCCTTCACGGCTGTCGCCATCCTGACCCTCGCCCTTGGCATTGGCGCGAATATATTTGCCTTCAGCGTCGTCGATGCCTGGCTTCTGCGTCCCTTGCATTTCAAGCAGCCGGAGCAGCTTGTACTAATTCTCAAGAGCACTCTGGATCGGCCGTTCGAGCCGAACGTATTCCCCGGGTATCGTGACTATGCTGCCTGGAAACGCGAGTCCCATAGTTTCGGCCGATTTGCAGGGGCATTTTGGAGGAACTCTATCCGCAGCGGCATATCTGAGGCTCAGGAATTCCCTGGAATGATCGTTACAGAAGGTTTCTTTGAGACACTGGGAGTTCCTGCGCAAATTGGTCGGACTTTTGACGCCAGGGACCTTGAGGGGCCACCAGTAGCCGTTTTGAGCCACAACATGTGGCAGGTCCAGTTTGACGGTTCGCCGGAGGTAATCGGCAAATCCGTGATTTTGAATGGAAAAACATTTCAGATCGTTGGCGTCATGCCCAATGATTTTGACTTTCGTATACTCGACCAATCGAATCGCACGGCAGCCTGGATATTGCTGCAACAAGGCGAGCCCGGCTACGATTTGAAGGCAGCTGGGCCTATCGCGGCAGTCGGCAGGCTCAAGCCCGGTGTATCCGCTCAGAGTGCGCAGGCTGAACTCTCGAATATCCAGCGCCAGTTAGACGCTCAGTACCCGGATAACCCAAAGGGTTATACCGTGCTTGTTTCTGGTCTGCAGGCAGACAATACGCGAACCGTCCGTGCGTCGCTTTTTACCCTCTTTGCTACGGTTGCTCTGGTCCTGTTGATGGCCTGTACGAACCTTTCCAGTCTGCTGATAGGCCAGGCAATCGGTAGACAAAGAGAGATGGTCATACGGACCGCGTTGGGTTCGGCGCGAGCGCCGCTCATTCGTCAACTCCTCACCGAGAACGGGCTGCTTGCTTTGATTGGCAGTTCGCTTGGCATATTTGTCGCCTATGCGGCCCTCGAAACATTCGTCGCTGCGAATCCATTCGGCACCCTGCCTCCAAATCCAATAGCAATGAACTGGCGCGTCCTTGTGTTTGCCGCAGGGCTAACGGTAATGACAACCTTGCTTTTTGGCCTCACCCCGGCCCTGCAGGCGTCACGCATTGACCTGGGCAGCTCGCTTAGAGCACAAGGAATTGGTGCCGGGCGGGGAAATCGCTCTCATCGGATGCGTAGCACGCTCGTCGTCAGTGAAATTGGTCTCTCCTTAACAATCCTCGTGGCGGCTTCGCTCATGACACAAACCCTCGTACATCTGCAGTCGCAGCCCCTCGGTTTTCGGACGAAAGGTGTGACCGCGTTGACACTGGTTTTGCCGAAACCTATATATTCGGAGGACGCTCGTTTTGCAGTTTTCAGTGAACAGGTCCTTGAAAGCCTGAAGCGCCTTCCCGGCATCGCAGAAGCAGGAGCGAGCACCACGCCTCTTCTCAGTTTTGGCCTCCTGGGAGCCAATCTCACCATCGAAGGACAAGCTATTTCAGAAGGGAAACCGGGGCACGCCGTGGACAAGCAAGTTGTCACTCAGGGCTACTTCTCCGCCCTCGGTACGACCCTCTTGCGGGGCCGTTTCTTTTCGCTGGCGGATGCGCGAGACACCGAAAACGTCGCCATAGTGAATGAGGCTGCCGCGGAGTTGTTCGGGAGAGATCCCGTAGGAATGCATATCAGGTTGTCCGCGAAGGACCCCGAGAGAGTGGTTGTGGGCATTGTGAGCAGTACTCGCTCAATGTTCTATAACAAAGTGGCCTGGGAGACGCGGCCCCGAATTTTTATACCTCTCGAGCAGGCGGATGCAGCGAAGAGCTTCGGGCCGGTTGGACATGAGCTTTTCGTCTATCTTCATGGCAAAAATCAGCCATCATCCGCTGACCTACGTCACACCGTCAGTTCTGTTGACGCCAATGTCCCGGTTTCTACGATTGAGCCACTTGAGAGGGAAGTGGACCGTCAGTTCAGTAACCCTAGCCTGCGCTCTATAGTCCTCGCGGGTTTTGGGCTCGTGGCACTGGCACTCGCGGCGACTGGGATTTACGGGATCGTGTCTCAGTCTGTTGCTCAGCGTACCCGCGAGATTGGCATCCGCATGGCAATGGGCGCGACTCGAAGTCAGGTCCTGGGACTTGTCGTCGGGCAAGGGGCCAAGCTTGCGCTGCTAGGCTTGCTAATCGGAATTATTGTCGCGCTCGGCCTAACGCGCTTCTTATCAAGCATGCTTTTCGGTGTCACTGCAACCAATCCGCTGACGTTTGTCGCCGTGGCGATGATTCTTGTCGGCGTAGCTCTTCTCGCGAGTTACGTTCCCGCGCGGAGAGCCATGAAAGTCGATCCGATGGTCGCTCTGAGATACGAGTGAGTGCGCGGGCAGTTGCCGGGCGGGAGCTATTCGACCACGTCATTGCCCTCAAGGAACGCCATCTGAAACGGCTGCTCGGCGAATACATCTCTTACCACCCACGAGGACCGCACGCACCTGGGACTTGGGAAGGGAACACCGGCCGCGAGAACTCCGTCTGCGGGGCTCGGTCACGTCATTACACCAGCAACTCCCTTGCAATGCTTACCCATTCCGCTTCGAGCGGCTCCCCGCACATGGGTTTGCCTGCCCGGTTGTACCAATACGCGGCGTTGCTCTGGTCGCCCTCCTTCCGGTGCAGGTAGGCGTGAACCCACGATCCCTCGACCCCTTCGTCCTGTTGGGCGGATTCATGCGCCCGTTTCCAGTCGCCCTTGCCATCCCACCACAACCCGGCGAGGGCCGGTGTGAGTCCGGCAGGCGGCGCGGTGGCGGCGAGCGATTGCCGAAATTTGTCCAAGGTCATTTTCTTGCGCCTTCCTGACCCAACCAGCGCTGGACACGCATCGAGATCAGCTCTTCGTTGCGCTTGATGAGTGCCGCGTGGCTGCCGGCGTTCGTTCTGTGCGTGCCGCGCCCAATCGTGCCGCCAAAGCGTCGAACCCAGAGCTAGGGCCGCGCCATCTCAGCTCGTCAACATTGTCAAAGAGGCTGATGTCAGTCCGGAGCGTGGCGAGTCGTCGAAAGAGTATAGCGTTCTCCCACTCGCGAAACAGGGTGTCGGCAAGCGAGCCCGCGCTCGTGGCGTTCACTCGCCACTCGCGCCAGTTTTTGGGAATCGATTCAAGATGAAGGAACTTGGCGAGCACCGCGGCTGAGGATTTCGCTCCCCAGCCGCGCAGCCCTGGATAGCCATCTGCCGCATCGCCCACTAGCGCTAGATAGTCAGGAATCGATGCCGGCGAGACTCCGAACTTCTGAATCACCCCTGGTTCATCGATTGTGATTTGCTTCCGGCGATTTAACTGAACGATTCGGGAACCGGATACACATTGCGCGAGGTCTTTGTCGGGTGTGCAGATGATCACCCGGGTGACCTCCTTACTCTTACCGGCGGCAGCTGCCGCCGCTGCGAGGGCATCATCGGCTTCGAACTCCACCATAGGCCAAACAACAACACCGGCCGCGACCAAAACCTCTTCAAGCAGCGAGAATTGTGCCAGGAGGTCGGGTTCGATGCCATCGCCTGTCTTGTATCCCGGCCATAGCTGGTTGCGAAAGGATTCGATGACGTGATCGGTTGCGACCGCGATGTGGGTCACGCCACCTTTGATCATCGCGAGCACTGAAGAGAGGACGCCACGAACGGCGGCAACTTCGCGCCCATCGCGATCGCGTGCCGAGGGCAGCGCGTAGTAATGGCGGAACAGTTCGTAGGTTCCGTCTACAAGATAAATCTCCAAGGGAACTCCTCCACTAGCCTTAGCTTAACCAAACTAGGATTTGACCGCCAAGCATGGTCGACGTACGAATCGAAGAGATGTTTAGGTCGGAGGGAAGCCGACGGAAAGATTACGACCGAGGCGTGGTCGTCAGGCCATAGATGAAGAAACGAGCCGAACCACTCTCCTCTCGCGACTGATGCTGCTGAATGAGCACCGTCTGGCGGAGAGTATTTCCCCAGCGTGCGGGATCTCGAGGTACGGTGGGACGAGCCCAACCAGGTCGACGCGTCCGACAACGGTGCCGTGGACGCTTGCCTTGCGCCACGCCTTTATTAGAGATAAGGGTTATGGTCCTTCTGGCCGTGGTGCGTCTTGGTAAGGAAGACTCTCATTGGGTGTCTTCATTGGGTTGACCCAATTCGACTCTTGGTGTAACATGGCCGTGATGTATAACGCGGCCATGTTACATACTTTGAGATACAGAGCCATGTCATCCGAATTCCAAGATCGTGCCGGACCACCAGAGCGAGAATTTGCCTCTTTACTGGCAGGCATCTTTCGCCGGGCACGGTGGCGTGTGCATGAGCATTCCCCTGCTGACGGAGGTGCGGACCTAATTGCGGAGTCAGGTGACAAGAAATTTATCGTAGAGCTGAAGCGGTCCGCTGAAGGTCGGCGTGACCGACTAGTTCCCCTCCTCTCGCAAGCCATTCTCGAAGCCAAAGCAGCCGCTCGACATTTCTCGAAATCCGCCATTCCCGTTGCTGTTGTTGCTTCTCGCCGCGTCCCCGAATCTGTCGCCCAGCAGGTCAAGCAGTTCGCCCAGAGCCACGCCCCCGAAGTCGGGATTGGTGTTATCGATTCGGAAGGCTTTCGACTCTTTGAGGGGTTCGGGTTAGAAAGGTTTAATTCCGAACGGAGGGTGCATTCTCAGATCGGGTTGAACGTTCAGAGTAAATCCCCTGCCTATCTATTTTCTGACCTAAACCAATGGATGCTGAAAATTCTCCTGGGTGCACGAATCCCGGACTCCTTGCTGGCCGTACCTCATGGCCAATATCGCAGCGGCAGGCAGCTCGCGCAGGCAGCGGGGGTCTCCGTAATGAGTGCGTCTCGGCTGATTCGACAGCTATCGAGTGAGGGATTCCTCGATGAGAGGAAGGATTCCTTCGGCCTCGTCAGAATCGATGAACTCTTGCGACGATGGCACGGTGCGAACTTCGGAAGTGCGCGCGAAATTCCAGCACGGTGGATTATTCCTGCTGGGAAGGATCAGCTTCTCTCTGCAGTTCGCTCCTACAGCTCGGAAATGGAGGCGGAGTCTTCTCGGCCGCGAAAGCCACAGCCTGGCCGTCTTGTCGAACTCCTTCCTCGAATCTGCGTTGGGCTTTTTAAAGCAGCCGAGCTGCTTAGGTTCAAATTCGTGCACGGAGTGGCACTCCATCTCTATCTCGAAAGACTGGATGCAGACGCCTTGAGGCAACTCGGTCTCTCATTGGCAAACGCAGACGCGCGTCCCGACGTGTATATTCGAATCCCCGACAACAAGGAATCTGTGTTTCGCCCTGTGGTCCGACACGAGGGTGTTCCCGTGGCGGACATTCTTCAAGTTTGGATGGACGTAGCGGATCATCCCGCGAGAGGGAAAGAGCAAGCAAGCCTGATTTGGAAACGTGTCTTGGCCCCTACGATCCAAAAGGAGCACCGGTGAGTGAGCAGTCCGACAATGAGCAATTTGCTCGTTTGATCCTTGCGCTCGAACCGTGGCTAAGTCAGATCGCGATCATTGGCGGCTGGGCTAACAGGCTCTATCGCTTGCATTCCAAGGCACAACGCCTCGACTATTTGCCTTTGACGACGCTGGATACGGATGTTGCCGTCCCTGCCCGACTGAAGGCCTCAGACATGAACATTCGGGACCGGCTGATCGCCAATGGATTTGAAGAGGAGCAACTCGGCGAAGACCAGCCTCCAGCAACTCACTACCGACTTGTGGGCGCAGAGAGTGGCTTCTACGCCGAGTTTTTGACGCCGTTATTCGGTGCAGAACACGGGAGGGATAGAAAACGAAAGGCAACACGGCGCGTTGGCGGAGTCGTTTCTCAGCAGCTGCGGTACCTGGAAATCTTACTGCTTGCCCCGTGGACAGTAAGCTTCAGCCTCGCGGATGGAGTCTCCTTCCAAGGCTCGAAGGAAATCCAGATCGCGAATCCAGCGGCGTTCCTCGCCCACAAGGTGTTAATTCACAAAAAGCGTGAGCGAGAAATTCGCAAAGGACATTCTTTACATCCATGACACCCTCGAAGTATTCGGAGCACGGCTTGAGGAGTTGAATCACGAATGGAGAACTGAAGTGAAGGCTCGAATTCACGCGAATGCCGCCAGGAGAATCGAGCGTGCGGCAGATGAAGTGTTCGGCAAAGTGAACGATGCGATTCGTGATGCCGCGCGTATGAGCGGTGCAAGGAAGATTTCGCCAGAGGCCGTACGCGAACGCTGCAATTTCGGCCTTGCCCGGATTTTCACTTAATTTAACTCGTCGAGCCATCTAGCGTGTACCCACGCTTCCTAGTTATCCCCGGACCTATCGGCCTAGCTTCCGTGGTCCATAAGAATTTCTTGCTTGGGGTTTTGAAAAAACTCAGTGTTGCGGCTCCGGATCGAGAGGCCGCTCAGCAATGGTGCGGATGGCAGTGAGTGCAGAGCCAACGCCGCCGCCATCGAGCGTTTGCACGCGCATCGAATACAGATTGCGTTCTTCGATCTGCTTGACGTTTCGCAGAAGGGAGTCCAGGTCATCCCATATGGAAAGAAAGCGTCCCGACAAGCTGTCCGCGCGGCCTGAGGCCAATTCAAGGACCAACCGCGACGGGCGTTCTGCGGATACATCCAGGCCTTCATCGAAAATTCGTTTGAACCAGGGAAGCCACTTTTGGCCATCGGGAGAGCGCAAGGAATATTCGGCCATGGAGGTACGAACGGTTCCCGGCCCCACCGCAAACACGCTGACGCCGTGAGGTCTTACTTCCCGAGCCAGAGTCTCGGTGAAGCGAACAAGCGCGGCCTTGCTGGTGGCATAGCTCGAAAAATACGCAATAGCCAAGGCGCTGCTCGCGATGTTGATAATCCTGCCATCGCCCTGCGAAATCATTCCGGGCAGTACGCCGCGAGAGCAAAGCATGGCGCCACGCAAGTTGACATCCAGCGTTCGCCACCACTGCTCGGCATCCGTCTCCCAGAAGGGACCAATCGGGCCAGGAATGGCGGCGTTGTTGACCAGCAGCGTGACAGAGCCCAGAGAACGGTCGATGTCCTCGAAGACTTTCCGGACGGCCAGCGCATCCGTCACATCCGCGACAAATGGCCGCGCGCGTCCACCGGCCTGTTCAATCATGCGAGCCGTTTCGTTGATTTCCGAAGCAGACCTCGCGAGCACGGCCGTAGTGGCGCCTCCGGCTGAGAGCGTCGCCGCAATGGCGCGCCCGATCCCTCGCCCTCCACCGGTGACGGCGGCGACTCGTCCAGAAAGCCGCAACTTCTCGTGTGTGGTTATGGCATCCTCCGTGTCGCCGCTCAGGGCCTTCTATCGGTCTGCCGGCAATCTTTCGTATCGCGACTGATGACCTCATCGTAGGCGGTTGCACCAGTACGATTCGGACAAGTACCCGTCGTTTCGCGCCAAATGCTGCGGACCATACCAACTTTGCCGGCGTGAACAATGAAGTGCGCCCGCTCCAGAGGATTCCGCATCTCTTCTTCCGGCCCGAATTCACAACGCTCACCGACAGCCAGGCGTGTATCATAAGAACAGCTACCCGGGATAAGCTGCCAACCATTCGCAGGGACCTCGATATGGGACTTTTGCGCCGACTTGCCAGGCACATCGCGGGCAATGCGCCCGAGTGGGTGCTGCCCGACCCTATTGACCTACTGAATTCGATGCCGGACGGGATAGTGATTGTCAACACCGAAGGAAAGATCGCGGCGGTTAATTCTCAAGCGGAGATCCTATTCGGGTACAGCCGTCAGGAATTGATCGGGCAGGCTGTCGAGGTTCTGATTCCATCCCGGTTTAGCCGTGCGCACTTGAAGCATCGCGCATCGTTCTTCGCCGAGCCGCGTGTGCGTCCCATGGGGCGCGACTTGGAACTCTACGGCAGGCGCAAAAATCAGACTGAGTTTTCCGCTGAGATCAGTCTAAGCCCATTGCCCACGGCCCAGGGAGTCTACGTCACCTGTGCCATTCGCGACGTGACGGAACGCAAGCGTTCCGAAGAGCGAGTCAAAGAACTGAATGCTGAGCTTGCTGAAGCGCTGCGGCGGGCGGAGCTTCTCGGGACCACCAGTACGCTCGCGACAACCATGGCGCGCGAGATTGAAACGGCCCTGGATACTTTGGTGAGGCTGCTCTACCGGCTGGAACGCAGCCCCTCAGACGACGAAAAGAAAGAGCTGATTGGCAAGGCCCAGGAGGAGGTTTCGCGCATTACCCGCATCACCGGCAACGCCCTGGCCTTGCAACAACAACACAACGCTTGGAGAAAGGCTTGATACTTAGAACGAGGAGCTGGCTACCTCGTGCCTCACGAGGAGGAATCGCGGATCAGAACCACATCGGAGTCAGTGTGGCCGCGGAGCACGCACAGTTTTCGACCGTCGGGGGACCAGCGGAAATTCAGAATCTGCTCCGAGTCAAACACCGTGAATCGCCTGCCATTTGAACCATTCAACGGCTGAACCCAAATGTTATCTACTCCGTTCTCTCGGATGGGATAGGCTACTGCCGTCCCGTCTGGCGTAAAGCTCAATCCTCCAATCGAGATTCGCTCGTCGGCATCGATCAGCTCCGGTGGCCCTGCCTTCGCCGTTAGGTCGAGAATTGCGATCTTGTATTGAGGGTAGGGATCCTCCTGAGTCGGTACGGTCGCCACCACGAAAGCCAGCCGTTTCCCATCTCGCGAAGGACTGAGGGTCATCCCGATTGGGAAGGTCTTCGGAACCGCGCTTCCCGGAAGCACCTCTGCTTTTCCAATGCCGTCCACCGGCACGCGCCAAATTTGCTGTAAGACCTCATCCCTATAGAAAACCCATTTTTCGTCCATCGAGCAAATTGGGGCGCGATCTGCCTTCCCGTCGGTCAACTTTACACGACTTGTGCCGTCCGCATTCGCGCGCCAGATATTTGTCGAATTCGTGCCTCCGTGGAATGCCCAGGAAAATACCAGGTAACGGTTGCCGCAACCTGACAGGTCCACAATCGCCGCGTTGGCGTCTCCAACCAACTGTGTCGGAGCGTTTCGCTCGCCGTCGATGCGCATCAGGCTCGCAAAGTCGGAGAAAGCTAGATCCCCATCGGCAGTCCAGTCGAACGAATAAACTGATTGTCCCGGCGGAAGGACTGCGCTCGCGTCGCCGGGCTGGCTGCCTCCCGCCGACAAAACATAAAGATTCTGTATCGTTTTGGTTTGCACGGTTGCCAGCGTCGTCGCGTCCGCAGACAGTGTCAACGTGGCGTAGCTGTTGGTGTCCCGCGTTATCGGCTCGA
>DATAIH010000219.1:0-16347 GCA_036262755.1 Candidatus Acidiferrum sp.
GTGCCGGCCTGGCCCGGGCCGCCACGCCGCCTCGACCACCGACACGCCCTTGAGGGACTGCTTCAAATTCGGCCCATGCCAGGTCTTTCTCGCATACGCTTCGTCCAGCAGTGCCAGCACCAGCTTCTGCGTGTTCACGCCGCCCTCCCCGGACGATGAGATATGCGCCCTGTGCGATCTTTTGGATACGGCTGAAAATCAACAACCTACTTCGGGCCGAACTGCTGAAGGGTGACGTTGACGAGAAAAGGGTTGTCAAAGTCCGTGGTTTCGCCCCCGCCTTTGCCGGTGATGGGCATCAGCCGTGCCGAGAGCGGCTTGTGCCACTTCACCGACAGGCTGGCCATGTCGCCGATGGTCAAGGACAGTTGCTCGGCGGTGGTGTCTCCCGGCAGGGGAATGGTGTCCAGGCCGGTGCCGCACACCGCGGAGTACGCAAGCAGCGCGTCCACGGAAACGCGGCCTTCGCTCCAGCGCTGGGCCAGCCGCGCATCTTCGAGGACCGGCAGCATCAGCCCATTGTAACCGGTTTGCTTGACCTTCACGTCCTTGATGGCCGCGGTAATGGTAGCCGCGGCGGTCAACGTGCCCCCGAGGCCGAAGGGCTGCTTGGTCAATTCCTCGATGGCCGCGCCGATGGAAGCATCTTTCGAGGGCGAGGGCGCCGGGGAAAGGTCAATGCCCATGTAGGTCCAGCCGGTCTCGGAGTCCACGCGGCCGGCGTGATGCTCGATGTCGAAGGCCACGGCGGCGAGCGCGTCGATGATGCGCTGGCGGGCGGAGGCCAGATCCGGCACGTCCTTGAGCGCCGCGGCAACCACGGGGGCGGACTCGATGGCAATGGCGAACTGGTGCCCAAAGCCGGTGTGATACGCGGCGGGGAAAAACGGCACCAGGGGCGGCACGTTGGCGATCGCGGCAAAACGGAAATTGCCTTGACTATGCTCGGTGGAGCTTTCGAGTTTTTTCATGACCCGCGCGGCCGCGCCCACGGCACCCCAGCGGACGCCGTCTTCGCCGGCCACCACCAGGCTGCCGTTCAGGATTTTCGTGTTGGCCAGGATTTCTGCGAGCAAGTCGGCCTGGGAAGGCGGGTCGTTAGGGTTCAGCATGGCTGGGCCGATGGACATCGCGAACTTTTGCTGCTCCGCGAGAGCGTCCAACAGTTTGAAGAAGGCCACCGCCTGTTGCGTGTTCATTCCCTGGATGTATTCCGGGAACGGCTGCGTGGCGATGCGGATGGTCTGGACTTGATAGCCGCGCGACTCAAAGGTGGTTTGCGCCCGATGCAGCATTTTCAGCGTGTCCGCGATCTGCCGCTGGTAGTCGCGCCAATCCAGGTTGACGAACGCGGTCACCGCACGGATCTTCGGGTTCGCGGGATTGACGGAGGTGTTGCTTGCTTGCGCCGGCGGATGTTGCCCTTGTGCTTGCCTGGCGCGCGCCGAAACAGCCGCCGCGAAAACGGCAAGTGCGAAAAAAACAAGAAATCGGAATGAAGCGCGAGGTTGCATGCCAATTCTCCCGGAAGGCACGATACATCCTGCCGAATCTCCTTACAAGATTGCCCCTGCGAATTCTTGTAGGCTAATGCTGGGTGTTCGGAGATGAACTCCAGCTTTTGCGTTTGATTTTGCCCGCCGTCGGCCAACCATGAGGGGCGGGGGCCTTCTCTTTTGCTGCTTGGGAACGCTCGTGAGGAATCTCCGGTGGTTCGTCCCCTCCGTTGCGCTTCTTGCCCGTCAATCGGGCAGACCCTGCTGCACGACCCGCATGCCGTCTTCGGAGCGGGTCGTAAAATCCTGGCTTTCCGGTTCAGACGATTTTTTCGATGTTACACGAAAGCGGAGATGCCGGTGACGCGCTCGCCGATCACCAGCTTGTGAATATCGTTCGTGCCCTCGTAGGTGGAGACGCTTTCGAGGTTGTTCATGTGGCGCATGATGCAGTAATCGTCGACGATACCGTTGGCGCCGAGAATGTCGCGCGCTTTGCGCGCGGTTTCCAGCGCGATGCCGACGTTGTTCATTTTCAGCATGGAAATGTGCGATGGATCGACTCTGTTTGTGTCTTTGAGGCGGCCGACGTGCAGTGCCAGCAATTGGCCTTTCACGATCTCCGTGATCATCCAGGCGAGTTTTTCCTGGACGAGCTGATGCGAGGCGATGGGCTTGTTGGCAAATTGCTTGCGCGTTTTTGCATATTGCAGCGCGGTGTCGTAACAAGCCATGGCCGCGCCGAGCGCGCCCCAGCCGATACCGTAGCGCGCCTGGTTCAAGCAGCCGAGCGGGCCTTTCAAGCCCACGACGCCAGGGAGCAGATTTGCTTCCGGAATTTCGCAGTCGCTGAGCGACAACCCCGAAGTAACGGAGGCACGCAATGACCATTTGCCGTGGACGTCCCAGGCTTTGAATCCCGGCGTCCCCTTCTCCACCAGGAAGCCGCGGACTTTGTCGTCCTCGGCCTTGGCCCACACGACGGCAATGTCCGCGAGGGAGCCATTGGTGATCCACATTTTTTCTCCGTTCAGAACGTACTTCGAGCCTTTTTTCACCGCGCGCGTGAGCATCCCGCCGGGATTCGAGCCGAATTGCGGCTCGGTCAGTCCAAAGCAGCCGATGGCTTTGCCCTGCTGGAGAAGCGGCAGCCATTTGTTTTTTTGTGCGTCGCTGCCGTAGGAATAAATTGGATACATCACCAGCGCGCCCTGCACCGAAACAAAACTGCGCAGGCCGGAGTCGCCGCGCTCGAGTTCCTGGGTCATCAAACCGTAAGCGACGTTGGACATCCCCGCGCAGCCGTAGCCGTGAAGATTCGCGCCGAAAAATCCGAGTGCGCCGAGCTGCGGAATCAGATGCACGGGAAAGGTGGCTTCGCGGGTGTGCTTTTCGATGATGGGAATGACCTCGTTTTCGACAAATTCACGTGCCGTCTGGCGGACAAGTCTTTCCTCGTCGTTCAGTTGCGAATCAAAATCTATAAAATCCACTCCGCCGAATTTCGCCATACGCTGCTCCTTGTCACGGCTTGGCTTCGTCCAAAGGTAGCAAAGAAAAAGCAGGTCCTACAGGCGTAAAGCCCTCCAGTGTAGCAACGCGCCGGATTTTCGAGCAACGCGGCCCTTGCCGAAGCCGTGCTGGCTTGACGGGATGCGGCAGGAGCGGCGAAACTTTTTGTTGACGCCTGCCGTGCGAAGGAATCAGGAAACGTGCCGAGAAAATCCTCTTTGCCTTGGAAGGGACTAGCGCGAAAGGGCAAGGCGCTTCTAGGGCAGACAAAAATCCTGATTTTCGACGTGGACGGCGTGCTGGTGAACGTGCGCGGCACGTACTGGCGCTCGGCGCTCGATACGGTGCGCTACTTCACCGGCAAGCGCGTGACCTACGCCGAGCTGCACGAATGGAAGAGCAAGCCGGGATTCAACGACGACTGGACCATGGTGGCGGCGTGGGTGACCTCGCTCGGCAAACCGCTCTCGTACGAACAGGCACGCGGCGCCTTTGAAAAATTCTATTGGGGGAGCGACGGCCAGCCGGGCAACGTCCGCAACGAAAAAATACTGGTGAGCCCGCGGCAGATCGAAAAATGGGCGGAGCGTTTCGAGCTAAACCTTTTCACCGGGCGTACGCGGCAGGAGTTTTCCTTGACCTTTGACCGCTGGCTAGGGACGAAGTACTTCCGGACGATCATCACCATGGATGACGCTCGGAAAAAACCGCATCCGGAAGGATTGCAGATCATTCTCGGAGGGCGCGATCCGGGGACGGCGTTGTACGTCGGCGACAACATTGACGATGCCCTGGCCGCGCGAGAGGCCGGCGTGCCGTTCCTGGGGATTCTGGCCGGGGACGGGCAGGGTGGCCGCACCGCCGAGCGCTTCCGCGAATTGGGCGCGCTCGCGCTTCTTCGACGAGTAACGGAGCTTCCCGATGTGCTCCGGAATGCTTGAGGCTCGCCGTCCGAGGGGAACTATTTTCCGATTAGCGCGGAACTAGAATTGCGGTGGAGCTGCCATTTCGGGGGAACCAATGAAAGTCGCACGAGGGATTGCGGTGACAGGAGTTGCCGGTTTTGTTGCGGTCGTGGGGCTGGCCCTTTCAGGCGTGGCCGCAGCACAGGCGCCGGCGGGACCCGTGGGCGCACCGCCACCGGGAACAATGCCTCGAGCCACGCCGCAAGAAGCAGCCCCGCTGCCTCCTCCGCGCCAAAGCATCCAGGGCGCGTGGAAGCTGAACCGCGACGAAAGTGATGACATGCGCAACCGCTCGCAAGACTCGGGCGGGGGAGGCTACGGCGGCAGACGCGGGGGAGGAGGCTGGCCAGGCGGGGGAGGCTACGGAGGACATCGCGGTGGTATGGGCGGAGAGAGCGATCAGGAGCGGCAGAAGATGCACGAACTGCTGAGCCCGCCAATGACCATGACGTTCTCGATGACCGGGGCGGAAGTGGACTTGATGGATGATCGCGACCGCAAGCGCGCGTTCATGACCGACGGGCGCAAGCTGCAAAAGTCCAAAGACGAAAGCTACCAGGAGATTGCCGCGAAATGGGACGGCAGCCGGCTGATCACGGACGAAAAGAGCCCGCGAGGCGGAAAGATGAGCCGCACATTCGAGCTTTCTCCAGACGGTCGGCAGCTTTACGAAAACCTGCACCTCGAGAGCACCGGACGCAATAATCGTTCGCTGGACGTGCACTATGTGTACGACATTCTTGCCGGCGCGGACAAAAAATAATCGCGCGGCCTTCTGCAACGCCCTTTGACGCTCCGGAGCAAACGAGCGCCGCTACAACTGCCCGTGAAAGCGAGACAGGCGATAGGGTTCGAGCATCTCGACCGATACGCCGATCGGCCGGATGGCGCGAGGTAGCCGTAGCACCGAGGAGTCCCGCAAGGCTCTTCAAAAAGCGACCGGGGAATCTCCGTCGAGAAGCAGAAGCGGCGCTGGTAGGGCCATCGTGCGCAACTCGACGCACAGGTCGGTCGGTAGCAGGTTCGGCCGGTGCAAGCGGCGAGGTCTTAGGACGGTATTCGGTTAGCGAGCGGCGCCGCCGGTTTTGGCAGAGTATTGTTGATGCCTCGGGCGAATTTCCACGAGCCATCAGGCTGGCGCTTGAGAATGCTCATTCCTTTGCCTTGCATCTCGATCGGCTGAGGGCCGGCCTGAGGAACCAAAGTGAACTTCTCGGTTCCCCACGCAAACGCCCAGTCCCCCACTACTTGTAGTTCCTCGATGGTCACGGTTTGCTCGACCGAGGCAAATTGCGGAAAGAAGCTGCGGTACATCGTTTCCACCGCTTGCTTTCCACGAATAGGGGGAAAGCCCGCTGGCAGGAAAACGGCGTCGTCTGTGACCATCCCGGACAGGCGAGGAATGTCCTTGGCGCGGACGGCGGCCAGCCAATCTTCGGTCAGTTTGCGGATGGCCTGCTCGTCATCGCTCCGCGGCCGAGCTGCGGGGTCAGGCGTCTCGATAGACATAAAAACCTCCCGGTTGCCAGAGAAGCGGAACCAGCGGTTCCTCGGAAGGCCTCCCTGCATAAATGTCAATAGAATGGTGATTCTATAGCAGATTTTGCGGTAGAATTCAATTCCTCTAGTATGATTTGCTTGAGGTGGGGGAATGGACCCGACCGACGCAAAGATCCTGAACCTGCTCCAGGAAGATTGTTCGCGCTCGTTGTCAGAGCTTGGCCGATCCGTGGGCCTTTCGACTTCCGGGGTGAACGAGCGCCTTAAACGACTCCGCGCGCGGGGTCATGTTCGCGCCTACGTGGCACTCGTGAATCCCGAGACCCTTGGGTATGGCACCTGCGCTTTTGTTCGGCTGGCCGTCGAAGGCAGGAAAAACGAGGAGGCCTTCCTCGCCGCCGCCCTCAAGATGCTTGAGGTTCAAGAAATCCATCACGTGTCGGGAGAATTCCCGTTCCTGCTCAAGATTTGGGCGCGCGACGTTCGCCATCTCGAAGACTTGCTCAACAGCCAACTCAAGGCCCATACCGGAGTTCTGCGAGTCCAGACCTCCGTGGTTCTTTCCTCTCCGAAAGACCGCGTCACGGGGCTTAACGCCAAGGCCTAGCCGTCCGGCGCGTCGCGTTGACGCAAGGCGCGACGGATGCTATAAAGAACATTTCAAAGCGGCGGCTTGAAGCCTGCCGTGTGCTCCTCGGGGTGGAGTGCGCCCCAGGCGGCCAACCTATCTGCCCCGCGCGGGTGTGGGTCAGAGGCGACGGAAATTTAGGCGCAACAATCGGATGTCCTCTATCGGTCACCAACTTGGCGAACTGTTCCTTGGGGCTGCGCCCACAGTCCTGATTATCCTCCTTTTTTACTTCATCTTACGACCGGTCTTCTTCCAGCCGCTGCTGAAAGTGATGGCCGAACGCGAGGCCCGGACCCTTGGCTCGCGAAGAGCCGCCGAGGCTGCGGAGGCCGCCGCCGCCGAGAAACTCAAGCAATATCAGGAAGCGTTGAAGCAGGCGCGCGCCAAGGTCTACGCGGAGCAAGAAGCGGAACGCAAGAAACTGCTCGACGAGCGAGCGGCGCAATTGAAGGACGCGCGAAGCAAGGCTTCGATCGAGATCGCCGCGGCAAAACAGCGCGTGGCCAAAGAGCTTGCCGCCGCGCGTCGCGAAGTGGAAGCGTCGGTCGAGCCGCTTTCCGCGGAAATTGCGCGGCGGATTCTCGAGGCGCCGCCGCGGCCGAGCTCGCCCGCGCGAGAGGCTCGATGAGGGCGAAGCGTATCCTAATGGCCCCCGCCAGCGCCGTCCTAGCGGCGCTTTTCTTAACTCTGAGCGCGCACGCTGCGGAAGAAGGCGGCGCGGCGGGTGCGGGCACGGCGGGAGAAGTTTTCAAGTGGATTAATTTTGCGATCTGGGCAGGCGCCCTTTACTGGCTGTGCCTGACGAAGGCTCCGCGATTCTTCCGGCGCCGCGCGGAAGCCATCGGCTCCGCGATCAGCAAGGCCGGCAGTGCCAAGGCGGCGGCGGACGCCGAACTCCAGGAAGCGGAGACCAAGCTCAGGAATCTGGAAAAAGAAGTCGCGGAACTGCGCGCGTTCGCCGAGCGCGAAGCGGCGGCGGAAGGCGAACGCATTCGCACGGCAACGCGTTTGGACATGGAAAAAATTGCGCTGGCGGCAAAGGCCGAAATCGAGGCAGCCGAACGCACGGCGCGGCTGGAATTGAAGGCCCTGGCGGCCAACCTGGCGGTGGAGGGCGCGGAAGAGCTCCTGACCAAGCAGCTTACCGCCGAAAGGCAGGCGGGATTGCTCAGCAGCTTCGTGAAGAGCCTCGGGGGGATGCCGAATTGAGGTCTGCGAGCCTGCAATACGCAAACGCGCTGGCGGACATCGCGCTCGGGCAGGGCGCGGGAGAGTCGACGGCAAAGCAACTCGCAAATTTTGGCGTGGCGTACGCGCAATCGGCGGAGTTGCGCACGTTTCTGGCCAGCCCGGCGGTCAGCGTGAAGGCCAAGCATGAAGTCATGGAAAAAATCGTCAAGCGCTTGGGCGCGAGCAAGATCATTCGCAATTTCTTGTTCGTGATTGCCGATCACCGGCGCACGCAACTGCTTCCGGAGATCGCCGCGGCGTTCGAGCAGGTGCTGCGGCAGCGTCAGGGTGTTGCGGAAGCAGAAGTTTGTTCGGCGGTAGAATTGACGGCAGCGCAAAAAAACGGGCTGGCGGCCGCTCTCGAGCGGCTCACGGGGAAGAAAATCGAGCCGAAGTATTCTCTCGATCCGTCCGTGCTCGGTGGGGCGGTGGTGCGCGTTGGCGACACGATTTACGATGGTTCGTTGCGGACCCGCCTGAACGAGATGCGCGCGCGGCTGGCGTCGGAATAACAGGGATTTAGCCGCGGGGTTTTCGGCCAAGGCGGGACAAGCGAGTCTTCGGGGAAGCAACGGAGCAGGCATGGCAAACATCAAGGCAGACGAAATCAGCAAGATTCTGCGCGAGCAGATTGAGAATTACGAGCAGGCCATTGCCGTCGACGAGGTGGGCGCGATCATCAGTGTGGGCGACGGCATTGCCCGCGTGCATGGCCTTGAAAAGGTGATGGCCGGGGAAATGCTGGCGTTTCCCCACGACGTATACGGAATCGCGCTGAACCTCGAAGAAGAAGAGGTCGGCGTGGTGCTGCTCGGCGAAACGACGGAGCTGAAGGAAGGCGACGTCGTGAAGCGCACGAACGCGATTATGTCCGTGCCGGTAGGCGACGCGCTGGTGGGGCGCGTCGTGAGTCCGCTGGGGCAGCCGCTCGACGGCAAGGGTCCCATTGTCACCAAGCTGCGCAATCCGCTGGAGCGCCTGGCTCCGGGCGTGATCGATCGCCAGCCGGTGCGCGAGCCGTTGCAGACGGGCATCAAAGCGATTGACAGCATGATTCCGATCGGGCGCGGTCAGCGGGAACTGATCATCGGCGACCGCCAAACCGGCAAAACCGCGGTCATCCTCGACACCATCATCAATCAAAAGGGCGGCGACGTTGTCTGTATCTACTGCGGGATCGGCCAGAAGCGTTCGACCATCGCGCAGGTAGTGAAAATCCTATCCGATGCCGGCGCGATGGATTACACGATTGTGGTGGCGTCCTCGGCCGCGGAGCCCGCTTCGCTGCAATATATCGCGCCGTACGCAGCGTGCTCCATGGGCGAATATTTCCGCGACGACAAACGGCATGCCGTGGCGTTTTACGATGACCTTTCGAAGCACGCGCAAGCGTACCGCGAGATCTCCTTGCTCCTCCGGAGACCTCCGGGACGCGAAGCCTTTCCCGGCGATGTGTTTTATCTGCACTCGCGCTTGCTGGAACGAGCCGCAAAATTGAGCGATAAGCTCGGCGGCGGCTCGCTGACGGCATTGCCGGTGATTGAAACACAGGCCGGCGACGTCTCCGCCTACATCCCCACGAACGTCATTTCGATTACCGACGGGCAGATTTACCTGGAAGCGGACCTTTTCAACGCGGGCATTCGCCCGGCGATCAACGTGGGCATCAGTGTGAGCCGCGTAGGCGGCAACGCGCAGATCAAGGCGATGCGGCAAGTGGCGGGGTCGTTGCGGCTGGATATGGCGCAATACCGGGACCTGGCGGCGTTCGCGCAGTTTGGCGCGGACCAGCTCGACAAGGTCACGCAGGGGCAGCTCGCGCGCGGGCAGCGGCTTACGGAAATCCTGAAACAGGAGCAGTTCGTGCCGCTGCCGGCGGAAAAGCAGGTGCTGGTCATTCAGGTAGGCACCAGCGGCGCGCTCGACACGCTGCCGGTGCCGGAAGTGCGGCGTTTCGAACGCGAGTTTTTGCAGTTCACGGAGACAAATTACCCCTCACTGTTAAAGAATATCGCGGCGAAGAAGGCACTCGACGACCCCATCAAGGCGGAAATCAAGAAGGCCGTCGATGCGTTTAAGGAGCGCTTTACGGTGGCGGCGGGAGCCGCAAATTAGGGATTTCGCCTGACAAACCCGTATGCCCACACTTCTCGATTTCCGGCGACGTATCCGCTCGGTGAAAAACACCCAGCAGATTACGCGCGCCATGAAGTTCGTGGCCGCGGCCCGGTTGCGACGCGCCCAGGAAGCGGCCCTGGCGGCGCGGCCCTATGCAAAAGAACTGCTGCGGGTGCTGCGCTCGACCATCGGCCGGATCGCGGAACCCCAGCACCCCCTGCTGGCGCGCCGGCCCGAACAGAGAGTTCTTGCGCTGGTGTTGACCGGCGAGCGCGGGCTTGCCGGGGCGTTTAATACCAACGTTCTCCGCAGGGCAAACGAATTTTTCCGCGCAAACCGGGACCGCCAACTCTCGATCGTCTCCGTCGGCAAAAAAGGACGGGATGCTTTGAGGAAAGCCGGCTTCAACCTGATCGCGGAATACATCAACGTGCTGGCTCGCGTGGAATTCGCGACCGTCCGCGAGATCGCGAATTTGGTGACGGATTTGTACGCCAAGGGCGAAGTCGATTCTGTGTACATCATCTTCAGCGAATTCAAGACGGTGATGTCCGCGAACCTCGTGGTCGAGAAGCTTGTTCCGGTGGATCCCGATCAGGTCAAGGAAGCCACGGAGGAGCCCTCCAGCGCCCAGGTGGATTACCTTTACGAGCAGCCCGCGGAGCAACTGCTCGATAGGCTGTTGCCACGCTACGTGGAATCGCAGGTGCAGCGGGCCATGCTCGAGTCTTCTGCCGCCGAACACGCGGCGCGCATGACGGCAATGGAATCGGCGACGAAAAACGCCGGCGATGTCATCGAGGCGCTGACGCTGCACATGAATAAGGTGCGCCAGGCAGCCATCACCAAGGAGATTATTGAGATTGTGAGCGGTGCGTCGAGCACCGCTTAGGAGAAGGCATGGCGGAAAAACACGCAGCCGTGGGGCGCATCGTGCAGGTGATTGGGCCGGTGCTGGACGTGCAGTTCGAGGGCGGCCACCTGCCCGCGATCTACAACGCGATTCAAATCACCAGTGACGGCTACAACGTTCCCGAACCGATTGACGTCACCGCCGAGGTGCAACAGCACCTGGGCGAAGGACGCGTCCGGGCGGTGGCCATGGAGCCGACCGAAGGCTTGGTGCGCGGGATGAAGGCGCACGACCTGGGAGACGGCATCAGCGTGCCGGTCGGCCGCGCTACGCTCGGCCGGGTGCTGAACGTGCTGGGCAAGCCTGTCGATCAACTCGGCCCTGTCCATAGCACGACGAGATACCAGATCCACCGCCCGGCGCCGTCCCTCGACCAGCAATCCACGACCCTGGAAATGTTCGAGACGGGCATCAAGGTCGTGGACCTGATCCAGCCGTTCCTAAAGGGCGGAAAAATCGGCTTGTTCGGAGGGGCCGGCGTCGGCAAAACCGTTCTCATTCAGGAACTGATTCACAACGTCGCCATGCAACACGGCGGGGTTTCCGTTTTTTCCGGCGTGGGCGAACGCACCCGCGAGGGCAATGACTTGTGGCTGGAATTCCAGGAGTCCGGGGTGGTCGTGCCCGGCAATTCGGAAAAGTCACGCGCGGCGCTGATTTACGGGCAGATGACGGAGCCCCCCGGAGCGCGCCTGCGGGTTGGCCTCACCGGGCTGACGGTAGCGGAATACTTCCGCGACCAGGAACATCTCGACGTGCTGCTGTTTATCGATAACATTTTCCGTTTCGTGCAGGCAGGCTCGGAAGTTTCCGCGCTGCTCGGCCGTATGCCGTCGGCGGTGGGCTATCAGCCGAACCTCAACACCGAAATCGGCGAGCTCCAGGAGCGCATCACTTCGACCAAGACCGGTTCGATCACCTCGGTGCAGGCAATTTACGTGCCCGCCGACGATTACACCGACCCGGCCCCGGCCGCGACGTTTACGCACCTGGATGCTTCGACGAACCTCAGCCGGCAAATCGTGGAGCGCGGAATTTATCCCGCGGTCGATCCGCTGGCCAGCTTCTCGCGCATTCTCGACCCACGCATCGTAGGCCAGGAACATTACACCGTGGCGCGTGCGGTGAAGTCGATTCTGCAGCGCTACAAAGACTTGCAGGACATCATCGCGATTCTGGGCATTGAAGAACTTTCCGACGAAGACAAGCGCACCGTGGCGCGCGCGCGCAAGATTGAGAAATTCCTCTCCCAGCCGATGTTCGTGGCCGCCCAGTTCACCGGCCTGGAAGGCAAGTACGTCAAGATCGAAGACACGGTGCGCAGCTTCAAGGAAATTGTCGAAGGCAAGTACGACGGCGTCCCCGAGCAGGCGTTTTACATGGTGGGCACCATCGACGAAGCCTTACAGAAAGCGGAAAAAATGAAGGCCGGTGCCTAAGCCGCATGCTTCCCGAAGCCATGGAGCTGGTGATCGTCACACCCATACGGCAGTTGCTGCGGACTCGCGCCAAGGAAGTGACTCTGCCGGGCGCCAACGGCTATTTGGGAATCTTGCCTGGCCACGCGCCGCTGATGACCGAGCTCGGCATCGGGGAATTAACCTTTCAAGGCGCGACCGAAACCGCACCGCTCTCGGTGATTCGCGGCTTCGCGGAGGTTTTGCCGGATCGCGTTACCGTACTTGCCGAAACCGCCGAGCTTGCCGCTGAAATTGATCTCGAGCGCGCGGAAGCCGCGAAAGCCCGTGCGGAAAAGCGGCTGGCCGCTGGGGACCCCAATATCGACTGGGACCGCGCCGGCGTGGCGCTCCAGCGCGCCCTGATTCGCATTCAGGTTGCCCGCAAGTACCGGGGCGTGCCCGCGAATTCCTGACCGCTGGCCATGGCAGCCCGCCCTCGGCCATCGGATGACCGCCAACCTGAGCGCTCTCTGACGTTGTTGCGATTGGTCCGGCTAGTCTTAGGGTCGACGAGTCTCATTTGGACTAAGCTTATTTCGACGAGTCCCGGCGCATGGAAGCCATCACCATTTACACCACCACCTGGTGCCCGGATTGCCGGTACGCCAAAGCCTTCCTGCGGGAAAGAGGCCTGGCATACCGCGAGGTGAACATCGAGGAGGACCAGGCCGCCGAAGAAATCGTTCTGAGGGCCAACAACGGCTTGCGCAAAGTCCCGACACTCGAAGTGGCCGGGCGCTATTTTGCCTGTAGCCCGTTTGATCCGGAAGAACTTGCGCAGGAACTTAATATCCCGCTCTAATCGGTAATGTCCCTACTCTTCTCTTGGCCTAATGAACGGGCAAGCCGCGCGCCCAAACGTCGGTCACGCGCAAGGACCGATCGAGAAGAACGACGTCCGCGTCCGCCCCGGGCCGCAGCGATCCTTTCTTAAATTCGATTCCCAGCAGAGACGCGGGATTCAGAGTCAGCATGCGCACGGCGTCCGTCAAAGGAACGCCGAGGTTCGCGATGTTGCGCAGCGCGCGGTCGAGCGTCAGCGTGCTGCCCGCGAGGATGCCTGCGGCATTGCGGCAGACTCCATTGGTCACGGTCACCTCGAAGCTGCCGAGCATGTACTTGCCGTCCGGCATACCCGTGGCAGAAAGGCCGTCGCTCACCAGAATGACGCGCTCGTGCCCTTTAGCCCGCAGGAGCAGCTTCATCGCGCCCTCTTCGACGTGCACGCCGTCGGCGATCAACTCTGCATGGATTTCGGGCGAAGTGAGCACCGCCCCGATTACGCCCGGGTCGCGGTGGGTGAACGGCCGCATAGCGTTGTAGGTGTGCGTGGCGCTGCGCGCTCCGTGCGCGATGGCAAACCGCGTTTGCTCGTAATTGGCGTCCGTATGGCCCACCGAAACGACCAGGCCGGCATTGCGGGCCGCCTCGATGCAAGGCGTCGCTCCCAGCACCTCGGGAGCAATGGTAATCAGGCGGGCGTTTCCTTCCGCCGCATCGAGAAAGCGCTTGAGCAGGGCCTCTGACGGGGATTGAATCCATTCCGGAGGATGTACTCCGCGGCGCGTTTTGCTGATAAACGGCCCCTCAAAGTGGATTCCCAAGACTTCGGCGCGAGATTCTTTGGCCGCGTGCTGTTGTGTGATGTATAGGGAGATTCCCGCCGCCGCCCGGCAAGTTTCCTCGGGCATCGCGGTGATCGTGGTGGCGAGAAGCGAGGTCGTGCCAAACTCGGCCACCTTCCTGGTCAGTGCGCCAAGCGCATCGCCGGTCGCTTCCATGACGTCCCGTCCGCCAGCGCCGTGGATATGAATGTCGATGAATCCGGGAATTGCCGTTTTTTCGGTCGCCGGGACTTCCCTGGCGCCGGCGGGCAAACTCAGACTGTTCCGCGGCCCGATGGCCTCGATAACGTCGTCGCGTAACAGAATCCCCGCATCGCTGATTTCCGAAGTGGGGGTCAAGACGCGTCCGGCGTGGATAAGCGTGGTCGGCATGATTGTGGAACATCGTAGCGGAAATGCCGGGCGGGACAAAACAAAACGGGCAGACTAAACCTCCGTCTGCCCGCCGGTCAAAGGTCAATGCGTTGGCGCTACTTGCCTGCCATTTCGATGCTGGTCAGCTTAAGCGTTTCGCCTTCCACCGTGCCCTTGATGGTCACGTGATGGCCGGCATGCTCCGCTACTTTGTCCTGCGCGTCGACGACATACACTTTCTTGTCGGCGTCGTTCACGAACACGTACTTGGCGCCATGTTCTTTGACGCACTTGGTCGTGCACTCGCCGGCCTTGTCGTTCGCACCCTTCACCCCGCACTGGCTATCGGAAATCCAGCCGGTCAAGGAACCGTCTGCCGCCAATGCGAGAGTCCCAGCAAACAGCGCTGCCGCAATTGCCGTTGAGAGTCTCAGTTTCATGGTTTCCCCCTCCAGAACTCCATTTTCGTAGGTGGTTGAGTCGCCGGGCCGTTCTCTTAGCTTCGCACAGCGGCGGCTCCGGTGTCCAGTCACTTCCTAAACCGTTCTAGGCCCTCGCTTTATTCCCGATAAGGCCCCGCAGAAAAGGGGAGGACCCTAAAGCAATCCTCCCCGTTTGCCGGCTGGCAGAGCCAAGGCTTCGCTGGCTCTTACCGTCAGAGCCCCTACTGCCTACTGGCCGGACGCGGCGTCGCTGGCCGCGGCCGTCGGCGTGGCCTTCGGCACGCTCAGATAGCCCGTGGCGCTCGACTTGGTGACTTTGTTCACCACCAGTTCCAGCGCGGATCGGCTGCCCCCGGTGTAGAAGAAGATGGGTTCGTTGACCGAGCGGTTCTTCTTCTCAAAGCTGTTGTCATCCGCCAGCACGTTGATCGTGTACTGATTCTTCTTGGGGTTCGTGTCTTTCAGCACTAGTTGAATGCCGCCCACTTTGGTAGCGCCGCCCTTGCGCTGCACGGTGAACTCAAAGTAATCGCGCTGGCCAATGCGGCGAAGCTGGTCGATTTCGTCGTGGTTTCGGGCAATCAGCGTGCCCATCTCGCTGCGGGCCATCTGAATGCTGTTCTTGGTGGCGTCCAAGTCGCCCTTGACTCCGGTGACATCGCCGCTCAACTTGGTCACGTCATCCGAGCTCGCCTTGGTGGCCAGTTCTGCCTTCACCGAGGTGGCCAGATTGTCCACCTTCTGATCCACGGCGTGCGTCGCGGTCTTGTTCTGTTTGCGCGCGGTCAACAATTCGCCCTGCGTGACGTTCAGCTTGTCGGCGATAACCTTCAGGTCGCTCTGCAATTGCTGATTGATCTCGTCTTCCCTGGCAAGACGTTGGCTGAGCGCATCGCTGGCCTGCTTTGCGGCCAGCGTTGTTTGCTCCAGATTCTTGGCTTGATTGAGGGCGCTCCAGCCCACTCCCAGTCCAAGAAGGGAAAGCCCAACCAAGACGGCAACTGCCAATCCTACCCAGCGAGGCGTACCCGAGGTCGCGGTGTGGGAAAACTCTTGAAATTCGCTCATAGACGTTCGTTGTCTCCTTTTAGGCGGCTTAGCCTGTACCTAAGAGGCGAGCATCCGCGGCGCCAAAGCCGCGACATAATACTAGTACTCACTAAGGTGCTCAAACTAGGCGGCTTGATCGAGTCCAGGGGGCGACCTAGAATGATTCTATACGTACTAGTACGTGTAAGGATTACGCGTACGGGTAGAAGCCGCGATAGGTGGGCCCGAGGGGGGAATTAGGCGGCGTGGAGAGCGTCGGCGCTGCCGTCGGTGCGATCGGAGTTAAAGTAGCAGTCGAGCGTATTCACCGCAGCTTCGAGAACCAGGCGGCAGTCGGAGCAGGTTTCCAGGTGGCGCCTGATTTCCGTCTCGACGGGCGAGGACAGGCGACCTTCCAGGTACCAGCAGATTAGATGAATGGTGTCCCTACAGCTCATGCCCCGCCCCCTAGATTCGTACCGTGCCGACGGACCAGGCGATAGGAATCAGTGCACTTGCGGCGCCAAAAGTTGGCAAAGTGGTGCAAATCGCGTAGATGATTGAAAATGAAGGCGTTAGACCGTCAGGCGCTATGGGACTACAGCCGGGGTGGGATGTCTCATTTTGAAAAGATTACACCCCCGATAGGCAAAAAATGGGTCCCGCTTCGCCGCGTGTTCCTCCTTACCTTTGCTGAATAATGGTCATTTCACGAAGGGCGGCGATGCGGTCGGCAAGCGCCGGGTGGGTGCTAAAAAGGGTCCCCAGGGAGCCGCGGCCGAAAAGCGGCTTAACAATGCACAAGGAAGAAGTTGAAGGCGAGATGGCCGTCGTCGGGATGCGATTGTTGTACGCCCCGAGCTTCTGAAGGGCGCTCATCAACCCGTAAGGGTTTCCCACCATGCGAGCGCCGGTCGCGTCGGCGGAATACTCTCGCTGACGGGACAGCCCCAACTGCAAGAGCATGGCGGCAAGAGGGGCTAAGAAGAGCATCAAGATAGCCGCGATTCCCCCGCCGTCGCGGTCGTCGCGGTCGCCTCCCCATCCCCCAAAAATCATCGCCCACCGGCC
>DATAIH010000220.1:0-12644 GCA_036262755.1 Candidatus Acidiferrum sp.
AACCAGCCAAGGGTCACAGTGAACGACCCCACCAAGCGAGGCAACCAGGCACCTAACCTCCAGGTTTTCCCAAATCCGTTTTTCGGCTCGATTGGAACAGGCGTGGGTATAGGCAACTCGAACTACAATGCGGCAGTGGCGATAGCGAGGTACCAGGGCCGTCACGGCGTCTATTTTGAAGGTTCATACACATTCGGGAAATCCATCGATAACGGTTCCTCGTACTTCGGCTCAACTGGTGAACGCGCTGGCCTGGCTGACTCGACGAACCTCGCCGCGGATCGCGGTCCCTCGTCGTTCGACATTCGCCACCGCGCCGTATTCACGCTCGTGGATGACTTGCCGGTTGGACCCGGTCACCGCCTCCTGGGCTGGAACAACGGCGTGAATCGCCAGGCGTTTGGCGGATGGCAAATCTCCGCTATCGTCTCGATCCAGTCCGGCACTCCCTTCACGGTATTTAACAATTCCGCCGACTTCAGCGGCTTCAACCAGTTCAACGACCGCCCCGACGTCGTTGGAAGCGGACCGCTACAACAGGACAATAGCAATCCGGATGCGGCCTTCGACAAAACGTACTTCTCTAAGACTCCGCCTACAGGGCGAGTGGGAACCTCCGGGCGCAATCAGTACTACGGCCCAGACCTGCAGAATTGGAATTTTGCCGTGGCCAAGGTCTTTCCCCTGGGTACGGAGAGAGTCCGTCTACGCTTCCGCGCGGATTTCTTTAATCTGTTTAACCACACGAATTTTGCCAATCCGGTCGCGAACGAGAGCAGCGGGAACTTCGGCAAAATCACGGCAACTGTAGGCAGTGCCACGGCCACGGCGGTTGGCACGACCGCGGGCGTCTTGGGGGGAGGACCGCGCGTTATACAGGGAGCCTTGCGGGTCGAGTTTTGATTCGGGCAGCGTCGAATCCGTTGAGTAGGCATGAATGCTGATTTCCCGGAGCGGTTCCGGATTTCAACCAACATGCAGCTTCAGTAAGTCGGGAATTCACTGGTTGGCATGCGGACACGGCTTACGCCCACTGCGGCACAGGCGACCGAAAATAGCAGGTCGCGCGTTTGGCTCGTAGACTCAGCGCCGAGTGACACGTTCTCAAAGGCAATTCGACCGGGACGCCTCGAAAGCTCCTCTCGATGCGCGCTTTGGCGGCTTGGGCTTTTTACAAGGCATATCGATTTATAATCTGCAGTATGGTTGCGCCACAGGACACACTTCCGACTGCTTGGTCACTCCGGCTTGCCTCCGAGCTAGGCGCGAATGATCAGACCGCAGGCAGCTTGGCCGCCAACCTCACGGACGAACAACTCAACTGGCAACCGGCACCCGGCTCATGGAGCGTGGGACAATGCCTTGAGCACCTCTGCCTCATGAACGACGTCTATTTACCCGCGATTTCCGCCGCGCTTCGAGAGAAGCCGGATTCTCCGGTCGAGCAGATCACTCCCGGATGGTTCGGACGTTGGTTTCTCCGCAACTTTGCCGAGCCCTCATCGAGCAGCAGGCGCGTTCATGCTCCGTCCAAGATCAGGCCCGCCGCGCGTGTAGCCCTTCCCGTTCTCGAGCGATTTCTCTCCGGCAACAAATCGTGCTGCCAACTCATCCTCGAAGCACGCAGCAAGGACGTAAATCGCATTCGCTTTTGGAATCCTTTCCTCCCAGGAGTTCGATTCACAGTCGGGACGGGACTCGAGATCATTGCCAGCCACCAGCGCCGTCATCTGTTGCAAGCCAAACGCGTCCGGGACGCAGCGAACTTTCCGCGCGGTTAACGTGTGCTCGACGTCGCACCTGTTGACTGGAGAGGAAAGCGAGTAAGGCGGTTCTTATTCCAAAACGGCTGCAATCACGCTCGGGCGACAGACTACGATAACGTTTCTTTCATATATTCAAACTTAAATGTGTGACCGTTTGCCTGACGACCGCGGGACGGCAGGCACCGTTAGGCGTACCGGAACCCATTTGACTTTCCCCCTTCTGCTTTTGTGCCAAGTGAGGGAACAAACCGCCGGCCGAGTTCGTTTTCTAGTGTGAACCATTGAGGTGTGCCTTGCGTTGGTTCGTCGTCCTTACGGCCCTTGGGTCATTCCTTGTGGGTCCCGCGCCTGCGCAACAGCCCATCCATATCGAGGTAAATCTCGTCACTGTCAGCTTCAGCGTGCGGGATTCATCCGGTGCCTTGGTTGGGAATCTCATCCAAGATGACTTCGAAGTGTTGGAAGACGACGTGCCTCAGAAGACTGCCTTTTTTGCGCGAAGCACCGACGTGCCCCTCACTCTAGGCGTGATCCTGGATGCCAGCGGCAGCCAGGAACGTTTCACGAAGAAGCATGAAAAGGACCTGGAAGTCTTTATCAAGGACGCGTTGGGGCCAAAGGATCGTGCCTTCCTTCTTTGCTTCGGAAATCACTTGCGGTTGGTCAACGACTACACGCAATCGGGTGCCGAGATGTTCGGGCACTTGAAGGAATATGAAAAACAATCCGACCGCTTCCCGGAGATCGGCCCGAAGGAAGACCGCGACTTGGGCACCGCATTTTACGATTCGATCTACTATTCCGTGACCGAAAAACTGGTCAACGAAAGCGGCAGGCGTGCCCTGCTCATCTTCAGCGACGGCGAAGATAATTCCAGCTCCCACGACATGATGACCACCATAGAGGCGGCTCAACGGGAAAACGTGCTGGTCTTCACCATTCGCTACACGGAGAGGAAGCACGGCCAACTGACCGCGCGCAACAAGTACGGTATGCGTGTCATGGACCGTATCGCGAAAGAAACCGGGGGAGCGCACATCGACGCCGAAACAACTGACCCGCACACTTACTTCCGCGAGATTGCCGACGAGCTGCGCAGTTCCTACGAGTTGGGCTACTACCCCAGCAATCCGCCGAGAGACAACACCTTCCGAAAAATAGTGATTCGCACGAAGCAGGCAGGCTTGACCGTGCGCGCAAAAACCGGTTATTTCACGCGCCCGGCGCCTTCCAGTCGTTCTGTGTTCTGATTCCCTCGCGCGGTAACCCGATCCCCCTTTCTTGACCCTGTGCGCAAGGGTCGCATACACTAAGAAATTCGAAATCAGCCGCACATGTGGCTGTGGGATCGTCGCACCGCGCGTGAAATGGACCAACGCGAGGGTGCGTAATACGAGGGGGGGATTGCTTTGCCGAAGCGCACCTTTCAACCGCGCCGACGACGCCGCGCCAAAACGCACGGCTTCCGCGCACGCATGAAGTCAAAAGGCGGCCGCAAAGTGCTGGCGGCACGCCGCAGGAAGGGGCGCCATCGGCTCACCCCTGAGTAGGGCCGGTAACCCGCCGATGCCCGGCCCTGCGGGCAAAAAAAGTATGACGTTTCCGCGTGAGGCGCGGTTGGTGAGGCGCGGCGAGTTTGACGCCGTGTATCGCGCCGGAAGGCGCCGCTCGAGTTCCCACTTCACAGTTTTCTTGCGCGCCAACGAATTGCCGGAGAGCCGCTTTGGCGTCAGCATTAAGAAGGCACTCGGCGGCGCGGTGGTGCGCAACCGCATGCGGCGGCGCTTGCGCGAAATCGTTCGCTGCCGCCGGAGCGAGATACCCGCAGGATGGGACATCGTGATTCACCCGAAGAGCGCCGTGGACAAAGCGCCGTTCGCGGAGCTGGCCGAGGAGTTGCTGCGGCTGCTCGAGAGCGCCGGGCAGGCGAGGAAGTGAGCGGACAAAGGATGGCGAAGGTGCAAAGAGAAGAGGACAGAGGCTCTGTCCCGCGGTCGCTGCCGGTGCGCATCTCCCTTTTGGCACTTAGGTTCTACAAGACGTATCTCTCCATCTTATTTGCGGGGAACTGCCGCTTCGAGCCCACGTGCTCGCAGTATGCCTACGAAGCGATTGAGCGCTTTGGCGCGGCGCGCGGGATTTGGCTGGGCTTGAAGCGACTCGGCCGCTGTCATCCACTTTCGCGCCGGTTCGGCTACGACCCGGTTCCGGAGGTTTGGGACCAGGCTCGGCACACCGCAAACGGGCCCGCAGCAGCAACCATCGCGACGCATTCCCGCGAGATTCGGCATGAGGTGCATTCTTGAACGTGCCGGGACAAAAGGACAAGTTCACGCCGGAATTGCGAATTCTGGTAGCGTCGCTACTGTCGATTGTGGTGATTCTGGTTTGGGGAAAATACTATGGGCCGAAGCCGCCGATTCCACCCGCGCGCGCCAACCGGCCGACTCCAATGGCTCCCGCCACCCCCGGTCCTTCTACGACTGGTCCGTCCGAGAGAAAACCTTCCGAGGGCGCGCCAGCACAAGCCGCCGTTGCTGCGGCGCCCGCGAACGTTCCCCAAGTCCGCGATTCTGAGGAACGCACGATAACCATCGAGAACACTCTCTATCGCGTCGAGATTTCGAACAAGGGCGCCGTGGTCAAGAGCTGGGAGCTCAAGAAGTACAGAGATGACACGAGGCCGCCGCAGAGGTGCAGGGATGGTTCCAATGCCCCGTGCGTGCTCGACCTGGTGCACCAGGACGCCGCACAGCAGACCGGTGGCTGGCCCTTTGCGGTTGTTCTTGACGACGATCAACTCGAAAGCGCAGCGAACGGCGGGCTCTATCGAGTCCGGGTCGAGGAGCCGGGTTCAGGCGCGGAGAAACAACCCGAGAACAATACGGTTCCCGGCAATCAGCTCAGCGCGCCCGCCGATTTGCAGTTCGTCTGGAGCGACGGGCATCTGGAAGTCACCAAGCACTTTCGCTTCGATCATAGCTACGTCGTGCGCGTGGAAACCTCCGCGAGGCTGAACGGCAGTCCCATTAAAGCGGGCCTTGGATGGCTCGGCGGGTTCGGAGACTTGACCGTGAGGAATCCCACGCCCATCACGACGGTGAGCACCTACTACAGCGAAGGCGGGAGAATCACGAGTTATCCGCATAAGAAACTCGAAGAGATCGAGAAGTGGGGCCCGGGTGTATGGCAGGGCGGAAAAGATTTTGTCGGCATCCAGGACACCTTCTTTACCGCTGCGTTTCTTCCGCCGAACGGCGCCGCGCCGGGAACGCTCGAAACGCGCTTCTGGAAGGCCTGGCGCAACGTGAGGGTAGGCGAGCAGGACACTCCCGAGCCCGTACCGGAAGTCGCCGTGGCTTCTTTCCCGACGACGCTTGCCCTGCGCGTGTACGTCGGGCCGAAAGATTACGACGACTTGAAAAGAATGAACCCGCCGCTGCAGGGGCTGGTCAATTTCGGCTGGCTGGCGTTCATCGCCGAGCCGCTGTTCCACGCGTTGAAGTGGTTGCACAACTACATTCCGAATTGGGGATGGGCGATTGTCGTGCTCACCCTGATTTTGAACATGCTGCTTCTCCCGCTGCGCATCTCCGGCTACAAAACGACGCTGAAAATGCAGCGCGTGGCGCCCCAAATCAAAGCCATCCAGGAAAAATACAAGAAGTATTCCATGCGCGATCCGCGCAAAGCGGACATGAACAAGGAAGTGATGGCCATCTACAGCCGCGAGGGCATCAATCCGATGGGCGGCTGCATCCCGCAGCTTCTTCAGTTTCCCATTTGGTTTGGGTTGTATCGCGCGTTGCAGGGCACCATCGAGTTGCGCCACGCGCCCTGGTTCGGCTGGATCACGGATTTGTCGGCAAAAGATCCTTATTACATTTTGCCGCTGCTGATGGGTTTGTCGATGTATTGGGCGTCGAAGATGACCCCCATGACCGCCACCGACCCGCAGCAGCAGGCCATGATGAAAATCATGCCCATCGGCATGGCAGCCATGTTTATGGTAATTCCGTATCCGAGCGGCCTGGCGGTGTATATTCTCACGAGCAGCGTGGTGGGGATCGCTCAGCAGTGGTATTTGAATCGAACACATCCGCTGCCGGCTCCGGGCAAACCCCCGCGGGTAAAGAACGGAAAGAAATCCTAGAGGGCGGCCGCCGGAGCCAAGCGTGGCAAGGTCGTGAGCGGAGCGGTTTTTGCTGGCGCGATTTTTGTGATTCTCGCTCGCTATTGCCAGGAGCGCAGTTTTAGAGACGCCTATGTCCCTTGAACTCGTTCGAGACGGAAAGCTCGACCGGCAGGCCACCGCCGAGGCGCTGCGGCAATTCCTCGAAGACATCGTGCGCGCCTCTGGCCTCGCATTGATGGTCAACGTGCGCGCGGTTTCCGAGGACGGCCCCGGGGCGGCGGGCGAAGCCGAAGTGCTCGCCGACCTGGATGGGCGCGACAAGGAAGTTCTGCTGGAGCGAGGTGCCGACGTCTTGAAGGCATTCGAACACCTGGCCTTCAAGGCGCTGCGACTGGAACCGGCATACCACGAAAAAATTCACATCGACAGCGGCGGATACCGTGCGCTGCGTTTCGAAGAACTAAAGATGACCGCGCGCGTCGCCGCGGAGCGCGTGCAGCAGACCAAGCAGCCCTTCCGCCTGAATCCCATGTCCTCCCGCGAGCGACGCATCGTGCATCTGGCGGTGAAAGACATTCCTGGCGTGCGCACGCAGAGCGTCGGCTTGGGAGAAGACCGACAAGTGGTCATTCATCCAGCGGATAGCAAACCACCCGCCCCTTAGTCTCCGCTGCTCGTTATATCTTCCGGAAACTGTAAGATGAGTTGAGCGAACTATCTGTGCGAGCGATCTGTTGACACTCCAGGACGAAATGCGGGCCAATCGGATCAGGTCGTCGGAAAAGCCCTCTCGTCGATGTAGTCGGATTTCAGCTCTTAACGTGTCGCCCAGCCTTGCGAGAGCAGGCTGCCGTCCGCCCCGAAGCGAACACGATAGGTAAAGGCCGGCGGGCTGCTTGCCGCGGTGCGTGAGAAGCGGACGTCGAAGATGTCCACGATGGCCTCGCTGCCCTCCTTGTAGAAACGCGTCACCGGGAAGCGCGCGAACCACAACACTTTCTGAACTTGCGGCAGGCGCTTGGCTTCTTCGATATACGAATTCGGCGGCGCATCGGGATAATAACGATGCTCGTGGGCCAGTAAGTCGCTGCCGCTCGCAGACCTATCGCCGAGATCCATCCGCAGTTCGTAGACACCGCGTTTGGACCGAACCAGCCCGTCCCAATGCCAAAGCGAGGGTGGGAGGGGAAGCGCGCCGATCGCTTCGACCTGCAAATGATCGAGCTCCGCGAACCTGTGGATGCGCGCGAGCGCCGCGCGATGCGCAACGAAGGTGAGGGAAATGTAAGCCAACGCCACGGCAAACCCCGCGCGGTTCCACCCGCCATGTCGGACCTTGAGGCCCCAACCACGAATGGTGGGTAAGAGAAGAACCGCCGTGATGACCGTCATCGCGCCCAAGACGGTTTGTCCCGAAATCGGCGCGTCAGCTGCTTCGGCGATGCGGGCAACCAGCACCGGAACGGGCATGAACACGAGCCAGGTGCCCAGCGCGCGAGGCCACATCTTTTCCGGTCGGGAATAAACCCATGCGATCCACTGCGGAACGAGCAGGATGGCCGCGAACGTGAAGTCGACGATAAACAGCAGGTCCCAGGCAGGACGCGACCATTTGAGCGGTGACCAAATCATCGTGCCAAAGGAGGTAACTAGGTCCAGCAGGATGTGGCTCAGAATGCCGACGCCATAGATGGCGCTCAGCACGGCGAACGAAGGCGCCTCCCATTTGCGCCAGCTCGTGAAAGCGCGTGTGATTCCCGCGAGCAGCAGCGCCCAAAGTGGAAGCATCACGAGCGAGTGCGTGATGCTGCGGTGCCAGGTGACAATTAGCAGCCGGTCGTGCGAGAAAATGTCGCGAAGCACATCAGAGTCCGGAAAGATCGCGCCGAGCATCAGCGACCAGGTAACAATACGGCCGGGGCTCACTTTGTGTTGTGGCGGATCTTCAGGCTCGTTCTTTGCTCGTACGCTCGCGGCGCCAGTGGATGGGCCAAACAGATCCTCGCCGCCAAAAATCGCCTTGCCGATGAGCGCCCCCGCGATGCCGTGCGTGATCGTATCCATGAGCAGTGGTCGATGCTTAGACCCGCGCCTTTCTTCTCCCCGGATGTTCGTTCCGATTCGAGCGTTACGCCAATGAGATGTTATCCGAACCCCGCTACCACCCAACTGCCACCCTAAAATCGCGGTCTTCCGCAGCCTCCGGCGGAGCGCATCTGCTTTTCAGAATATCGAGTCATTTTACGAAAATCAGCGGCTTGCCTTTGGGAGTGGCCACGCCGATACGGCGAGCAGCCACTCGACGGTGGTCGAGGGCTGCCAGCGCCTCGTTGCCAAATTCCGGCGCGACGGCAACGAGCAGGCCGCCCGAGGTCTGCGGATCGAAGAGCAGGTCGCGAAACTCCTGCGGAACGGGTTCCGCGAAACCGACGCAATCGCCAAGGAAGTCCCGGTTGTTTTTCAAGCCGCCGGGGAGAAAGCCATCGCGTGCGGCTTGTTCCGCGCCGGGTAAGTAGCGGATCGCCGCGTGCTCGATTTCAAGTGAAACCGCCTCGGTGTGTCGCCCCCGATCTCCGAGCGCCATCTCTCGTGCGTGCCCCAGCAAACCGAATCCGGTAATATCCGTGACCGCATGAACGGGACGGGCGGATCCCGCCTTCTCCTCGAATTCCTGAAGCGCCTCAGAGGCAGCTCGGTTCAGCTCCGACATGGAAGCGATGGCTCGATCGAGATCCGCGGCCGCGGCGGCGTCTTTTTTAAGCGCCGTAGAAAGCACCCCGGTCCCGAGCGCTTTCGTCAGCAGCAAAACGTCGCCCGTGCGCGCCCCGACATTGCGCCAAACCCGTTGCGGATGAATTAATCCCGTTACCGCGTAGCCAAACTGAATGTCGTCGTTCCGTATGGAGTGCCCGCCGATGATGCTGCAGCTCGCTTCCGCCATTTTGGAGTGGCCGCCACGGACAATTTGCTCGAGGATTTCCGGGTCGCCCTTGTCGGGGAAGCCGACGATAGACAGCGCTGAGATGGCCTTGCCGCCCATGGCGTAAATGTCGCTCAGCGAATTGGCTGCGGCGATCTGTCCAAAGGTGTGCGGATCATCTACGATCGGCGTGAAGAAATCGACGGTTTGCACCAAGGCCATTTCGGGCCCGAGTTTGTACACCCCGGCGTCGTCGTTGGTTTCAAAACCAACGAGGACGTTCGGATCATTGGCCCGCGGCAAGCCGCGCAAAACGGAGTCCAGCAAACTGGGACTCAGCTTCGCCGCTCAACCCGCTGCCTTGACCATCGCCGTCAGTTTCACGGTGTGAGTCAAGCCGCACCTCGCTTTCTGCGCCCTCGATTATAGCGGGATCGCGCCTTTTCTGCTTAGAGCGAACTATCTCTGGCCCATGCCCAAATGAGTTCGCATGTTCGCCGATGCTCCTCGGGGTCTCTTCTCTTGCGCGAAGCGGGCGGAAAGTGTTCTTATCTGCGGATGCCTTGGGACTTCTGGGTGATCTTTTTTGCTCTGGGCGTACTCCTGCCGTGGCGCGGTCGCGCGCGCATGCAGAAGCTACTGGCCATGCCGCATGTCAGCTCGATCGAACGATTGGTGTTGTATGCGTCGACGATCGCCTTTCAGTGGGTGGCCGTTGCGGTTGTGGGGTGGCGGGTTTGGGTGCATGGGTATACGGCGCCGCAGCTGGGCTTGGTCGCTCATGGCCGCGCGAGGCTAGGGATCGCCGCGCTTGTGGGTGCGGCGGTAATCGGCAGTCTCCAGTGGCTCAACCTGCGCCGCGTGGGGCGCATCCCGGTCGAGTCTCGCGGAGTGATGCAGGCTGTTGCCGAGCGCATTCTTCCACAGTCCGCCGTGGAGCTGGCTCCCTACTTGGCACTCGCTATCACTGCCGGGCTCTGCGAGGAGTTCCTCTACCGCGGGTTTGCCATGGCCGCCCTGTCTAGCGCCGGGCTTTCGGCCTGGCTCGCGGTGCTCGCCTCTTCTCTGCTTTTTGGTTTGGCCCACAGCTACCAGGGGAAAGGTGGGATGACGATGACGTTCGTCGTGGGTTTGGTGCTGGGGGCGAGCCGCTTGACATACAATAGCCTGGTACCTGCAATTTTCTGGCACAGCACAGTAGACGTGGTGGCCGGTGTGGCCGGGAGGCGGTATCTCGTGCGAAAGGCGATGGGCTCAAAGGAACGTAACCTGCATCCAGAAGGCGAGTAATAGTACTATGAGCACGCTCAGGCCGGCGCCTCCCTCGATGGCGGTCATTCGTCGCGCACTCGAAGAATTCCAGTTACCTGCGTACGATGATCAGGTTCTGCAGATTCAACAATACATAAACATGCTGCTGAGTTGGAACGACAAGGTCAACCTGACGGCGATTCGCGACCCACTCGAGATCCTTTACCGACACTTCTGCGAGAGCATGTTTGCGGGCATTGCTGTGCCTATGGAGCGTGGTCGGCTCGCCGACGTGGGTACTGGTGCCGGGTTTCCGGGCTTGCCGTTAAAGATCCTGCGGCCGGGCTTGCAGGTTTTTCTGATCGAGTCGAATCTCAAGAAAGCCACCTTCCTCGCGGAGGTCATCCGGACACTCGGACTGAGAGACACCCAGGTGCTCGTGCGACGCTACGAGGAGCTAGGGGAAGAGATTGCGCCGCTGGATTTCGCCTGTGCTCGGGCGCTCGGGGAATTCCCAACGTTTCTGGACTGGGCGCAGCGAGAGCATCTTGCAGCGGCAAAAGTTGTGCTGTGGATCGGGTCCCAGGATCTGCCGCAGATTTCAAAGAATCAGGGTTGGAAGTGGAGCGAGCCAATCCGCGTGCCAAATTCCCTGAGGCGTGTGCTCCTCGTGGGAACGAGGAATTGCGAGTCGGTCGAGTGATTCGATTTGGCCTGGGGGGAGGGCGCTGATTCGCGTCTCGCCGAGGAAGTGTTCCACGTGGAACACTTCCCACTGAACTCCCCGCTGTGACGCCTCTCGACAGGGCACATGTCGGCAAGATTGTTTCACGTGGAACACTCGGTCTCCGCGCACCCGCAGAGGCGAGTTGGGGCACTCTCGACGGCCGTGCCGTCGCCTCACTTGTTCCAAATGGAGTGGCCGTCGTGTGCCGTCGAGCTTCCTCAGCCGAGGCGTGTGGCCCGGGCGGCTCCCGGTCAGGGTCCTGGAATCTAGGGGGCGAAGGCCGGACGGGAGTCCCTTCGTGAAGCGTCCAAGCCGCCCGAAGGAAATGATCTTAGGCCCCCCCCGGGAGATCTGTTCCACGTGGAACACTTTGTGTTGGACTCTTCCGGCGAAGCAGCGCTCCGAAAGCCACATGCTGCCAGGCCTGTCTCTCGTGGAACACTCGAGCAGCCAGAGGGCGTGGCGAGGGCAATACCAGATACGCCTCTGCGAAGTAGGGTAAGCCGCGCGCAACACTCCGCGCCGAGCTCCTTCGCCAAAGCCTCGGAGAGCCGACTCCGGACGCTCCCGAGCCGCGTCGTTCGGCCGAGAGTGTTTCACGTGAAACAGGCGAGGCTGGGCTGCGGCGAGGGTGCGTGGGAAACTCGAGAGAAGGCGGGGAACCCTCTGTGCCGCGCGACTTGTTCCACACCAGGAAGCAAAGTGTTCCACGTGGAACACTCGTGGAACAATCGTCGCGCTAGATGAGCCTTGCTCGGTCGAGACCCTTCGCCCGAACAGTTCCCGCTTAAGGTCCGAGAGTCCAACAAGAGAAGCGGGTCCAGCGCTGGGACCGGCCCTCGCTGCTGAGGCGTCCAGCCAGCCCGACCTCCGCTTCCACTCCACGCTCGATTTGTTCCACGCGGAGGCGCTGTGTTGAGCTCGCAGGTGAAGCAACGTCTCGATGTGTCTCCTGCCGCCGCGATCGGTTCATGCGGTCCGCTCGAGCAACCGGCGGACGTGGCGGGGCGATACCAGGTACGCCAGATACGAAAGACGTCTTCTTGCGGATGGTCGACGCCGCGAAGGAGGTAAGCCGCGCGGAACATTCCATGCCGAGTCTCTTCGCCAAGAGGGTCGCAGAGCTAATCCCCACACTGAAGGACAGGCGCGACTCGCCTCGTGCGGTCTACACGGTTTTACGTGGAACGTTCGGAAGGGGCGACGGTGACCGGGCGTGGCGCAACTCCAGAGACTGAGGGGAACGCTTTGCGCGCGGAGGCCGGGCCCGCCGCCACGAAGCGGAGTGCTGCCCGAAGCCTCCGACGCACCTTGTGCCGCCAGAAGTTCTCCGGGCGCAACAAGGGAGCATGCGCGCTCGTTGAGCGAATGTGTGACCCAGGCCCGATGCGGGCCGGACCCATTCGACGCTCGGGAAACCTAGTCTGGCACACCACCAAGGAGAGCGTTTCACGTGGGGCGTCGTGCGAGGCGTGCCTTGTTCAGTCGAGACGCTTCGCCGGACTGGTTCCCGTTCACCGTCCGACATTCTACCGAGCGAAGGGCACGCGGCCCCGGAGGCAGGCCTCCCTCATGAGGGGTCGAGACGGCCCGAGGGAATCGCCCTTCGGTATTTCTACTCCTCCTTCGATTTGTTCCACGTGGAACATTTCGCCTTCAACTGTCCGGCGAAGGACTTCTCCACGTGTCTCATGGCTCGCCAAGACTGTTTCACGTGGAACACTCGGGGAGTTGGCGGACGGCGTGGCGCGGGCAGGACCAGGTGCGCCAGATACGGGCATTACCCCGGGCTCCAGCGAGACGTGGTCCGAGTCCCCTGAGGAGGGCGCCCGCCCTTCCGTTAAA
>DATAIH010000221.1:0-13957 GCA_036262755.1 Candidatus Acidiferrum sp.
GACGTGCACGCGCAGATAGGTCTGAGCGCCGATTTCCCGATTGATGCCGGCGCAGTGCGCAACGGCATGGCAGCCCAAAAAGGCGCGTCGTAGTTCCTGAGGGTCGGACATGTCGGATTTGAAGAAACTTGTTTTCGACAACTTGTAAATGGATTCGTCACGCACATCCTCGCCGCGCGCGATCAACACCGCCTGGTGTCCCCGCGCCACTAACACGCGCGCCAAGTGCCGGCCTACGAATCCCGTTCCGCCCGTGATCGCAACGCGCACGGACCGGCCTCCTAAGACCGTGATGCCGTCCACCAGTGCCACAACGCCAGACCCAAATAGGTGCTCGAGAGAAATACAAACAAGGATGTCAGCAAGATATGTCCGATGCGGAACAGCGTGCCGCTCGGCCAATCCCGATGCTTGTAGTAGGTGAAATCGACAACAATACGCTGCAGCCAGTAGAGCCCGATGAACGATGCCAGGGCCAGCGCGGCGCGGTCGCCTCGCAACATCTCTTCATGCAGAATGAGAGACATTGTTCCGAACGCAACGATGGTGTAAACGGCGAACCCTCCATGCACCCACATGAGTTTGCGGTTAAACGACGTCAGTTTCGCGAGATCCTCTTTCCATCGCAGGCGGTGCGGAACCTGAAAGCTGGCAATCAGTACGCAGAAATGGCCTGCGCCGCCAAGCCAGAGTGCCAGGCTGAGCCATTCTTGGATGTTTTCCGGCATGTTCGCTGCTGTCCTTTCAGCCCGCAATTGCACGCAGAAAAGGAACCATCGCTCGCATAACGAACCATGGATGGAACAAGACAAACGCCGGTCCTGCGGCAATCAGCGCCGTCCATAGCCATCCCCGCGCGCCACGCCCCAGGCCGAATCGTTGCCCGGTCTCCGACCGCTCAACGAGCACGCCGAGTCCCTGAGTAAGAAAATAAGCTGTCGGCAACCCATATCCTGCTCTGGCGGGAAGGGAGATGACCAAATCGTGGAGGAGACCAGAGGCGAGAAACGCACCGAGTGTTCCGGCGGTTAGTCCGAAACGCTTTTGCAAGGGCCGGAATACCCAGGTGTGCGAGAGTGTGCGAAATCCCAAGTTCCAGCGCCTGCCCCACAACTCTCCGAGCGAACGAGACCCGAGCGGTCTTTGCATGATGGGCTTTACGCCAAGGCCGGCACGTCGCCACGCCAGCGCAAGCAAATGAAGAATCCCGAAGTGTAGAAACAGTACCAGACCGAGCATGCCCGACCAGCCGCCCCACATGGGATGCCCCAGCAAAACGACTCGCACGCTGACCCCTATCAACGCGATTCCCGCCAGGGTCTTCCCCATCGCCGCGAGCCATTCGATTGGCGGGACTCGAAGGTTGTCAGCAGTGGTATTGAAGAACTCTTGCGTATCCATTCCGGGCCACACGAGAAGGTAGGCCGCATTGCGTTTCCAATCCGCAGTAATTCTCCCGGCCATGCGCGCCTCCCACCATGTTTGCCATTTGCAACCTAAGAAAATCGCAGCCGCAAGCAGCCACATGAAGACCCAAGGGGACGGGCTTTTGCGAAACGTGATCGCCAGCAACGGCAGAAGAATCAGCGGCAGCCAAGCAATCCCGTGTCGCCAGCGGCTCTGGGCATCCGCCATGGGCACCTCCCTCCGGGGCTGCTTGAACAAGAATTCCGGTCATCTCCACGACGGACCCTTACAGTCCGTGCGCGAAGAAGGCTGCCCCGTAAGCTGCAGCCAGGAAAAGCGCTCCGGAAGTGAACGCAATATCGCTCCAGCGATTCTCCCTACGCAACACGGCGTCGTAATAAAGGAGCTGCACGGGAGCGCGAACCAGCCAGAACACCGCAATAGCTGCCGCGAGAAAGCGTCCGAGACCGTGGCCGCTGGCTAGATCGCCGGTGAAGCCAAAGGTAACCGCGGCGAACAGGAGCACCACCCCCACGATGTACACCGAATGAACCACGGAAATCTGCCGGATGATGGGCGAGACACGCGAAAGATTTTCGCGATACTTCAGTTTTGCAGGAAGGAACAGATTCGCGGATGCAATCGCGAGTTGAACGAACCCGGCGATCCACAGGAGCAGCAACGGAGAACGCATCATGGCCTTCTTTCGCGCACCGCACTCAGCGGGAATTTTGTCCCGCGGGACACTGGGTTGCCGCACATTTGCGGTTCGCCGCCACCCGACGATAGCCTTTGCGAAAAACGTCCATCATTCCCGGCACTTTCGAAAACCACACCAGCGGCGCCGCCCACCAGATTTCGCGCGCCAACTCAACCGCTGCGTCCGCCCCGCCGTAACGCCTTCCATCGCTCATGAGAAATTGCATTTCTCTCATCAAGTCGGCGTGCGGCAGGCCCAGCAATTCCGCCACGCGGGGATCCTGCAACGGCGCCAGAGCCATCCCGCGCCGCTCCATGATGGGCGCCAGCCACCGCGCGATCTTCGTGCAGAACCTGCAATCCGCGTCAAAGAAGAGCCAGCCTCGCGCGTGCCGCCCCTTTCCGTCGGTATATTCGCTCACCAGGGAAATCATGTTCCCTTCTTCGCGGCTCTCCCTCATCCGGCTTTTTTGCCAAGCATGGTCACTACTTTGCCGCGCAATTTCAGCACACCCTTCAGCGCGCCCGCAGGCATGCGAATCACCTCTTCGAACAACCCCGTCATCGCCGTCAGGAATTCCAACATGTCCGTCAGGCGCTCCCTCGTGTAGGCGTCGCCTTGCGGACTAGCTTTGATCTCCTGCACGCATTCGTCGAGCACGCGCAGCGTGGGGTCGATTTCACGGCGCTTCCGCTCTTCGGAAACGATCCGGAAAATCTCCCAGACGTCCTTGATGGACTCGAAGTGGTCGCGCCGGTCGCCCAGCACGTGAACCACGCGCACGATGCGCCAGCCCTGCAGCTCGCGCAGGCTGGTGCTGACGTTGGAGCGCGCCACCGCCAGGGTTTCCGAAATCTCATCCGCGGGCAGCGGCTGCGGTGAAAGAAACAGCAGCGCGTGCACTTGGGCTACGGTGCGGTTGATGCCCCAGCGGGTGCCCATCTCGCCCCAGTGGAGGATGAATTTCTGGGCCACCGGGGTGAGGGGATTGGGCGACCTTCTTGTGTGTACGCTCATTTCTGTAATTTCTCTCTATTCAGAAAGTACCAAAAGTACCGTCCGTTTGTCAAGGTTTTTTTGAGGAACCTCGCTTTGCAAGCCTCTGCCCGTCTTAGGCAACCCTAGCGGCGTCACCCTCGGCCCTACCGCAGCCCCCTTCGCTACCGCCCCGACCGCGAATTCGGCGCCGGCTAGGCCTTTCGGCACACCTGTACTTTTTCCCGGTTTCCCCACCGGCCGATTCGAGCATACATTTCTAATTGGATTTAGGAGCCGAGGACCACGTCTATGAAAGCTGCCTGCCGAATCGCCTTATCTGTGTCGGCTACGATTTCCTTTGCGCTAGGCCTGCTTGCTGCCGCCGCCAGGGATGACTATCCGGTGGATAGCTCGCAGGGCGCTGCCATCTGCCCGGTCGTTTATCGCCTTGACGAGACTCCAGGGGCGCGCGGATATCACTACACCTTTTTCGGCAACGCGTTCTTCATCAACGATCAGGGCTACCTCCTGACGGTTGCGCACGTGCTCGAAACATTCAAGAACGGCGGCCAGCCCTCCATCTTGGTCGCTCGTCCGGACAGCCCGCCGCAGTTGCTTCCGCTCACGACCATCGCGGCCGACGCCGTGCACGACATTGCCATTCTCCGCGCCAGCCCTAACCCCTTCTCGGGCCCCTCTCGGGTGAGCTTCCTGCCGTTGGCTTCCGACGCTGCCATTCCCGGGCAATCCGTGCTGGCGCTGTCGCGTCATGCTGCCCCCATGCCCAATGCGCAGAGCTTTCAATTACCCGGCGAGGACCGGTCTGCCGGCATCGTGCTTTCCATCGAGGAAACAAAGCTCGAGAAGTTCGCGCTTCCCGCGGAAGTCCTTCTGCTGAGCCATCCGGTCGTGCTTGGGCAAAGCGGCTCGCCGGTCCTGGCAACGGACTCCGGCGCGGTCATTGGCCTTATCGAAGGCCGCTGGGTCCGCGACGGTTCGCTTGCACTTGCTCGACGCGAGGAACAATTCGCAGAGCCGCCCGGGGCCGCCATCCCGGTCCGCTATGCCATTTCTCTTCTCGAGCAAAATAGGATTGCGTACCACTCCACCCAACGAAACGAAACGCGCGAAGCCGCTGCGGCCAAGAAATAAGCCGTGCAATATCTTCGAGGGGTTGCAGTCACCTCTTCGCCCGCCCCATGCGCAACACACCGTTGACCGCGGGCGTACCGAAAGTTTGCGCTTTCTACGGAGTCGTGTCCGCGCACCCGGTGCTCAGTAATGAAGACTGAAGTTCAAAAGGTGCCAGTGCAACAGGAACCAAAAAAAACCGACACAGCCGATGGCAAGCAACGCGTTCCAAATCTTGTACCAGACCCATTGCAGCGGGTCGGCCCAGGACTTGACGGCGGCAATGATGGTGAGCAGCGCGCCGATTCCGCCAAGGACGCCGAGCACTTGCAAGAGATGGATCTTCCAGCCGCCATTGCTGCCTAGCTCAAGCTTCTCCAACAGGCTGAATACCCAAGCGAAGCCAATCAGATAAATGATGTCGACGATGCACGCGATCTTCGCCCAGCGGCGCCATTTTCGGGCCGTGGGATCGAGCATCAACGATTGCCGGTAGTGCTTTCGCAGGATTGCCGACACCGGCCAGCACAGAACGGTAAGCGCCACCACGCCGATGCCAAGGCCAACGACCAGGTAATTAAAGGCTTGCTTGTCGAGTGTGCCGCCCACTTCCTGAAGCACGATAAAAGGAAAATCGAGATAGGCCGTGCGGTGACCGCGGCTGTCTTTCACAAAAGCAACTTTTTCCGGCCCGTCGACGCTCTGGAAGAGCATGGGAGCGATTTCCCGAAAATGCCGCGGCTGCCCGTTTTCCTTCTTGAAGGCCTCGACGTAAATGGTGTTGTCCTTGGGATCGGCCAAAACCTTGGCTTCGCCCAGCATCGTGGTCAGCGCCAAAATATTCGTCTCGAAGCGGCGGCTACTTTTGTAGGAACCCACGACGCTTTGCGCGTCTTCTTTTGCCGTGGCCATGGTTGCTTCGTTTGCGGGCGCGCTGGGAAAATAGCGCTCCATAAATTTGATGTACAGGTCGCCGCGCGCATCGCCGTGCTCCGGGCGGCCCGCGCTGTTGTAAGCTACAAACAATCCCACGTTCGCGTCGAGTACCAGAAACAAATCGCTGTGGAATAACTCGGTGTCGCCGCCGTGCGAGATGACCCGATGCCCGTTCATGTTTTGTTCGTAGAATCCCAGGCACATGGCGTTCATGCCGGCGGGCCAGCCTTCCTGACGCGCGTGCATCTCCATTGCCGTCTCCGGCTTAAGGATCTGCGCGTCGCCGTAACGCCCGTTTTGCAAATGCATGATCATCCAGTGCGCCATGGAATCTCCGGAAGCCGAGAGCGATCCGGCCGGTGCCACCTCGACCCACTCAAAGTGCTTGGGTTTGCCGGAGCCAAGGTCATAGCCTTTGGACATGAACGGTTCAAGAGACTTCGGGAGCGGCTGGCGGAAGGTGGCTCGGGTCATGTTCAGGGGTTTGAAGAAATGTTCGTCCACGTAATCATAGAAATCCTGACCGGAGACATGCTGGACCATGTACGCCGCGAGAGTCGTGGCGTAATTCGAATAAGCTGGAACCGTCCCGGGCGCGAAAATCTGCGCCGGCAAATGCGACGGCAGATACTTGGCGATAGGCGTCAAATCCTTTTCTTCGCCAACAAACAGGTCCTTAATGGTTTCTTCGAGGCCGGAGCGATGGGTCATGATGTCGCGGAGGGTAGTGGGCTTTCCAAACGTCGCCGGAATCCTGAAGTCGACGTACTGATTCACGTCTGCATCAAGGTTTAATTTGCCCTGCTCCACCTGCTGCATCACCGCGGTCCAAGTAAATGTCTTGGAGATGGAGCCCGGCCGGAAGAGCGTGTCCTGCGGCGAAACTGGCATTTTCTTGTCGACGTCGGAATAGCCGTAGCCTCTTTCGAAGAGAACTTTTCCGTCCTTCACGACGGAAACGACAGCACCGGCAATGTCGGCCTTTTCAATCTGCTGCGGCATGAAGCCGTCGAGAAACGCTGAAAGATCTGCTTCGGTCAATGCCTCGCCGCGCGGTGCCGCAGCCGGAGCATTCGTGCCAGCTGCCGCGCTCGCTACTGAGGCGCTCTTCTTCGCCGGGGAAGAGCTCTTCGGCGCTGCCGCTTCTTGCTCCTGCGCATAAATCCGCGCACCCAACAAGCCACATCCAGCCAGGAGCAGCGCCGCGCAGCGCAATGCCCATGAATGCCGATTGGTCATCTCCATCTCCCATCTGCAACAAATCTGTGTGTGAAACGTTTGGTGCATTACCCCCAAAGAAATCACGGATGGGCGACACTCTAGGCGGCAGCTACAATGCTGTCAAGCCACTTTTGCGAGAAAAGGCAGCGGAGCGGCCGATGACAACAGCCGTTGCAAATTGTGGGAAAGCAAGGTGGCGCGTGGTTGGCTTGTCCGGGGCTTAGCCCGTCTCACTTCCTGACTTCCTGCATCGCGGGCACCAGCTCCGGAATGTCGATGCGAATCACGGTGCCCTCGCTGAACCGGCTTTGGATGTCGAGCTGAAAATCCGTCCCATAGAGCACGCGCAGTCGCTCGCGCACATTGCTCAATCCGATCCCCTCGACGTAGACGTGCGGCAACCTTTCCTCCGAGATCCCCACGCCGTTGTCTTCAATCTCGATGCTCAGACGCCCATCCCGGTCCATGGTCCGCAATTCGATTTTTCCGCCGCCGATTTTCGGTGCCAACCCGTGCTTCAAGCAGTTTTCGACAATAGGTTGCAGCAGCATGCTCGGCACAAACGCTTCCAGGGACTGCTCGTCCACGCGTTTCACAATTTCCAGGTTTTCGCGGCCAAAACGAGCAACCTCGATGTCCAGATAGTCGTCGATGAATTGCAATTCCTCGCGGAGCGGCACAAACGTTTCGTGCTTGCGCAGCAATCGGCGCAGAATGTTACTTAGCTTCAGCACGACGTCGCGCGCCGAGTCCGGGTCGAAACGGATCAGCGCCGTCACGGTGTTCAGCGTGTTGAAGAGAAAATGCGGATTAATCTGCCGCGAGAGCGCGTCCATGCGCGCCTTCAGCAGGAGTTGCTGGTGGCGCTCGAGGTTCATCTCATTCCGCGTGTTATTCCAGATTTTTAGTGGCGACGCGACCGACATCAGCGTCGCAATTACCGCCAGGATCAGCCACCAGTCCCACGGGGCGTGATGAATGGCGAAGAGCCATTTCGGTTTCTTCGTCGCCAGCACCAGTGCAACGCGACCCACTTCCAGACCCACGCACGCCGCAAGAGGCGCCATCTCCCAGGACAATTCGGCCTTCCGCAAGAAGCGCACCGTGGCCTTGGGAATGTTCAAAAAGGTGAACGGCCCGAAATTCCAGAGGTCTTCCTTATTGGGAATGGCCTGGCGGATCAGCCCGCCCAGCAGGCCCGCCGAGGATGCCGCGGGCATGGCCAGCCATTCGTGGCCGACGAGCGCCGGGATGGTGATAAGGGCTCCGCCGATGGGCCCTACGACACGGCCGCCCAACAAGCCCATGAGGAATGCGCCTTCCAGAGACAAATCCGCAAAGGAATAGGGAGGACCGCCAATCAGGCGCAGGGTCACGCCCAAAATGAGTGGCGGCACCATGAACAACATTAATTTCAGTTTTTGATCCGGATCGCGCTGCTCCGTGAATAACACCCGTCGAAACGTGTTCCACCGGGCGAGCAGCGCGGCAAACGACGATGCTACCGCCACCTTTAGCAGCAAGGTGAAGAGAAATTCACGAACCGAAGAGGCCGTATCCATGGGCGATCTGCGTCCCCAGGTAACGCTAGCCAATCCGCTCGGGGAAGTAAAGCCAGTTGGACAAAGCGAAAAGAACGGCAAACCGGTCGAATCGCGGTTCCTGCTATACTGCTCGTTTCCCATGACGGCGAAATCACGGCAAGGTAGACGCGCGCGCAAGCAGAGTGCGGGGGTGCGGAAAATCGCCCAGGCAGATCTTCCGACGCGCTATGGCCGTTTCACGATCTTTGGCTTTGAGAGCCGCGAAAAGAATGAAGAAGCGGTGGCCCTGGTGCGCGGCAATTTGAACAGGACAAGCGTACCGCTCGTGCGAGTGCATTCACAATGCTTGACCGGAGATGTGCTGACGTCACTGCGCTGCGATTGCCGTTCACAACTCGAACTGTCATTGAAAAAAATCGGTCAGGCGGCATCGGGAATTTTGCTTTATCTTCCGCAGGAAGGCCGGGGAATCGGCTTGATGAACAAGCTCCGCGCTTATCAACTGCAAGACCGCGGGATGGACACGGTGGAGGCAAACGAAAAGCTGGGCTTCGCCGCCGACGCACGCGAATATGATTTTACCGCAGAGGTCTTGAAGAAACTCGGCGCCAAGCGCATCCGACTGCTCTCCAACAATCCGGAGAAAGTCCGGCAACTGCAAGAGGCGGGGATTCACGTGGTGGAGCGAGTCCCGTGCCAACCGCGCGTGTCGAAAATCTCGCACGGGTACCTGAAAACCAAGCAACGCAAAATGGGCCACATCCTCAAAGGAATCTAGATTTGCGACGACTGACGGACGAGTCGTTCTTGGCGACCTGCGCGAGTTGCGATCCCAGCATTGCTCGAGGACGGCGGAGCCTGGCGCTATCCCCCGCCGACAAACTGCACGATTTCGTAACGGTCGCCGGGCTGGATGGTGGTCCTCTGCCAATCCGCGCGAGAGAGAATCTCGAGGTTGCGTTCGATAGCCACGCGGCCAGGATCCAGGCTCATTTCGCGGAGCAAGTCAGTGACCGTCGAGCCGGGTTTTGCGGCGCGTTGTTCTCCGTTTACGATGATGGTAAGCATGGGTTCGATCCTCAGCGAGTCGAAGGCACGCGAGGCTTGGCGCGCAATTGAAAGCGCAAATGAGCGCGCGCCTTCCCCTTGGAGGCTTCGATGACCAGCGCGACTTCCGGACCGGCCACAGGCGGCATGTCGAATTCAAGGTTTGCCCGCCCGAGAGACCCCGTTTCCGAGGAAAACGCGGCCGGCTCCACGGCGCCTTCCACGCGGGCCAGAACCGTGGCGCGCTCGACGGGGTTGTGCCCACGATCGTTCACGGCTATTTGTAACAGCGCGCGTTTGCCCGTGAGCCAGGTTTTGGCGTTGAGCAGCTCCAAATGAATACCCGCGGCTGACTCCGCCGGAGCCGGCGCCTGATCTTGCGTTTTCCGAGCGCTCGGAACCGTCAAGCGCAGCTTGCCAGAGCGGATTTCATCAACCACGCTGCGATGCTGCGTGTCCACGCGAAGCTTCAGCGCCTGCTCGCGGTCCGGATTTAAGGGAAGCAGGTCGCTAAAGCTATTTGTGCGGCGATGAAGTACGCGCCCGCGCAAATAAACGGTCGTATCGATCAGCGCATGCGCGGCGCCGCGCTCTTCCGTCTGGACGTGATAAGTGTCGCCGGCAACTGTCACGTTGGAGTTGTGACCAAATGGCATGTCGGTGTCCGCCCGGGTTTTCGCACCAACGGGGCAGGCCTCGCGAGAATCGTTGCGCCCGAATTGACCGGGCGCCCGCTAAATCGATATTATAGCAATTTGACCATGACGGATTCTGGCTTACATACCTATGCTCCTCTTCTCCTACACCTGCTCATGGCCCTTGGGCTTGCCGGCGCGCTGACAGCGCTTTCCGTTTTGGTGGGATGGCGGCGGCCAAGCCGAGCCAAGCAGCAAGCGTACGAATGCGGCATGGAACCCACAGGTGACGCACGGGAACCCCTCTCCGTAAAGTTCTACCTCGTGGCGATGGTTTTCATTCTGTTCGACGTAGAAGCCATCTTTTTTTATCCCTGGGCCTACGTCTTTCGCAGCTTGAGCTGGTACGGCTTTGTGGAGATGATGATTTACATTGCCGTTCTCCTGGTCGGTTATCTTTATCTTTGGAAAAAGGGTGCGCTGGACTGGACCAAATAGCAGCGCTCGTGGGATCACAAATTGTGACGGAGCCTTCCAGCCAAAAAGCTAATGTTGTAGTCGAGTGCTTGCGGTCGTGGAGCCCGCAGGCCGTCGCCGAGGTCGTTGAATTCCGGGGTGAAACGACGGTCGTGGTGCCGCGAAACTTGCTTTGCGCCGTGGCGGAGCGATGCCGTGCGGATTCCAAACTACTGTTCAACCTCCTCACCGATGCCACTTGCGTGGACCGCTATCCCGTTGAGCCGCGATTCGAGTTGAACTACCAGCTGGTGTCCATTCCCAGGCGCGACCGCGTGCGTGTGCAAGTCAAACTAAGCGGCCAGGATCCGGTGGTGGATTCCCTTGTGTCCGTTTGGCCCGGAGCCAACTGGTTGGAGCGGGAGATTTTTGACCTATTCGGAATTCGCTTCAACGGCCACCCCGACTTGCGGCGGATTCTGCTTCCTGAGGATTGGGAAGGATATCCGCTGCGCAGGGATTTTCCCGTGGAGGGCTACCGCGACGTGCCCAGCGCGGGAGACCTTTTTAAGAAGAGCGGCCCGCTATGACAACCGTTGATACCGTTGCCGGCACGGCCAAGACCATGGTCCTCAACATGGGACCACAGCACCCGTCGACCCACGGCGTGCTACGCATTCTGCTGGAGCTCGACGGCGAAACGGTCGTGAAGGCGGTTCCGGACATCGGCTATTTGCATACTGGTATCGAAAAATCCTGCGAAAACAAAACCTACTCCCAAGCGATCACCCTGACCGACCGCATGGATTACCTGAATCCGCTGGGCAACAACCTGGTGTACTGCATGGCGGTCGAAAAGCTGCTCGGACTGGAAGTGCCTAAGCGCGCGCAATACATCCGCGTGATGATGGTTGAGCTGCAGCGACTTTCCTCGCACCTGGTGTGGCTGGGGACGCATGCCATCGACCTGGGGGCGATGTCGGTCTTTCTCTATTGCTTCCGCGAACGCGAGGAGATTCTGAACATTTTCGAAATGTTCGCGGGCCAGCGGATGATGACCAGCTACATACGCATCGGTGGCGTGGCGCTGGACCCGCCCGCGGGCTGGCGTCATGCGGTGCAAAAACTCTTGAACATGATGCCGAGCCGAGTGGATGAATACGAGACGCTGCTGACACAAAACCCCATCTGGATCGGCCGCACGAGAGATATCGGCTACATTTCAACGGAAGATGCAATTGCATTGAGCATGACCGGCCCAACGCTGCGCGCGGCGGGCGTAGCGCACGACAACCGGAAAGCCTTCCCCTATTCGAGCTACGAGGAATTCGACTTTAATGTGCCGACCCGCACAGAATCGGACTGCTACGCGCGGTACCTGGTGCGCGTGGCGGAGATGCGCGAAAGTTTGAAAATCGTTCGGCAGGCAATGAGAAAGATAACCGACGAAGGGCCCATCAAAGCGGACGCGCCGGGAATTATTCCGCCGCAGCGCGAAAAAATGAAGACGGAGATGGAAGCGCTCATCTACCACTTCAAGATCTTTACGGAAGGCTTCTCACCGCCGCCGGGCGAAGCGTTTGTGGCAGTGGAGTCGCCCCGCGGCGAGCTGGGTTGCTTCGTGGCCAGCGACGGTTCACCGAAGCCGGTGCGGGTGCATTTTCGCGCTCCGTCGTTCATTAATTTGCAGGCGCTATCGAAGCTTATCGCAGGGCGGTTGATCGCCGACGTGGTCGCCTGCATTGGTACCATTGATATCGTGCTCGGAGAAGTCGACAGGTAGCCATGGAACTATCCCCCAAGCTTTCGGCGAAATTCGAAAAGCTGCAGACCACTTACCCAGTGAAGCGCAGCGCGCTGATTCCCATGCTGATATATGCGCAGGATGAATTTGGCTACATCAGCGACGAAATGATCGCGGAAATCGCACACCGGCTGGACGTGAACAACGTGCAGGTGGAAGAGACCCTCGAGTACTACTCGATGTTGCGCCGCAAGCCCATGGGCAAGTATCACGTGCAGGTCTGCACCAATGTGGCGTGCATGCTCAAAGGCGGCAACGAATTGCTCGCGCTCGCAAAGAAGCGCCTGGAGATCGGCCACAAAGAGACCACACAGGACGGCGTGTTCTCGCTCGAAGAAGTCGAGTGTATCGGCGCGTGCACCGGCGCACCGGCCATGCAGGTCAATTACGACTTCTACGAAAACGTGACGCCACTGAAGTTCGACCGCATCATTGAAGAGCTGGACGGGGGAAAACACCCGGAGCCTGAGCCGGTGACTTCCGGCGCGCTGCATGACCGGCACGTCCTCGAAACGCCGCTGATCAGCCGGTGCTGGGGCGTGAAGAACTCGCACAAGCTGGACGTTTACGTGAAGCACGCGGGCTACAAAGCGCTGGAAAAAGCGCTGAAGGAGATGACGCCGGAATCCATCATCGAAGAAGTGAAAAAATCGAACTTGCGTGGGCGTGGCGGCGCGGGCTTCCCAACGGGGATGAAGTGGTCGTTCGTGCCAAAGGATTCGCGGAAAGCAAGGTACGTGATTTGTAACGCGGATGAAAGCGAGCCGGGCACTTGCAAGGACCGGCCGCTCATGGAGATGGACCCGCACCAGATGATTGAAGGAATGGTCATCGCTGGTCGCGCCATCGACTCGCATCAAGGATTCATCTACATTCGCGGCGAATACCGCTACGTGCTGGACATCGTGGACGGCGCCATCGCCGAAGCGTATGCCGCCGGCTTGCTGGGCAAAAACATTCTGGGCACGGGTTTTGATTTTGATTTGCTGGTCCACACCGGCGCGGGCGCTTATGAATGCGGCGAAGAATCGGCGCTGATGGAATCTCTCGAAGGCAAACGCGGCTACCCGCGCATCAAGCCGCCCTTCCCTGCGGTCGTGGGGCTATATGGGTGCCCCACGATTATCAACAACGTGGAAACGCTGAGCGCCGTGCCAGCGGTCATTCGCGATGGCGGCGAAGCTTACGCGAGCCGCGGCACGCCGAAGAATGGCGGCACCCGCCTGCTGTGCGTCTCCGGTCATGTCCGGAAGCCCGGGATTTATGAAGTGCCGCTCGGCATGAACATGAGGAAGTTCATTTACGAAGTGGCGGGCGGCATCGCCGAAGGGAGAAAATTGAAGGCGGTCATTCCCGGCGGAAGTTCCTGCCCGCTGCTGACCGCGGAAGAAATCGACATCCCGATGGATTACGATGCGCTGGCGAAGGCCGGCTCGATGCTCGGCTCCGGCGGCATGGTGGTGATGGACGAAGACACCTGCATGGTGGACATGGCCCGGCGTATCATGCACTTCTACGCCCACGAATCTTGCGGGTGGTGCATTCCGTGCCGCGAAGGTACCGCGTGGTTGCGAAAGACATTGGAGCGCTTCCACACCGGCTTGGGGCGTGCGGAAGACATCGATCTCGTCGCGGAACTCGCCAAAAACATGCTGGGGAGAACCTTCTGTCCGCTCGGCGACGCCGCGGCCATGCCGACCATCAGCATCGTGAAGAAATGGCGCCGTGATTTTGAAGATCATTTGAAGGGACGGTGCCCTTATAAATCCGCGGGAGCGCTCGTTGGCACCAGGTAAGGCAAAAGATCGGAAGCAAAGCCAAAACCGCTCGCGGTAAGGATTCCATGCCGGATCAGAAGCTCATCAAGCTGAAGATTAACGACCGCGAAGTGCAGCTGCCGCAGGGCACGCTGGTCATCGAGGCGACGCGGCGCATCGGAACCGAAGTCCCCTCGTTTTGTTACTACCCCGGCCTGTCGCTCCAGGCGGCGTGCCGCATGTGCCTGGTGGAAGTCGAAAAGGCGCCCAAACTCCAGACCGCGTGCACGCTGGTGGCCACCGACGGCATGGTCGTTCGAACGGATACCGACCAGGTGCGG
>DATAIH010000222.1:0-5749 GCA_036262755.1 Candidatus Acidiferrum sp.
GAAGGAAGGCGCAATTCACTTGAAATCTCGGGCCAAGTTGGGACTCGAGGTTCCATCGCTGCAAAAGCTCCGGCGCCTTGGCCTCATCGAGATTCGCGAAGGTATGCAGACGAAAAAGCGAAAAACGCAGCGCGTAATCGCATGGAAGGCGGCGCCCGCTCGGGACGACGCGGGTAAACCGCTCTCGGAGAAAGAAGAAAGCGTCCGCGCGTTACTCGAAACAGAGCGTGGCCCGCTTCCGTTGCCGCAACTTCTGCGGCTTGCGAATGTCGCGCGATCTTTGGTTGAGCGCATGCTGCGCGATGGCTTGCTCGAGAGCTGGGAAGAACCGTTGGATCCTGCCGAGGATCCTTTCGACGCCGGCTACACGCCGTCGGCTCACGAGCTCAATGCCGAGCAGGAGGTCGCCTTAAAAGCAATCCGCGCGCGGTTCGAACTGTGCGCGTTTGGCGTGCAGTTGCTTCACGGCGTAACCGGAAGCGGTAAGACAGAAGTGTATCTGCGCGCCGTGCAGGACACTCTCGCGCGCGGGAAAACCGCCATCGTCCTCGTGCCGGAAATCGCCTTGACACTCTGGATTGGCCGGCAGTGCCGCTGGTGGTTTGGCGCGCGTTTCGAAGGCGTTGCCGTATTGCATTCCGCCCTGAGCGATGCGCAACGAGCGCGCGAATGGTGGCGCGTCCGCATTGGTGACGCGCGTGTCGTTGTCGGCACGCGGTCCGCAATTTTTGCTCCACTCGAAAACGTCGGCCTGATTATCGTGGACGAAGAGCAAGAGACTAGCTACAAGCAGGAAGAAACACCTCGCTATCACGGACGGGACGTGGCCATCGTGCGCGCGAAAATGGAAAATGCCTTGGCGCTGCTGGGCTCCGCAACGCCCTCGATGGAGAGTTATCATCACGCGGGCAACGGCAAATACGAATTATTGACACTGCCTTCCCGCGTCCGAGACCGCCCTCTCGCGGAGGTAGAAATTGTCGACCTTCGCGAAGATTTTCAGGAGACCCATCAGACAGGCCCCGTTTCCTCGAAATTGCGCGCAGGCATCGAGGGATGTCTCTTGAATGGAACACAAGCGCTGGTGCTGATTAACCGGCGCGGATACTCCTGGTCCGTGCTCTGTCGGAGTTGTGGTGCTTCGGTCGAATGCGCCAATTGCAGCATTTCCATGACGCATCACAAGCAGCGTAACCGCCTCGAATGCCATTACTGCGGCTCGATTCAGGCGATTCCAAAACTCTGTCCGAAGTGCCAATCAAAATACATTTATTTTTTTGGCGAGGGCTCGGAGCACCTGGAAGAACGCCTGCGCAAGGACTTTCCGGGCGCCCGCATCGCCAGGCTGGACCGCGACACCGCGCGAACCAAGCGGCAGTATCAGCAAACCCTCGGGGCGTTTGCCGGCGGCGCGCTGGACATTCTTGTCGGCACGCAAATGCTCGCCAAAGGCCACGATTTTCAGCGCGTAACCCTGGTCGGCGTGGTCAGCGCCGACTCCTCGCTCAGCTTGCCGGACTTTCGCGCCGCCGAGCGCACTTTTCAGTTGCTCACGCAAGTGGCCGGCCGCGCGGGCCGCGGTGAACTTGCCGGCCGCGTGCTCATCCAGACCTTTTATCCCGGGCATTACGCGATCCAGGACGCGGTCAAACAGGACTACACTTCTTTTTTCGGACGGGAATTGCACTTCCGCCGCATGATGGCTTACCCGCCTTTCACTTCGTTGGCGAACGTGATTGTCCGGGACACCAGCCTGGAACGAGTTATCCACTGGTCCCGGCAACTCTCGGAATATTTCTCTCCGCATGACGGAGAGAGGGTTCGCATTCTAGGACCGGCGACTGCGCCGCTCGCGCGGCTGAAAAGGGAACACCGCTTCCAATTTCTGCTGAAGTCGCAGAAGCGCTCTGTGCTCGCGAAGCTTCTCAACGGTGCGCTCGAGTATTGCGACGCAAAGGAGATTCCTCAAACCGCCGTGCTTGTGGACATGGATCCACTCACTCTTTTGTGAGCGGTTCCCCAGTGGGTCGCGTGATGCAAGCTACCGTCCTATGGCTTTTTAGGCGGGCGCTTCGGCGCGTCCCACGTAGGTTTGAAAAAGCGGTCACCGGACACTAGTTTGCGCCGGCTTTCTGATAGTTCGGAAACGCTGGATGGTGGGGTGCGGGAGGAGGCGGATTCTTCTTCAACAAATCCATCACCACCTCCACGGCCCTTTCCAATTGCGAGTCGTGTCCAGCACGCGCGGCCTGCGGATCCAATTCCGTCTCGACATCGGGCGGCACGCCGTGGTTTTCCACGTCCCAAGTCCCATTCGGGTTGTAAAAGGCTAGGTCGGGCGTTCCGGTAAAGCCGCCATCCAGCAAATCACCAGGATTGGTGTAATGTCCCACTAATCCGCCCCACGTGCGCTTGCCCACCAGCGGACCAATGCCGGTCTTGCGGAACATCCAAGGCAAAGCGTCGCCGCCCGAGCCCGCCATTTCGTTGATAATCATCACCTTGGGCCCAAAGATGGCTTCGATGGGCGTGGTGATGTCTTTGCCTTCGCGCATGTTCCAGTAACTCAACAGCGGTCTTCGCAGATAATCGATGATGTAGTCCGCGATGTCTCCGCCTCCGTTGTAACGTTCATCGATGATGGCCGCGTCCTTGCCAACCTGGGCGAAGTAGTAGCGGTTGAAGTTCGTGTAGCCACCCGCGTAGGTATCGGGTAAGTAGACGTATGCCACGCGGCCGCCGGTTAGCTCGTCCACTTTGCGGCGATTGCCTTCAATCCACGCGTAGTTTCGCAGCGAGGATTCGTCGTCCACGGGAATGACGGTCACCTCGCGCGACCTGCTACCGTCGGGCGTTGCGCCAACTCTCAGCGTCACCTGTTTGCCGGCGGTTTCTTCGAAAAAGCTGTAAACATCTCCCGGCGGGCGAACGTCCCGGCCATTCACGGCGAGCAGGTAGTCTCCCGCATGCACGTTCACGCCGGGCTGCGTCAGCGGCGCGCGAAGCTTGGGATTCCAGTTTTCGCCGTCATAAACGCGCGCAAAGCGGTAGCGGCCGTTCTCAACGGAGTAGTCCGCACCAAGAAGTCCCGTCTTGACGCGCTTGGGTTCGGGGATATCGCCTCCGCCAACGAACATATGGCCAATGGTGATGTTTCCCAGCATTTCCGTGAACAAATAATTCAAATCATCACGCGTGGAAATGTTATCGACGAAGGGTTCATATTTTTTCTTGACCTCCTCCAGGCCGAGCCCGTGCAGTCCGGGATCGTAGAGAAAGTCGCGTTCGTCGCGCCACACTTGATCGTACATGTGCTTCCACTCGGCGCGTGGATCGACATAAATCTCCATGGAGTCGAGTCTCAGCGGCCCGCCTTGGCCCGGCTGCGGAGGCCCATCGGCAGGCTTCACCGCCGGGGTAATGAACCACTGGTTCTGCTTGGCGTACAGCATCTTCTCGCCATTAAAAGACACGTCAAAGCTGGTCACGCCATCGAGAATCTGTTCCGTCTTGCGCGTCTTCAGATCGAACTTATGGATTTTTGTCGTCGGCCCGCCGTCGTCAAAGTCGATGGGGTCGACTTGCGGCCCCTCGCCCAGAAACAGGGCGCCGGCCTTTCCGGTAAGAAGTCCATTGTAATTGCGCCCGGGAATGGGCAGGGCGAGAATGCGTTGGCTGATTCCTTCGAGGTCGATCTCGACGTTAGCCGGTTTTTCCTCTTTGGATTTGTCCTTTTCCTTGTCTTTATCCGCGTCGCCTTTCTGGTCTTTGCCGCCCTTCTCCGCTTCTTTGCTCTTTTCTTCATCGCTCTCCGGCCCGAGCGGCGAAGGAAGATCCTTTCTTAAAACAATGATGTAGGCGCTTCGCGTGACCGGGCGTTCCAGACTGGTCATGTCCAGCCAGCCGGTGTTCAGCGCGGCGTCCGTGCTGGCAGTGAAATATAGATATTTGCCTTCCTTGTCGAATGCCGGATAGAGCGCATCACTCATTCCGTCCGTGAGCTGATAGCTCCTGGCCTGCTCGAGCGAGTAGGCAAATACCGCGTGCAGATGGCTCTTCAACTGTTTCGTGTATGCGATCCAACGGCTGTCGGGCGACCAAACCATTTGCAGGCTGTGCGCGGGATCCGTGTACATGTCGGTGTCCACCTTCACCGGCGTTTTCTTATCGAGATCCACGTACCAATAATTCAGTCGCTTGTCGGTGTAGGCGATTTTCTTGGAGTCAGGGGACCACGTCGGCGAGTAATAAAACGTCGGCGGACTGCCGAGATTGATCTTGCGAACTTCCCCGGAGCCGCTCTGGTCGCGGATGTGCAGCGCATATTCGCCGGACTCATCGGAAAGATACGCGATCGATTTTCCGTCGGGCGACCACGCAGGATCGCGCTCCACCACGTCCGCGGTGTTGGTCAAATTGCGAATGTCGCCCTTCTCGGCGGGCACCGTCAAAATCTCTCCGCGTACGCCGAACACCGCGCGAGCGCCCGTGGGAGAAATATCCGCGGAGCGAATTCTCCTCGGCTCGATTTTCAGGAAGTGCGGCCGGACTTCTGCGAGGTCGGCTACCGGCTGGATGTCCAGCACGCGGTCGTTTCCTGATTTCAGGTCCAGCAAATGCAGCGATCCGAACTGCTCGTAGACAATGGCATCAGCTGTTGCGGAGGCGCACTTGATATCGAATCCCTCGTTCTTGACGATTTGCTTCACCAGCTGCGACTTCAAATCGTAGGAGAAAACAGTCACCGGGCCGCTGCGGTCGGAAAGGAAATAAATTGTGTCGCCGACCCACATAGGATTGAAGTCATTGGAATCATCCCGCGGTATTCTAGCCTGCAAACTCGAGTCGGCAAGGCTGGCGACCCAAATAGGTTTAGTTTGCCCGCCGCGATAACGCTTCCAGGCCCGCTGCCATTGCATGTTGGGCACGTAAGCGATGCGCGCGCCGTCAGGAGAAAAGGAACCTTCCGCAGCCCTGACCAGGGGAACCTGGGTTGCAAAACCGCCTTCCAGGGGCACGGTAAAAAGCTGAATCACGCCACCCGCGAATGCGCTTCGGAATGAGCTGAACAAAATCCGCTTTCCGTCTGGTGTCCATCCCTGAACGTCGGCGTCGGCGGGGTGATAAGTGAGGCGGCGCGGCTCCCCTCCGGCAGCAGGAACCACATACACTCCGTGCGTCCCGTCGTAATCGCCGGTGAACGCAATTTGCGAGCCGTCAGGCGAGAACGAAGGTTTCTCCTCGTGCCCGCCGGTGGTCAAGCGGTGAACGTTGCTGCCATCGCGATTCGCCACCCAGATGCTCCCCGCGTAGCTGAAGGCTAGTTGCAACTTGCTAACCGCAGGATCTCGGAGAAGCAGAGGTTTCTGCGGTTGCGCGAGGCTGATCGGGGCCCCCCCCGCCACGATTAGTGCCAACAATATCCACTTCGACAGCTGTGTTTTTGTTGCCGGATTCAGTGTGGTCTGCTCGTCATGCATGGACATCTCTCCTCAGCCGCATGGAAGCCCGGTTCGCGGAGAACCGCCTGTGGGCCGCTCAATGGTTGAACCGATGGAACCTCCAAAGGCCGTGTTCGCAATCGGTTTTGGTAGGTCTCGAGAAGCCCCGGGGCGGCGTGCATTCTACACCAACTCGTCTGGGGATGCGCCCGCGCTAAGTATGCTTCCGCCATTCCACCTCTGTCGTTCAGGGTTGTGTGTTGGACCGAACGCAGGGGAACACTGAGATGCGAACGGCTGCTTCTCTA